>PBMO01000024.1 GCA_002722595.1 Methanobacteriota archaeon | reverse complement strand
TGACCTTGGCCTTGACCTTGGCCTTGACCTTGGCCTTGACCTTGTCCTTGACCTTGGCCTTGACCTTGGCCCTGACCTTGGCCTTGACCTTGGCCTTGACCTTGACCTTGACCTTCTCCTTGACCCTGATCTTCAGATTCTCCGCCACCTTCTGTGCCACCGTTTCCGGAGCCAGTTTCAGCGTCTTGGTAATCTGGATCATAGGCGTCCGGAATACCGTCGCCATCAGAATCAGAGTACTCACCATCATTCGGATCGTTTGGGAAAGGATCACTGCCATCTGGTCGACCGTCGCCGTCAGTATCCGCACTGTTAGGGTTTGTACCCTGTGCGTATTCTTGGGCAGCTGTCAAACCATCATTATCAGAATCGCTATTTGCGTCTCCTGCGTTGTTGGGGTTTAGTCCTCTTGAGACTTCCCACCCATCAGGCAGGCCATCGCCGTCACTATCTGGCTTGGTCATATCCGTTCCTGCGGATTGTTCCTCTGCATTGGTTAGGCCGTCACCATCCCAGTCGGCGCCGCCATCAGACGGGTCGAGGGGGTCGGTACCATCACCACTGACAACAGACGATGCTGTCATCAATACGAGAAACAATGCCACTAGCATGCTCAGGTTCTTTCGCTTATTCATTTTCATTACACTTCCTTTTTGTTGTAAACCATTTTAGAGAACCCACTGTTCTCTCTTTCCAGGACTTGCCAAATTAATGACTCAGACTCTGGGATTTTAGTGGGTCGAAGGCTACCGCCGGAGTTAATACTCAATGGCAACCGGAAAAACGGCTCGCTATCTAGCGTAAGTGGGCTGTTGCCACATCCGTTATTTCCTTGCAGTTGCCTGTTTTTTCCTCCGATTTGATTCAATTCCTTCACGGTCGTTCATAGGGAACCCTGCGTTCCCTCTGCCATAGCGCTGGTATTGACCCTATATCAAGAATGTGCCAATAGGACCCTTTTGCCCCATCAAGGTGTTAAACGACGCAGCTGTGCTTGGAATTTAGCAGTCCTCAAGAAAAAGAGTACTGGAGTAGATACTGTTCCCACGATGAGTGCGACGAGTAGCAATGTCCCCCAGAATTCAATTGCACTAAATGACAGTGCCCAGAAAAACCATCCTGCGACGACCCAAAACATTGGCCCGTATCGGCGAGCATATAGCGCCATTCTTGCTCTTGATGTACGATCATCATACAAACTGTTGACCTCGTTTTCTGGGAGATAACCTTCGTCGACAGCACAGCGCACACACACGAGATAACGGGGCCCGTTGCCATCAATGAATTGGTCCTGTGGATACTGTCCCTTACACAGCCTACAGGTTGCCATCGTACAATCCAATAGCAGACATTTCTTGAACGCTTCGCAGGCTTACTGACAAAGGAATCTGTCGAATATCGCTTCTCCTCCAACTGAACCTGCAGATTCAGGATGGTATTGGACGCCAAAGATTCGGTGCTCATTGTGTGCTAAAGCCATGACGATGCTCTGAGTATTGGCGTCCCATTCTGTAACCTTTAGATGGTCGTTGGTGGGTGTTAACGATAAACTGTGATATCTTGTCATAATTAGGTGGCTTGTTGCCCCTATCACCGAATCTGGAACTCCATGTACAGCACCGAGTTTGCTTGGTGTAAGTTCCCAACCCGCGGCTAAACCCAACGCTTGATGACCTAAACAAATACCCAATGTTGGGGGCGTCTTTCCATTAACTGCAAGATTAGCAAATTGCATTGTGATATCTGATTGTTCAGGCCTCCCGGGCCCAGGCCCCAACACAAGATGTGTTGGTCTGATTTCCGCGAGTAAGGAACTTGCATCATACAAATCTGATCTACCAGGTACTACAATGACTTCTACACTATTCGATGCTAGCGTGTGGATAATATTCCATGAAAACGAATCTAGATTGTCCACGAATAAAACCCGCTTGATTTCTGGTTTCATAAGTTCAACATTATCATTCCAGATAATTGGCTCCGGATATTCTGGCTCTACAACACGGATTAAACCTGTTTCTCTACCTGCAATTAGTTGTCTAATTGTGTTAGTAATAGGAGGTATGGGGTGCAAACTTACTGAAGTTGATCCTTGAGGAGTCTGTGGAGTTATTCCTGCGGGAGAGTAATTCCAAGCGGCCTGACATATTGCCTGAGCCTTCCATTTAGCTTCCTCGACTTCTTGCATCGGGTTGGAACCAATGACCAAACCCCCCCCTGCTTGAACTGTTGCCTGCCATGAATCCCCATCAAAATGTGATTCCATTGTTCGAATCAAGATATTCCATTGTGAAATCTTCGTACGTGGATCAATGTGCCCAATCGAACCTGTCCATGAACTCCGAGGTGTTTGTTCGAGTTCGTCGATTGCAGCAATAGTTGCACTCTTTGGACAACCTGTTATGCTACCTCCTGGAAAAAGTGACTGTAAAGCATCAAAACCGTCTTTGTCGTGACGTAGAGTCCCTTGTACTTCGCTGACCATGTGCTGTACATGTGGGTATGCTTCTATCCGCCATCTCTTCCAGTAAACACTACCAGTCTTACAGATTCTGCCCAAATCGTTTCTTTCTAAGTCTACCAACATCAAGTGTTCGGCAATTTCTTTCTCACTTCCAACAAGTTCTCCCCTCAGATTCGCATCATGTTCAGCATCATCTCCCCGGGGGCGTGTGCCTTTTATTGGACGCGTTGTTATTGTCTGGTTATCTTGAGATAACAACAGTTCTGGGCTGCTACTGGCAATACTAATTTTGAGATCTGGAGAATATAACCAAGCAGATAATGGTGAAGGATTGTCACGATTTAGACGTTCAAATACATCCCAAGGGTCGTCTATCTCCTCTTGCCAAATCCTCCCATAATTCAGTTGGTATAATGCACCTTGACGGATAGCGCTTTGAGCAATTCTCACTTTTTCTGCATGGTGCTCATCGGATTCTGATATTGGAACTCTAGTGGTTGGTTTGCCAACTTCGGGCCTTTCGGGTATTCCTTCTGCAAGTATTCCTTGCATGTATTCGGCCCATGGATCATCATCAATACTAGACAAAATTTCGATTTTTGACTCGTCCCTATTGTAAATTATCCACCTATCTGCACGATAAAGAATCATCAAAACTGATTCTTCTCGAGGTTTGTGGGTTAGTAAGATGGGTTCTGTATATTGAACCATATCGTAATTCAACAATCCTGCCAAGCCACCAGCTTGAATGCCGCTTTCGCTGACAAGAGGTGGTAATTCAGAACTGATTTCTCGAAGGGCTTCTGATAAATTTGCCCCCCTTATCGTGTGGGAATATTTCCAAAGTCCATTCCACTCTTCAACTTCTATTTCCATCGAACTTGGGGCTAGTTGTACATCTAGTTCTCCTTTCAATGGAGATAATGCAGATGAGGGGTTTCTCGTGGGTTTCTGTCGGACGATATATCGTCGATTGGCTGGACCTAACAACATACTTTTTCTGGCAAGGTCATGCTCGGGTCCACCTGAATGAAAAAGTAGTTCATCTGGTGCTCCAAATTGGTTTCCTGCAATGACATCATGTCGGATTTTATGTATCAAATCAAGGAGGATGTTCTCCTTATTTTCCACCCAACATTCTACCCGCAAATTGTCACCTCAATTGTGTCCATGCTTTTTCTAACTCAGATTCAAAAGCAACCTTGCATGCCTCATACAATCTACCGGGAGTGCCGGACCCAATCCTCTGACCGTCGATCTCACTCAACCAGGCAACCCCTACACCCGTTCCAACAACTATCAACTCATTGGCTCGTCCAAGGAGGTTTTCAGTCAATTTTGCGCGACGAAATGGAATCCCCGCTTTCTCAATTGCAGGAACTAAAACTGCGAGGGATATTGAATCAACGCCACCGCCATCGAGAGAAGGTGAAAACGCTACTCCATCAGAATCCAAGATTATGGGGGTACAATGATCACCATCTACAACAGCACCATTGTGAACTAGCAAAGCAATATCGGCACCGGCCTCATTTGAAGTTTGACGGGCTTTTGAGTAACCCTCCCAATCGGCGTGCTTCGCTCCCTGGAATACTTGTAGGAAGCGAGGAGCAGGGTGCGACACAGCAGTCAATGGGGATTTCGAATAGTTTGATTCTCGGAGTCGTAGCTGTATTGTCCCATCTCTGTTTAATTGAATTCGACATAGATTTCCATGTCCATCAATTTTGGCTTGAGTGATTTTTTCTGAAATGTTTACTGGCCAGTCGATTGACAGGCGTTTAGCATGCTTTTCTAATCTCTCTAGGTGTTTATCAAGCCATGCTACAGAGGTGCCATTCCAACGCAGTGTGGTGAAAACCGAGGAATCCGGTGCGGTGTCTGCGTTCATAGAAACCAATCCGGGGATAGGGTTCTCGGCTTCAAAGCACTCCCTAGGTTCACAGCAAATCATCGAGGAACGAAGTATCTACACTTTCCTTCTTAGACTCCCCTAGCAGGTCGCTGGAAAGTGATTCTAAGTCATCTACAACGCCTGTAGCTGGTGTGTAGTTTGATGTGGGCTGGGGTGCACGTTCAATGGAGGTTGCTGCGGGCACTAACGTCTCTGCAAAATCAACCTCTGGTTGCATTGGTACCGCATAATTGTCATCTCCCCAATCTTCTACTTGTAATTCCCAATTGGGTGTAGCGTGTTGTAATGGGTCGTACTTTGGCTTTCTTAACCGACCTACAACAATTAGTGATAGAAGAACTATCATGAGACTTAGCATAGCGATTAAGGCCAATTCTAGAGCGCTTAATCCGTCCCACCAAGCACCTGAACCCTCCTCTTCAATGTCAATACCAGATTGGTCACTACTTGCTGTCCAGTTATCGACTGGAACCGATAATACTCCAAATCGATTTACTTCTCCGTCGTATGCCACCACAGACACATACCATGTCCCGTTGAGATCAAAAGTATCGGAATTATTTGTTCCTTCTACAGGTAAAGGCATTGGAGAGATAGTTGAACGCGTTCCTTGTACCATGTCAAATTGATACCAAGCTAGGCGGACATCTTCGTAAAACTGTGGATTCAAATTAACGATGTATCCAACTACTTTGGGATCATTAGATTCGTCCCATTCCACGGTGATTTCATCTCGGTCTTCATTCCAAGTCGCGGTTATTCCTGTGATTTCTGGGAGGTGCAAACCTGGATCTATGAGGCTGTCGTCAACTGCTGTTGCTTGGCCCACGTTTAGGTCAGAATACCATGCATTGCCTGACGAGTCAACTGGGACAACGGCGACCCACACCATTACGCCAGGCTCAATATCTCGGCCGTCTGAAAGCCGTGTGAGTTCTACATTCTCTATCATCGATTGTTGACGTCCACCGGGCCCGAATGGTCCATTACCACCAGGTCCATTGCCTCCAGAAATACTCCCATCGCGCATAATAGTCATTGCAGGTTGACGTGAGCCTACATCTTCGAATGGGATGATATCTGCATATATTTCATAGCGATCTAAATCGCTAGTTACACTTTCTTCAAAACTGACAAGAAGGGCATCACCATTGTCGTCTGGCCTATCAACAACGTCGGGTTCTTGCAGACGATCAGGGGCAATCACATCTCCTGAATTATCAACAGGAGTAACCAACGTCATGTGATCTCCCAAATTGGTTAGGAATGCATTTCCTTTGATGTCATGAATCGTTACTGTAACCCATATTGGTTGGTCAGGGACTATCTCCGAAGGAGTTGATTCTTCAAGGCTGTTGCCACCATACAATGCCGACTCAAGCACTATTTCAAGAGGACCGCCTCTAGGACCTGTTTGCCTATCAACAACTAGAAGACCACAAGAAGAAGGGTCTTCTTGGCACTCAATCCATTTGAATGCTACATTGTCGACAGGGTGCTCGCTCGCCCATACCACATAGAAATCAAAATCATCAACCAATGTTGATGCCCAACCCACATCAATTGCTGTTCCATCATCATCTGGATGGTCCCAAGCCTGCAAATCTTCAACACGTGGTGGTGGATTAACGCCTATCGTGTTCTGAACGCTAAATGCCTGAACCCAGGTGACATTCCAATGATCAACATTACCCCAATTATCGGAGGCGGCCACTGTTATCCAATATGGCTGTTGATCCACAATCGAAGCCCCATTAATGTCATCGATGATGACCTCAATTGTCGTTGATTCGGCATCACGCTTCAGACATGGGACTACAATTTCAGCAATCTCAGCATCATCTGCCCAGTCAGGTGGTGATTCGGATTGTGCTGGGATGGCGAAAACGGTATACCATGAACAATCATCTTCTAAGTTAGCCGTCCAACTGACATTAATTCTACCGCCCTCATCATCTGGTGTATCCCATGCTGCGATGTCCTCAATTGGCGCCGGAGGGATGCCATCATCAACACCACCTGTTGGGATTATTGGTCCAATAATGGTTGCATTTTCTGGGTCATGTTGACCGCTTTCATCAACACATGTAAATGCAACCCAAAATGCGTGACCAGCTCCATTCGGGGGGCTGATTGTGGTATTATTCCCTGCTTCATGAGAAAGATCCAGACTAAATCGCTGACCCGTTGGGTTGCCGTTAATTGGGAATTTAGATGGCCATATCCGAGTCACTGCGGCATCCAATTCTGTACATGGTGCCCATTCAAGGAATAAATCGCCATCTTGACCTCCGTCCTCATATGGCACCGGGCCGCCAGTCGCCCATTCTGGTGGCGCAGGAACTTCATTTGTAGGCGTGGCCGGACCAATTGGTGGACTTGGTTCTCCTATACTTCCATCCGGATATTCTATGACTATTACGGCCCAATAAGGGGTGCCATCCACAAGTGGTTGACCTCCGTGGGAATTTAGTTCAGTTGATTCTCGTTGCCAATTTGGGAGCCTTGCATCCCAAGTTTCTTGCTGAAGTTCTGCAGCAGTTGGAGGTGTTGTCCAATTGCTATCTGGGCGTAGATATATTCGATATGCAGCAAAGGAATGATCCTGAGTAACTGTCCATTGTGCAGTCAAAATACTGCCCCCATCATTTGGTCGGTCAAATAAATCAATCAATTCGGAAGGGGTTTCAAGTCTTACCCAATCGTAGGTTAATCTAACTTCAAGTGAACCGTTTTGAGGGCTCTGCAATTGGATATGCAGACTACGTCCTGTTGATGATAGTGCACTGTTCCTGATTGCCGTCTGCACTGTGCCTTCAAGATTGGAATCTAAAGATGCTAAGTCCCAAGTTCCTGAATAATTCAGCCTTGTACTGGACACCCATGTTGCTGCACCATTAATTGGACTCGTAATTGTCAGCATGTCCTGAGTCATTGGAATGTTGCCAGGTCCTGGCGAACCGAATAGTGGTAAGAGCAAGGGGTTTGAGGGGTCAATCAAGGCGATTGTGTTTCCGGGTCTTGCTTCATCTGTAACATCAAATGCTGTTCCACCAAAATTCATGAGAAGTGGAGTGGCTCGACGAATTTCTGAACGCTCCTTCTCGACAAATGCTGGTGCTTGACCCCATATATGCAAACCATCATCACCAACAACATAAATTCCAGTAGATGAAATGGTTGATGCCGATAATCCTGCATAAGTTATGAGTCTATTTGTTGGATGGAATGGGTTGGTTGGATTGATCCTATCAACACCAAATTCTGAAATTGCAATGATGTTTTGGCCGTCACTAGACATATCTGTAATTGGCCAATTAGCAAAGGCGGATCTTGGAGCTCCTTGTTCCATCTCTGCTGATTGACCATTCCAATGCATCATTGGACCTTGATCTGTAGCAATGTGTACGCCCCACCAATCACTCGTTAATGCCGTGATAGTGTTGCTTGGCAATACATCAATGAGAGTCGTATCTTGGACAGTATATGTCTGCGAAGAATGTGTAACTTCGCTGAATCCTGGGCGTGTCGGCCCATCTCCGTCATGGCTAACAAAGAGGTTGACTTGACCACTTGAATCTACTAACTTAGCAATTCCACTTACTGTATCGCCGACTAGGCCTTGATTACGTCCGAAGAGAGCTGTGATTCCTTGATTTGAATCATAAGTCAGTAGGCCTGATGGGGTTCCAATAATGAGTGTGCCATTATCTGAATCAAGGTGATTGATGAACGGTGTTGGAAGGCCATCAGCAGTTGTCATTGGGTCTTCCCAATCATCAGCAGATAGGTTCCAAATTCCTAAGCCAGATAGTGTGGCAATGTATACTAAATCGCCAATCCGCTCGAAATCTCGGACATAGTTACTCGGCAAACCTGCCGAAATCTTTCCTGCGCCCCATTGACTAGTGTTTGTGTCATACCGTTGAACACCGGCTGCGGTTCCAGGTGTACCCATCAGCCCGACTACTAATTCATCGCCATACCAACTCAAGCCATCCATCTGCCCATGTAGAGGGAATCCTGTAGGTGTCAGAACACCTGTGGTGAGATTAATTTCCCAAAGCCCCAACCCACTGGTCGAAATCCAGAGTATGTCATCTTGGAGTGTGATTTCGTTAATGATCTCTGCATTTATGTTCCAAGCACGAGTCCATTCAATCGCCCCATTAGCGCCACGCTCGCCTTCAAGAATAGCTGAACCATATGTGGATGTGAAATCATCAATCGGTGCAGCCCAAATATGTGTCGAGTTTCCTGTGAATTCAGCAATACGACCTGTCGAGAGTGTTGCAAGATTGTCCCATGCACCAGGGAAAATACCTGTAGAATCTAGATTGTCTACTCTATTGTAACCACTTGAGCCGCCTGCCCTTCCAATGGCAAATTCATATGCCTGGCCGCCTGGAATATGATCAATACTTGTGGCTTCGGAGCCTTGTGAAAATGGTATAACACTTGTAACTACTTGGCCAGTAGTCCCAATGTATGTAATTCCACCATTATCATAATGACAGACTACTAAACCGCCACCGAAATGTCGCATTGCTCCCGGAAAAATCGGTTCGCTAATGACGCGGTCATTTTCATCTAGTACTGCCAAAAACTGTGAATTGACGTAATCATAGCGTGCAATTGACCCGTCCCCTTCTTCAAAACCAACATACACAATATCATAGGACTCATCACAGGCTATTGCCACTGGATTATCGTGGGGCAAACCTCCCTGCCCTTGGTTCCAATCTGAAATCCAAGTATTCTGTGATAAGTCGTATCGAGCAACGCCTCCTTGGCTACCCCATCCTGCCCAGCGATTCAAGGCAACATGGACTATGTTGTTACATAATCCAATATCAGCACCATAACCTTCTGGGATTTGTCCACTACCAACATCATGAACGGTCCATTGTCCTGTAGTTCCATTCAACTGCAAAATCTTTGAATTTCGATTCCATCCACCTGTTGACATAGTTGCGATCCATAGATCATCCCCGATAATCTCCATCGAATATACTGCCTCTTCCACGTTGTTGGGGAGACCATTGTTTTCCTCCCAAGTTGATAACCAAGTATTGTTATTGTAATCGTAACGAGCCACGCCATCCTCAGTGCCAAAGAGTACTGCACCTTCCCATGTGACTATTCCCCTAATAGGGCCCTCTATGTCTGACGAATCCCAAGATTGGACTAGTGTACCATTCATGTCAACTTGATGGAGGGGTGTATTTCCATAAGCCGCATACAAATGACAATTTGTTGGTGCCGGTTCACAATCTCCAGCGAATTTTGCATTGACACGTTCAACTTGTCCATCCGCTTCGAATGAGTCCATCCAAGTATCATTTGTGTGGTCCCATCGAACCATATGGCCTTCACCTTGCCACCATTGTGTGGGTGACATGCCAAAGTGAACAATATTACCAACTGCACCCATTCCATGAACAATTGCAGAATAACCTTCTGAACTTCCAACATCAAGAGTAGATTCTTGTGTGAGATTCACAATGTCATAACGATACACGTTATCATTTGAAGAATATCCATTATTGCCAAATCTCACTTGCAAATAGTAGAGAGTGTTGCCTAATATTACCAACTCAGCTGGTTCTTGATTGGATAATGTAATTCCGCCCCCATTATTGCCCGAATCCCAATCCACAACTAGAGTGGTATTTACTACATCTATCAGATTCAGTCCCATGTCTCCTCCGACCCAGATCCTGTTGGGATTGGTATCCTGGGCCATCGCAGTAACACCGTTGCTCTCAAGGAGATTGGTGGTTGTTGAATCCCAAGGTGAAAGCCATTCGTCATTGATGAGGTCGTAGCGTAAAATGCCCAGACCATCATAACCAATGTAAGCAATATCTCCAATGACGATTGATTTAGCATTGTTTGTTTCAACACCAGCCTGCCATGCTTTAATCACAGTATCATTGGTGACATCGATAACACCCGCTCCTTCGTAATGACCCACCCATATCCTTCCAGGCTCAATGAGTTCGATTGAATAAGCGAATTGTGCGGGCAAACCATCTGGGTTGTCATCCCAGCACTTTTGGAATGCGAGATTGGTCCGTGACCATTGGCACACTCCTGTTTCAGTAGCCGCGTAAATGTATTGATTATCGAAGTCCCAGTCATAGAATTCGTCAGCGAACTCATTGCCTGTGCTACCCATTTCTGTCCAACTGTTGGTAGACGTTGGAGTGTAACGAGAACCACCGTCATCCGTACCAACAAGAATCGTTCCAGAAGTTAAAACAGCCAACGAGAGGACTTCATTTGAAGGGATTTGGTTACCTCCACCTGGACCGTTGCCTCCAGTTCTTTGCAACAGATCTATTTGTTCACCGGAAGTTACGTTGTAAACTATGATGCCAAACCCAAATACTCCTAGGTAAAGAGTATCGCCATCAATTGCAATTGGCATGGATTCAAGGTCGTCAAGACCTGTTGATGTCCAAGGTGTCAAGCGGGTTGAGTTGCCAATATCTATTCGTTCCACTCCGGCGTCTTCAGTACCAAGATAAACTATCCCTCCCCTAACAGTTAGGGAGTTCATTCGATTGCTATCTAGTCCACCAGTTTGCGATGTCCATGTTTGTGGTACTGAGGTAGAATTAGAATCAATCAGCGACATTCCTGAGAATGGGTGAATTACTGCCAAAAGGCCCGTGAATGGGTCATACTCTATACCGCTAACTTCACTTGCTGATAAGCCGTCACTTGTATCCCATGATTGTGTAAGAATACCATCGATTGACATCTGAATGACACCGTCACCTTCTGTCCCTACGAATAGGCTTGTGCCATCTGTAGCGATGGTGGTTAATGCGCTTCCCACGGGTGAGTTAAGGGGAGAATCCCAACTGTATTGATTGATTTTGTATCTTTCAATCGTGTCTTCGGCAACGATGTATAACGTTCCATTCAATTCTACGGTGTCTGACATGTCCGTTGCAGATGGTCCTGTTGCGAGTACAATTTGTGGCCAAGTTACTGGCGAGGTAGTGGCTCCATGACCTTGCAACTGTGGGCGTAAAGCTGTGTAGATGCCGGACCCATCACCAACCAGTACACTATCGTCGGAAGGACTCCTACTGCCTCCATTGGGCCATGGAATCAATGAACTGCCTGCTTCACGGGATAGTTGTAAATCAGTTAATGACCATGAAGATCCAAATGAAAAACTCGTGGTGTTGTAAGAATATACTGCGTCGCCTGCCAAAATGTGTACCCAGCCATTTATCGAAGATATGTCAGCAATATTATCGCTCAATAGCCAATTCCCTGTATTCCATGTTGCTACCCAATTACCTGTTGAAAGATCCCTTCGAGAGATGCCTGCATCTGCCATTCCTATCAGAAGATAATTACCAGCCATCTCCAATTCTACAACATCATCACTGGGCAGAGCATTCTGGCTATCATATTGTTGAATGCCCATACCACCACCGCTGTAATGGAATAATCCTGCGCCACCTGTGGCTATCCAAACATCTGTGCTAACCACAAGTAAGTCTGTTGCAGGAGAGCCATCTGTTGCAAGTGTGCCAACATCTATCCAAGTAGATGCTAAGTTTGATGATAACGATACTTGCCAAAGTTTTGCTCCATTCGAAGCAATGAGGAAGTTGGGGCCTACTGATTCAATCTGATGAACTACATCACCAAATGGGCTAGTATAGTTTCCAATCAATGAGCTGTCAGTCAATGAAAAGACACGTATTAAACCGTCATTACAAGTGACGTGCAAGCGTTCTGTTGCTGGGTCAATTGCCATATCTAATGGCTCAATATTATCAAACCAGTGAATAACATGTGGGTCATTGTTAGCATCAAGTTGAACAATGGATTCATTGAATGCAATATACAATCGGCCATCATCGGGATGGATTGCGGAATCAATTACGTTAACATCTATTCTGAACAAACTGACAAGTGGGTCCGCAGGCCTTAGTGCTTCGACTACGACGTCGTTGATTGTTGCACCACCTGGAAGTATCCACCCAGCATTTGAGTCGCTATTTGGTGATAGTCGCCCTGTATGTGGATCTCCGTTAATGAAGTTATTCTGTTGGCCAAATCCTCCTAAACCGCGCCAATCGAGAATACTTGCAGGAGCATCTGGGAGCAGGAGTTGAGGCTCCTCTATCCAAGTTCCATTTGAGCCATTGACTCTGACCTCAAATGTCAAATTAGAAACTTGTGCACCTGGTGCAAAATCAACAAATGTATGGCCCATTCCCATTTGGCCTGTAGAAGAATCCGCGCCTGTTGCATTGATTGTTATCCATCCAGTGTCGTTATTGCCACCACTTCCCCATTCAGCAACTATGCCAACGTGGGCGCTAGCGGTTGGTACAAAGGCCAAGGGGGTCCAAGATGCCATCAACATCAGAGCGACCAAGCAGAGCGAGCGTCGTCGAGTTGGGGCGTTCATAACCCGGCTGGGCTTGCAACACCATTTGAAGGTCATGGTTGGTTGTGTCCATGGTATACTTGTATACCATCAGGATTCTGAACTGTGAATTTGTCCACCTTCGCCTACTCTATACAGGCGGGCTGTGCTTGTTGCCCCTCGCATCGCTAAAGGCGAGCCCGATATAGAAACTACAAGGTCTCCTTGCATAATATCTCCTCGTTCTGCAAGTACTTTGAGAGCGCCCAGCATTGTTTCAGATCCTCTTGTCTTCTCTTCAACAAGTACTGAATCTACACCAGGTAAAAGGCACGTCCTACGTGCTGCCCTAACTCGATCTGTGACTGCAGTTACTGGCATCCCAGGCCGGTATCCCGAAACCAATCTGGGAGCATTGCCGTGTTCTGTTGCAACAATTATTCGGACTGCTCCACATTCCCTTGCTAACTCAACTCCAGCGTGGGCAACTGCCCTTGTAGTGCGAAATTCAGAAGATGTGGGTCTGCCCTCTTCATATGTCCAACTTTCTTCTGATGATTGGGCAATTTTCGCCATTGTCTCTACTGCCAATATAGGGTGGTCACCTGATGCTGTCTCTCCCGATAGCATGACTGCAGTTGCTCCATGACGTATTGCTGTAGAAACGTCACTCACTTCTGCACGAGTTGGTCGGGGGTTGATTGTCATAGATTCAAGCATTTGTGTTGCTACGATTACTGGCTGGCCCCTTGACAATCCAGCATCGATTATTTTCTGTTGTGCTATTGGGACTGATTCGAGTGGTATTTCAACTCCTAAATCTCCACGCGCAACCATGACTGCGTCAGCGTAATCCAATATGTCATCAAGGTTGTCTAAGGCTGCGGGGTGTTCTATTTTTGCGATTACTGGAACATGCTGATTATGAAGAGATATAGTGTCTCTTGCAGGCTTGAGATCCTCAACGCTCCGGACATATGAAACTGCGATGTAATCTGCGCCATTCTGAAGAGCGTGATTCAGTGCAGCTTCATCTCGAGGGCCAATTGCAGGGAGATCGATTATTGTCCCTGGAACGTTTACGCCTTTACGAGAACTAACTGGGCCTCCATCTTCAATAGTGCAATGAATCATATTACTATCAGTATCAACCACTTTGAGGCGAATTAACCCATCTGCAAGTAATATTGGATCGCCAATGGAAATTTCAGATGGCAATGCGTCATAATCTACTGGTAGATCAGATGGTGAGGGGTTGGACATCTTTGAGGTGCCGCAATGGAGTCGAAGGGTTTCTCCAGGCCGAAGTTGTATGACACCTGGGAATGATCCGAGGCGCAATTTGGGCCCAGGTAGGTCTGCAAGAATTGCAATGGGCCTCTCCTTTTCATTCTCTAATTGGCGTATACGTTCGTAAATCACAGTCTTGTCTTCTGGTTGGTCATGCGAATAATTCAACCTAAATACATCGGCACCGGCATCAATCAATAGTGAAAGTTGCTCAATAGAATCGCATGCAGGGCCAACCGTTGCAACAATTCTTGTGCGCCTCATAATGGTTCCAATATTCAATAGAACTTCAATGATGGGGGTTGGGATTCCGTAGATTAAATGGAGTTCTCTAACCTTCTTCTTCTGCCTCATTTGAGGGGAAAGAGAATAGAGGGGGCTAGCCCCCGAAGAGAGAAGGGAGAATCATGACCGAGGAACAATTCCGAAAGGATGCGTTGGATTATCATTCCATGGAACCTCATGGAAAAATAACCGTCGTACCAACTAAACCACACTCAACCCAGCATGAATTGTCTCTCGCATATTCACCTGGAGTAGCATATCCTTGCCTTGAAATCGAGAAGGACCCATCTAAAGCCATGGATTATACAGCGAAGGGCAATTTGGTTGCTGTAATTTCTAATGGGACTGCTGTGTTGGGATTGGGAAACATTGGTCCATTAGCAGGGAAACCTGTGATGGAAGGAAAGGGATTACTGTTCAAGGCGTTCGCAGACATAAATGTCTTTGACATTGAAGTTGATACTGAAGATATTGATGAATTTGTTGAGACTGTTAAGCGTATAGCCCCCACTTTTGGTGGGATTAATCTTGAAGATATCAAAGCCCCTGAGTGTTTTGAAATAGAAAAGAGATTGGTAAAGGAACTAGATATTCCCGTAATGCATGATGACCAGCACGGTACTGCGATAATTTCAGGTGCTGCTTTGTTGAATGGCTTGGAAGTTACTGGAAAGAAAATTGGTCAAATCAAAGTCGTCATTTCTGGAGCCGGAGCATCTGCTCTATCTTGTGCTGAGCATTATATTCGACTTGGGGTAAAGAAAAACAATCTGTTGATATGTGATTCTAACGGTATAATTACTGCAAAAAGAAAAGAGGGTGGGGATTTGAACAAGTATAAATCGAAATATGCAAGAGATGTTCCTGATGGAAATATCAGTGATGCATTAGTTGGTGCAGATGTATTCCTTGGACTTTCAAAGGGAGGGATTGTATCTGGACAAATGATTTCAAAAATGGCTGTAAATCCACTAATTTTTGCCTTAGCGAATCCTACTCCTGAAATTATGCCTGAGGAAGTTGCAGCTGTCAGAGAAGACGCAATTATGGCGACGGGGAGGTCTGACTATCCAAACCAAATCAACAATGTATTGGGTTTCCCCTATATCTTCCGTGGAGCGCTGGATGTTCAAGCTGACGAAATTACTGAAGGAATGAAAATGGCAGCTACCATGGCTTTGGCAAAATTAGCGAAAGAGCCCGTCCCAGACGATGTGATGGCAGCATATGGAGGGACTCAATTGCAATTTGGTCCTGATTATCTAATCCCAAAACCATTCGATGCACGTGTCTTGATTTGGGAAGCTAGTGCTGTTGCTGAAGCGGCAGTAAAAGAGGGGGTGGTTTCTTCTGAAGTCTCGAAATCTTTCGACTTGGAAACATATCGGCATGAATTGGAAAGTCGACTCGGTTTAACGCGCTCGATTATGCGTGGAGTAATCGAGAAAGCTAGGAGATATAGGCAAAGAATTGTATTCACCGAAGGCGATCATCCTACAATGCTAAAAGCGGCAGAACAATGTATCCGTGAAGGCATATGTTTCCCAATACTTTTGGGAAGATCTCACGAGATTGCTGCTGCGAAAGAAGCCCTTGGATTGGATTTCGTTTGTGACGAAATTGATCCCCGAGAAGACCCGAGGAGGAAGGCTGCTTACGCAAATGCATTGCAGGAAAAGAGGGGGCGTAAAGGTATGACCTATCCGGATGCAAAAAGAGTGCTCAAATCACGACCATGGTTTGGTTCAATGATGGTGGAATTGGGAGATGCTGACGGAATTATTGGGGGCATTTCCCGAGACTATCCAGATTTCTTACGACCTTGTCTTGCGACCATAGGGACATCCTCCGATGCACATCGTGTTGTTGGTACATACATGATGACAATCAAAGGCAGACTGATGTTCATTGGTGATGCAACAATCAATATCTATCCTGATGCAAGAACCCTTGCAGAAATTGCTGTTCAAACCGCAAAGGTTGCACGACGCTTCGGTGTAGAACCAAAAGTTGCATTGTTATCATTCTCAAATTTCGGTTCTTCTGGACAATTTAGGAGTGAACGCATTGAGGATTCGCTGGAATTAGCGAGGGAATTGGATCCGACTTTAGTTATCGATGGCCCAATGCAAGCAGATACTGCACTTATCCCGGAAATACAAGAACAATATCCATTCATGAGTTTGGGTGGTCCAGCAAATGTCCTAATATGCCCAAATTTAGCATCTGCAAATATTTCATACAAATTACTCCAGAGACTTGGGGACGCTGAAATGACTGGTCCAATCCTTGAAGGAATGGCAAAACCTGTGCATGTTTTGCAAAGAGAAGATGGTGTTAGGGATGTCGTCCATATGGCTGCTATTTGTGCTTTGGATGCACAGCGTCAAAACAGGCAAAAGTTGTGATTCTGCTCTCGATTTCCTCGGAGAGATATTGATATGGGGTTGGCCTGCCCCTGTGGATGAGGGGAATCATGCGTTTCGTCATGCGTTCTAAAATCCATAGAGCTACTGTGACTCATGCAGATGTTGACTATGTTGGGTCAATCTCAATAGATGAGAATCTTATGGAGGCTGCAGGGATTGAAGAATGGGAGAAGGTTCACGTCCTAGATGTAACTAATGGTTCTAGGCTCGAGACTTATGCAATCAAAGCACCTGCGGGCTCTGGAAAAATTTGTATTAATGGTGCTGCAGCCCATTTAGTACATCCTGGGGATCTCGTAATTTTATTGACTTATGAAGGAATCTTATCTGAAGATATTGCTGAATATTCTCCTACAATAATTCATGTTGACTCTGCAAACAATGTTGTGGATATTTCTAGAGAATTAGATGCAGTAGAATACGTCGATTGTTAAGCCCTGTGATATGGGGACCCTCTATCGATTTCACTAGCCCTATAGAGTTGTTCGAGAAGGACGACTGCTGCCATTTCATATGTCATTGTAAGTGGGCCGAGAGAAATCAATTGATTAGCTTCCACTGTTCGTTTTGAGAATCCGTCTACCGGTCCAATTGCTAGATGTATTGTTTGGTTAGATAATCGCCATTTTTTCCAATTACTTAACATCCATTCAGTAGTTCCGCTTTCACCTTTTTCGTCTAAAAGAATTAGAGTCCCTCCAGAAGATGCTTCCTCAATTCGAGCGACATAATCGTCGTGAGACAATTTGTCTGAGTGGGATATATGTGAGACTCCTCTCCCTTCAAGGCGTTCGGTATACTTCGATATTAGAGAAGAATAACCCTTCTCTCGAGATTTACCATGCGTATGTACTACAATACGTGCCATATCTATTGCTGAGAAGGGCAACATCATCATCGTTGGGGATAAGACTCAAGATGGTTCGGCTTTGTAGTAGTTCCATGGGATGGTGGCCATTCAAGCGCAAACGGAAGGTCATTATTGATGATGTACATATCAAAGGCACAAGATATTGGCTTACAGAATTACGAGAAGTTTGTGAGCGACATTTCGATAATCATGCTGAAGGACAAAGGAGAATTTTACAGATGCAGGTTGAATGGCGAACTGCGAACGCCGAAGATGAAGTTGATGCTGAACTGTTGCAAGGGTTAGATCGAAGAGCCTATCGTCTGTTAAAAGCGGATGGAGATGCTTGGTTAGCTTGGTTGGACAATGAAGAATTTTGGCAACCTGGGTGGCGTGGAGATGATGGGGAACCCAGCGGTTGAACCGGAATGAATTGAATACCCGAACAAACGCCGGCAATCTATGTGGGGCTGGGTTGTCTTCTTGGGCGGCACGTCTGTCATCCTACTTTGGATGAGTAGGGCTCAACCTTTCCCAGAAATAAGTGGTCGTTGGGCCCTAATGATGATGGGAATTGCAGGATTACTTGCTATTTCAATGAGCTCTCCACGGGCAACTGAGCCATATTTACCAGCACTATTATCTGGTTTATTTGGGGGCTCTGGCATAATAATTGGATCTGTTCATGATCGAAGAAATCGCGATGTAATTCTTTCACCTTTTGCAGGAATGTGGTTTGTAGCGTCTTGTGTGTATGTATTAACAGAAGATTGGGCTGAATACAATAATGTTGAGCAGATTGTTGGTTTTGTTCTCGCAACTGTAGTTGTAATGCTTGAAATATTCCTGTTTTGGAAGGGCCTCATCATTGGTGTCCAAGGAAGATCTTGGTCCCAAGCAGCTCTGAGGCAATTAGATCGTGGACTAATTGACGGGGAGCGGGGGGCAGTGTCCATGTTTGAGAAATCTTGGAGTGTTGATGAATCTTGGTTGGATGCAATGAGTCATGCTGCTTTGGCAAAAATTCATACTTTCAAAGGAGATTTAGTTTCTGCTAAGAAACATACTGAGTTGCTGGAAAGATTGGGTGGGGAAGATTCAGTAGAGCAAGCATGGCTAGATCAAATCGACTCTTGCTTAAATCGACTGAAATCAAGCAATGATGAATGTGAATAAGTGGCCAAAACGATGGGGGTGTTGGGGTTGCTTTCGTTTGAGTTAAATATGCCAAAGACCAATTTAGATATGAAAATAGATGTTTGGAGCAAATATTAGTCATTTGGGTTCACGTATAACTTGGTTCGTGATATTCATCTGGTTTGGAGCGAATCTTCTATCTCAAGCTTTGTACTTGGGGTTAAATGGTGAACCTTACAATGCAAATGAAATGCTTGCAAGTATTGGGTATTGGTACTGGATATTCGTGGTACTTGAACTACTAATCTGGCTACTTTTGGGTTCAGTTTTGCTCCGAAAGTTCAAACTAAAATCTATTTCAAATCCAATCACAGAACGTGTTTGAATTAGCGAAAGGGACTTCATCCCCGGCTGCTCCGACACTCACATGGTCCGCATAACGAAGGTGCACACTGGGGGCGGCGATAATGGGGAAACCTCTCTTGGTTCTGGACAAAGAGTCTCCAAAGCGGATGCAAGGGTTGAGTTCTATGGAACGATTGATGAATTGAATGCGTTTATTGGGATGGTTAGGGCTGAGGTTGAAGAACTTGAGTTGACTGGTTCAGATGGTGGTCCAAGAGCAACAGTAAGAAAAGTGCGAAATGAAGTACTTCCTAAAATTGCCATTATTCAACAAGAATTGTTTGATGTGGGTGGAGAATGTGCCTTCTTACCTGAAGAATTACCCGATATGATTGTCACAATTCAGCAGGAGCAAGCCGATCGACTTTGTCAGGAAATGGATGTCTGGACTGAAGATTTAGTGCCTCTAGAATCGTTCATTATGCCCTCTGGTTCGAGTTTAACTGCAACTATGCATGTGGTTAGGACCGTTGCTAGGAGGGCAGAACGTTGTGCAATGAGATTGCGTGAAAAGGAAGGCGAGGGAGCAGTTAGAGATGTTGTCATTGCATACTTAAACCGTTTATCCGATTGGTTCTTTGTACTGACTCGTTGGTGCTCTAATGTATTGGGTGAAGAAGAAGTCCTCTGGGTTCCTCTGGGTAAGAGAATGCAAAATTAGGTCTCACGACCCAATGCTCTCAATTGTGCTTTGGCACCACGCAATACCTCTCGACTTTGTTCGAAGGTCAATTGAGATTCTGCAGCATCCCAGTCTAACCACATGAAATTTCGATGCTCGTGACTTAATTTGATTTCATATTCATCAGTTTCACCGATGAACCAAAACACTTCTTTCTCTACTGTCTTTCCTTTTCGGCTGAAATCGTAAGTGGTTCGCATGCGCCAATCTTCAAGCATACGGACATCAGAAATCCCCGTTTCTTCTTCTAATTCTCGCAAAGCTGTTGATTGGTAGGCTCCATCTTTAGACTCATAATGGCCTTTTGGAAAACCCCAATGACCCTGTGGATATTGAAGGAGAAGCACACTCCCGAAATTGACGAGGACCACCCCGCAAGACGTCTCCATGTTGGTTGGTAGAGGTGGGTCTACAAATTGCTTCCCGTCAGACAAGTTGTAAGTACACCAACGCTAATAGCCACCTTCGAAGACAATCAACGCTCGGGAGTGCTACAATGAGCAAGGTTTCAGGGATGACAATTGAAAAAATCGTCGCTGATGGAGATTTGGATGGGTTAATTTCAGCGGCAATTGTGCAAAGATATTGGCCCGATGCTGTGGTTGTGTTCAGTCACCCCGCGGAAATCAGACGGGGCGATTTAGATTCAATTATTGATTTGAAAACCGCAGTTTTAGATCTCCCGTTCCATCCACATTGTGGATTACATATAGATCACCATTTGACAAATAAGCCGAGTCCGGATACTCTAGAAGAGGCTGGCAAATATGGACGAGTGATTGTATGGGAAGAGGCGCTTAGTGCTGCGAGAGTTTGTTACAATGCATTTGCGGAAATATGTGACTTAAGTGATTTTGAGGCATGGTTGGATATGGTTGATCGTTTAGATGGAGGCAAAATTACTCAAGAAGAGTTTCTATCAAATCACCCCATTGTTTGGATTGGTCGCACAATCAATCCTAATGACAATGATTACTGCCAATATCTACTTGATTGCATTTCTGAAGGTTTGGATCCTGAACAGTTAAAATCCACAAGCAAGGTCAGTTTACGAATCGAAGAGGCGATGGAGGAATTCCACACTCTGCAATCGATGTTGGATGGCAATACTTCAATTATCGATAGGCTAGCAATTGTGCGTCTCGAAGATACTGGTGTTCGAACAAATGGATACCTTGTAACAGCTCATTTTGGCGACAAATGCGATGCGTGTATGATAATTCATGGCTATCACACAGAGAATCTTGGTTCCGAAAAATGGCCATTGTCAGCATCGTTCTACAGCAACTCATTCTTGCATCCAAATGGGGGATTGTTTGATTTAACTAAATTGGCAACTGCCTTCGATATAGATGGTGGGGGGCATGCAGATGCGTGTGGGTGTAGAATCCAACCACTCACAATGGGAAAGAAGATGGAAGATAGGGGAGTTAAGGGCGACGATATTGAAGAAAATATCTCCTGTTGGTTAGATATGTGGTCACACCGCTAAGAACGATGTGTTCATAGAAGGGGTGCTAACGCTAGAGGCTGTCGTGGTGTGGGAGGGTGTTGTATGGAAGACCATCTACTTGAGTGTTTCAACGCCGCTATAAAAGCCGGTGAATCCCTCGATAAGCGCAAGGTTTTGGCGACTAATCACCCAGCTTGGGATTTGCTTGACAAGCCTTGGAAAGGTTTGCTATTTATCGCCTTGAACAAAGATTTTGGGCGAGTCGAGGGTTCATCCACAAAGAGTCAGGGCCGTTCTTCAAGAAGGCTTCGCACTCGTGGACGAAGGGGATTGGCGACAAGTACTGAAGATTGGATTGAAGGAATGGAGGTTTTGATGTCCTCCAAGGCTTCACCTGGTTATCGATTGGCCTCCATGCTAGCCCAGAAGTCGCTGAATAGTGCAAATTGGAGTGACGTGTTTGATTTAGAAATCGAAAAAATGAGGGGGATTTGTGCAAACGGTATACATCCAGTTTGGGCACGAATGGGGGAGGAATCTTCACTTCTAGCAGAAATGGCTGTTTATCCAATGCAAGAAGAGGCTGCAGGAAATTCGACAGATAGTTCAACCTGGTTTGAATTGGCCCGATTTGATCCTAGTGATTGTAAGGGTTTTTCCAATTGGCTACTTGTGTCTCCTCCATTCAGAGTTACTGCTGATATTGAAGCGAAAACCCTACGATTTGCTAAATCTCTTTCTGGGAAATCGAAAATAAAGAAATATCCTTCATTTGTCGATGATTTACCCGATGAAATGAGGCTTGTCAAAGCGTTGCTTAAAGCACATTTCAATATGGAAGATACAATCCAGGAATTGGATGCCGTTGAAGAGGGTGTAGGGGCAGATGTCGCTAAAGAACATCTCAAGCTATATCGGCTTCGTTCCGGAGATTCTTCAGTGTGGAATGATTGTAAATCTGCCAAAGATGAGGACTCATTATCAAATGCAATGCGATTAGAAGCGTGGTCAAATGTTCCTGAAGATATATCTCTTTCATCTACTGAAATATTGGAAGGTTTGGAAATTGTAAGCGAAACTGGCGACTCTATGCATCTAGAATGGTTGCTAGTTGAATGTTATCTGGCCGAAAATGATGTTGATTCTGCAATTAGTGCTGTTCCTCGCATTGGTCAATTAGATCCATCATCACTTCGAATTGTTCTGGATTTAATTCAAAAAAGCAATGATGATTCGTTGATTGATGCGTTGATTCTTGTTGTACCAAAATTGGATGATGATTTACTATCGAGTATACTTGAAAATACCTCACTACCTCTAAACTTGAGATCTAAAGCAACCGATGAGCTGAAGCAACGCGGTGGAGACTTATGGATGGAAAATCAGGAAGTTGCCTTAGACATATACACGGAGTTGGGAGATGCTGTAAATATTGCAAATATCATGCGTAAAATCGAAGATGGTGGTTCAAAATACCCGCATAGAACTTTGTTGGTATACCATCTAATTCCAGGGTTTGCTGATGCAAATTTGTGTGATTGGATAAACAAGGCAAGAAGCGATGCTATTGAGGCTTTAGCAAATAAATCGAAAGGAGTTTTATCAGATACTGCGATTGGTTTGGTCAAGCTTTTGGAAGGAGCGCCGGCAAAGAGTATTGATGCAATACACTCAGTCCTAGATACAAGTGGTATACTTGCATTAAATCAATGCAGACAGGCTATGCTAAAGGGTGGTGATGGCCTAGTGGCCTCAGATTTACTCGATACGCTGCAGAATTCAATTGAGGATTCAGAGATGCATGGTGTAGAGTTGCAATTATTCCTCGCTGTGTTGTCTAAACTTCGGTTGAACAGAGCCCTGCGATTGTTAGAAAATAGAAATCCAGAGAGTGTGCTTGAAGTGGTAGACTGTTTTGAAAAATTAGTGGAGTTAGGCCCTACTAAATTCATTGTAGATAATATTAGACATATTGTTCTCGAGCATGAAGGTATTGCTCTCCCTAATTTTGCCGAGTGGCATCGAGTACATGCAACCTCATCGCCTTGGCACGATATTGTTCGGGCTGCAATTGCAGAATCGGTAGGAAAGCGTCAAGATGCTGCTCGGTCGTTGCGAAAGGCTAGTTTAAACTCGATGTTTGATTTCGAAGAACAAGTTGGATTGGGGCGGAGGGCTCTGATAAATTTCGCACATGCTGGTAAATATTCCGAAGCAATTGATATGCTGGAAAAACAACCAGCACTCGAAGCCGCTCTGACTGGTTTGTTCCAACTATATCTTCGAGTGTGTGATGACGCCCAAAAAGATCGGTCTGATTCGGCGAAAAGACGCCTTTTTGATGCCGCTTCATCTTCAGAAGTTATTTCTAAAGAGCAAGAAGATGGT
The DNA here is from genome assembly GCA_002722595.1 of Methanobacteriota archaeon. Classification (GTDB taxonomy): domain Archaea; phylum Thermoplasmatota; class Poseidoniia; order Poseidoniales; family Thalassarchaeaceae; genus MGIIb-P. Next base: position 76,470 of record PBMO01000024.1, on the reverse strand, counting down.
GAGATAATTGAGGTTCAGAAAACTGTGCTTGCCTCGGATGAACTTGATTCTCTAATGTTCTATCCAGACAAACATGGTTTACCAAGAGACCCTTGGCAAGGCCGTGTTCTATCGGCTATTCGAGGCGTTCGTGAAAATCGACGATCTTATCGAAGTCAACTAGAAGATCGTTTCAGAAATTATCTGAAAGATGGTGCATCTGTACAAGATATTGAAAGTGTGGCCAGAGAAGCTGCTGAAACTGATCCAATTCAAGGATTGCTGATGTTTGAGCGGGCTATGGATTATGGCGTATTTGATAACAGGGAAATACGTATATTGTCACGTAGTCAAAAGGCAATTTACAAGGTCAATGAAGAGAAGATATCAATACGATATCGCAGAAAAATGAGGGGTTTAGATTTACGACCTTTGGTGTTATTAGATACCAATCTATTGATTGATGCAGCAAAAGAAATGGTAGGAAATTTACTCGATCCGGATGGAGGGGTTGTCAGCTCTTCCTACGCATCATTACACAGAAATCTTCTAGCCAAAGCAAAAGCAAAAACAATTGATATTACAATTCCCAATGCAGTAAAGGGCGAATTTCATAATGTTATGAAAAATCCTGAAAGGGTGCGAAGTTTGTTTGGAGATATTTGGCTCGATGAAGTTCACTGGGTAGAAACAGTTACAGAAAAGGAAATGTCAAAGATTTGCAAGCAGGTTTTGGATGATTATTGTACATGGGCAACTAATGCCACTACAGAGAATATTGCAGAGTTTGAAGGTGAGGTTAAAGCGTTCCTACTAGAAAATTCACAGTTGTACAACAAAGTTACTAGTGATAAAACCATGCACAATGCGAGAAGTAAAGAAAAACGGACTTCCATTGATGGGCAAACGATATACCCTGAAAAGGGCGATTGTGACATTATGTGTTTTGCAGCCATGCTTGCAGAAACTAACACAAGTGATATTGGTTGTATTCTCGTTGCTTCTCGTGATTCTGACTTTGGTATTGTGAGAAGAGCATTAGAGGATTCCCTAGGTTTTGGTGTTATTAGAAATGTGGCTGATCTAGGAAAATGGATTTAATTTCTAGTCCATACTGCAATGTATCTGTCGATAGAGGGTGTTTCCTCCTTGACAAAATTGCGGAATACAATATTTGTCAATGAATTAAACCGGCTCTGTAACCAAGTTCGAGTTAGTGGCCAAGGGGGAGGTGGTTCATCAGGGATATTGCTTGTTGAGAGACGCCCAATACACAATAAATGCCCATTTGAAGATAATAATCCAGGTAATTGATTAGCTGCACTGTCTCGAATTGAATCTGGTATGGCCTGAAGGATATGGATTTCAACGACTAAATCGTACATATCATTCCACTCACTGGGTGGATCCAAGAGATTCTCAACACGGTATTCGACATTTGTGTTGGGAAAGCGATCCTTGCACCACTGTATGCAACTTGGAGATATATCGAAAGCTGTGGTTTCAAAACCAACGGCAGAAAGCCATTCAGCATCGTCGCCCAAACCACACCCTACAACCAATGCTTTGCCTGTGATGTCTGGCCTGTTTGCTAACCACTCGACCATTGCGATATTTGGGGTCATGGCAGCCCAGGGTATCTCACCAGAGTCTCGATTGGCCTCCGTATAGAGTTCCTCAAACCAACGGAGTGGGTGGCCCTCTTGTTGGGCTCTTTCGGAAAGGGCAAGCAATTTCTGGCGCACCCGCCTGAGTTCCTCGTCCATGAGGAATCGTGCGGCGTTCATGTCGTCAATATATCTGGTCCAAGGCTACCTAAATTAGTGAATATATCTATATTTTTGTATTAATTACTATTTATTACAATATATTTGATATTTCCCTCTTTGAGTGTTTTTTTCTTTCACCCAGGACTCTTTTCACCACAATAAATGCCAGAAAATGTTCGTTTACAGCTTGTTTCGGTGGTGGGATCGGCGTTTGGACGGTTGTTCATAATTTTGATTTGTAATTAAATCTAATTAATTGATAAAATCGCTAATAAAGACGAATAAATATAAGTCGGCTCAATAGGGAGCCTCCTATGGAGGCCGCATTGTCGTTACCAGCGGCTTTGGTTGCTAAATTGATCGAAGATGCCGAACGGCACGGCATGAGTGTGGATGAATATTGCAGAGCCATACTTAGTGAAAGTCGAGCAGCAGACAGGTCTTCGAACCAAGCTGCATTTACCAGTGAGCCAGCCCTGGATGAGTTGAAATTGCTGCAGCTTTCTGCCGAAAGGTTGTCCCTAAAAGCAACTGTTTCGGCATTCCAAAGTGGTGCCTTGTCAGGCCATATCAACAGGCTATTGCCATTGAAAATTGGTTGTAGGGTCCTGTGGTCTTTGCTTGACGATGATGGCGTCGGACCAACCATTAGAGAATTCAGAGAGGAAATGTCGGATAGAGTCGGTTCTTTGCGGAACTATTTACGGATGATCGATGAAGATTATGCTCGCCCACGTGGTGATAGGTTACATGCCTCTTTCCCCAACTCAAGTGATGCTGCGATTAATCGCTTCCTGAATCAGTATATCATTCGCAAGAGTGGTTTGAATGCAGAACAGTCGTCTGGTGCAATGATTGATTTTGGATTGATTGGCATTTCTGACATTGGTCGTGTACAATTTACTGAAGTGGGGCGTAATTTCTCGCTCCTCAGCAATCCAGTCCTTGATGAAGAAGATCACAGAGGGCCTTCGTTGTCAGCAGATGAACAGGTTCTGGTATTGTCTCAAATTCGGACTGAAATGATGCGTGAATGGAAATTCATGCGCCACGTTTTGGATGGCATACATGTTGGTTCGAATACACCAACCTCATTGCTTGCACGCATCAATAGGAGGTATGGACCTGGGACCAAGGCCGATTGGAGTGCTTCAGTTATGCCACATATGCGAAGCGGTGTTCTTGGAAGAATGCAGGCTCTTGGCCTAGTAAAGAGGACCTTTATTGAGAATCGCGTGGAATATCGCGTAACTCCACTGGCACTGGTTATTCTTGAGGCGGATGTTGTATAGGTGAGGTTATGGCAATGGAATCATATGCTTTATTCGTCATCATTGCTACACTATTTGGCTTTGGAGTTTACAGGATTCTGACTGCTGAACAAAACCCTGCGCAAGCAAGTAGACTTGGTGGCGTTCGTTCTTCGGCTGTGGAAGTTGAGGAGCCACGCCCGAATCGGTTTGCATTGGAGGATGACTTGAATCGAATGAATCAGCCGCCTCCTGAACCTAGTCCCGCAACCGAAGAGCTGGTTTCGGAATTGAAAGGTGAGGCGGTTAATGCTCCGCCGGATGATTCGATATCAACTGAAAGGTTAGATGTAGATGCCGAAGATTTGTTGAAGCAAATAGGGAAAGAGTGGCAGCAAAAAACAGGTGGAGTTAGAACTTCTACAGCTCTAGATGAAGTTAGTGGTCAAGAAGTACGTAGCACAAATGATGATGATTTTCAAGCTCGTTTGGATAGAGAAAATGCCAAATCTGGTGGAGTTCAAGTTAGCCTCATATGGGATAATCAAAACGACTTGGACCTAAGTGTGCTTTGTCCATCGGGAGAGCGTATCTCTTTTGACAACAAATTGTCAAAATGTGGGGGCCAATTAGATGTTGACATGAATGAAGCGCCCACTAGTGAGCAGCCTGTTGAAAATATCTTCTGGCCAGAAAAATCTGTGCCAAAGGGTGAATTCAAAGTCTTTGTTGAGCATTTCGAGCAGCACGCAGAAGTTGATTCCACCGAATATAGAGTGCTGGTTAAGAATGGAGATGAATCCAACGAATACCGTGGAGAAATAACGAATGACGAACCGCCTCGATTGGTGTGTGTTTTTGAGGTGGCATGAACATGCGAATGACGAGGGTTGGCCGGAAATATCAACGCCGTATCAATCGTGAAATGACCATTCTCGGTTTACAGGCTATCGCTAATGAAATACAATCTCGGTATGACAGCAGAGAGATGACTCATGCTGAAGCTGTGAGTTTGGGGAATCAAATTCAGCACCGTGCCGATTCAATCGATGGTTCTCAGTTAGTTTATGCCTTATCCGACCGGGATGCATATCGTCGACTAATTGAAGTCTACCTAGATGATGGAATTCTCTCAAAAACTGAGCAGATATTGTTGTGGGATGAGCGTCGGAAGTTGGGCATCTCAGAAGATGTGCATAGACGGATGCTTGATGCCTTAGTTGCCAGATACCTGAAGCAAGGTAGGCCAGTTCATGTGCAAAGTTCTCCCAAACGCAATGTTGAGGAAGAAGAAAGTGTTGATCAGCAGGAGGATGAATGATGGAACAAACAATTGGTTGGGTTGTTGTTTCTCTTGTCGCAGCTGTTCTTGTTTGGCAAGCATCCACTCACCTGGGTGCTAAGAAACGAACTGGTTCGTCCATCATTAGAGCTCTGGCTATGGACGATATTGATGTAGATGGGGAAACCATGGGGCCGAGGGGTGGAGGGACATCTTCATTCATCGTTCCAAGAGTAGATTATGAGCAAGATATGGTTCCATTCCAGACTGATGTACAAACAAACACTAGTCAAGATGATGTCGAAAAGGAGCAAGTCATTGACCAAATAGAGAGATTGAAAGGTGCTGCGATGGAAAGGCACTCAATTCGGGAAAGGTCTGTGGAAAAAATTCTCGAGTGTAATTCACTAATCGAAATGATTCGGGGCGTGGGTGAGAAGCATATCACGGAAACTGAACTCGAGTTGTTATCTCTAAGTGTTGATGGTTTAACGCTGGTCGAACTTGATGATCGCCATGCGATTCTCCTGAAAATCTACAACCGCCTCTATCAGTTGTCCTTTGAAGATGAGATTCAACGGGTTCGAAGGCGAGAAATGGAAGCCATGAGCGAAAGAGAATTACAGGAGTTGCAGGAAGCTGACAAACATATCGGGGAATTGTCGTCCGAACTCGAAATACTTAGGAGAGAGGAACAACTGTATCGTGAGATACAAGCGGCGCAGACTACTGCGTACCTTGAAAACTTGGACATGGGTGGACTCAGTGAAGAAGCCGAAGAAAGGTTGCAGAGTCACTATGATTTCTATTATTCTCGTCTAAAGGAAATCGAAAGGCAACGTGGCGAGGTGGAGAAATTTGAAGAATGGTCAAACTTGATACTAGATTGTGAGGATCAAGACGAGCTCAAAGCGATGGTCTTTACTGGAGTCAATACCAAAATGAAGGCGGAACTAGAAGAGCGGCGTGAAAAGCGAATGTCGGTTCTTGAATTGCGGGTCAAGCACCTGAAAGAAGAGGCTCGGGCTGAAGAGTTGCGCCTACTAATTGACTCAGCTAAGAGTTCCAAGGAGTTGGATTCCATCACCATAGATGGTGTCAATCCCATCCAGGAAAAAGAATTGAATGAAATGTTTACAATAGCACGAGAAAATCTTGTATATGCAGAATTGCGGGTAGAAATCCTAGATTGTGAATACGTTCTTGAATTAGATGCAATACAAATCGAAGGTGTTAATGAGGTTCAGCGGGATGAGTTGTTAGAATTGCGCATGAAGTGCAGAAACGAGTTGATTGAGATTGCAAAGCGGGAGAAATTCGAAGAGCAATACAATAGTTATCTAGGTTTACTATCTGGTATCGAAGATATTGAGCAGTTGCTTGATGTTGGATTGGAAAATGTCAATGCAGAACAACGCCAAGAATTAGAAAATATCCGTCTTGAACGATTGGATTATCTAGAGGAATTAGAGAGACAACGTATTGAGCGTGAGCAAGCCGCAAGATTTGAGGAACTTCGAAAGGAAATCGAGGGAGGGAAGACATCTGTTGAAGTTGAGGCGGTCGTGATTGATGGTGTAAACGAAGAACAACAAGAAGAACTCGAAAAAATCCAAGCGCAGGTTTTGGAGATATTATTGGAAGATGAGCGGGTTATCGAATATGTTGAGAAGGCTGTCAAGAAAGTGAAGAAGGAACCTGTTGATGTTGATTTCAATATAGAAGCTGAGTCGAAATTCCGAACACGCGTAAAGACTTTGCAGGCTGCTGATGGAGCCCTAAGATTCAGTTTACTTTGGGACAACATGAATGATCTCGATTTGATAATAAAAACTCCTTCTGGAGATGTTATCCATAGAGGGAAGCGTCGATCTTCTTGTGGTGGTAAACTCGACCTCGAAATGAATGCAAAACCGCAAATGAAATCGGCGATGGAAAATGTTGTTTGGCCTGCTGGAAAAGCACCACCTGCTGGTAAATACTACGCATGTATCTGGCACAGAAATAGACATCGGGGGAGGCGTAAATCCGATCCTACTGATTACATATTGCGTGTGAAAATGGGGGCCGATTATTACCTCTACAATGGTCAAGCCAGTTATGGTGATAAATTAGAAGTCATTGCAACAATTGATGTCCCGGATGCATCTACACTTAGAACGAGGATGGAGGAAGAAGCCCTCCTATACAAACAACTTCGGGAACAAATGAAGGCCGCTAAGAAACCTAGTGAAATGCCGGAAATTGATCCAAATCTGTCATCCCTTCATCAAGTAATGCTAAAGAGAAATATCGAGAAAGCGGTGGAATTACTAAAAGAAAAAGCAAGGAAACGGGCTTTGGCGAAACAAAAAGCAGAATATGAAAAAATTATGCGTGTAATCGAAAATTCTCGATCTTTGGATGAATTATCTGCAGTAAGATATGCTCATCTGAATGATGATGTGGTAAATGTTATCGACAAGGCTGTAGCGAAGAGACAAAAGCAAATTGAGAGCGGTTTGAAACGGGCTGAGTTACAGGCGGAAAGAGAGAAGATTCAAAATTATAAATCAAAGATTTCGAATGCGAAATCATTGACGCAGTTATCATCAATTGTTTTCAAAGATATTGACAAACGACATGCTGATACTCTACAGAGAATGCGGATAGCTCGAAGAAAGGCATTACAGAAAGAACTCAGTCCAGAAGAGGTCGAGAAAGATAAGCAAATGAGATTGCATAAGGCGCTAAACGGGGCTTACAAGCGTGGAGGTTTGCAGCCTTTACCACAAGATGAGTGGAAAAATGATCTATTCGATGAAAGATTAAACGAAAGTGGTGCAAAGGGAGGAGATGTTCAAATCTCATTACTTTGGGATAACAAAAATGATTTCAATATACTTGTTGTAACTCCAAGTCAAGAAATTATTCACCCACGAAATCCAAAATCATCTGATGGAGGGGTCCAGGATATCGAGATGAATCAAAAAGGTGAGTCCAAAACCCCCGTTGAAAATGTCTATTGGGGCAATGGTAAAGCGCCAAAAGGAACGTACTACGTCTATGTCCATTTTTACAAAGAGCACCAGACATTCAGAAGAGTTGACATCTCAGATTGTCGGATTAGAATTTTGTCTAAGGGTGCTCATTCAGAATATGAGGCTCAAATGTCTCTAACAAATAAGTTACAATTTGTAACTAAATTCAAGGTGGAGTGATTGGAATGGTGAATCGGTGGATATTTTCTGAAAATTATAGGGGCAAGTTGAGTCTCGCTTTGGTTTTATTGATGCTTGTACATATCCTATCGCCAATTGTGCCTCCACAAGAATTGAGTGAACAAGAGAATAACCAAATGGATGTTGCAAAAAATACGCCTACTACTGACATTATGGTGGAACCTTTACAGTGGATTTCTGGCTCCTTTTTAGACACCAGTACCGGCGAAGTCCAACTGTCAGATGGCATGCAACAAATACTGGTGACTATTCGAAATGATGGGGCTCATACTGCAATTATTGACATAATCATCACTGAAGGAGTGAATCCTGTTATGGCCAATCGAATTGGATGTGATTCTGTTACATACGAAGTTCTAGGCAACTCTCAACAACAATGTGTTATTCAGTGGGATGCTGTTTTGGGACAAGTCGGATTCATCCGAGTCGAAATTGTCATGACTGGTCTGTCTCCTTCCCAAGATTCCGACTCTACTAATAATGCCCAAAATAGTGATACATTCACAGTGGATTCAGAAGCGAATGTAATAATTGAGGCTCCTGATATTGATGCTCGTATGCCATTAGGAGTGTGGGATCTGGAAATTGGGTCAATAAATCTTGGAAATACCGAAACAACTGTTGATTTTGCGGTAAACCTTTCTGATTGCAATGGTCCAGAGTTTACTTATTCTTCACTGAATCTCTCAGAGAATATCATTAGTCAACCATCTCAATATCAATACATTCAAGTCCCAATCAATTCTACATTGGTAGACTCTGGGCCGTGTGATATCACAATATATTGGTCGTTTGAAAGTATTGTGCGAAGTTTGCAAATAAATACAGTATTTTCCGATTACAGGGCAGCGATTCTCGCACCCAGTGATAGGGCTGTAGAACCAGGAAATTCTGCCGTTTTAACATTCATCGTGCAAAATTTAGGCGCTGCCGATACATACGATTACAGTGTAATTTCTATGAAAGGTTGGGGTACAAATGTAACTCTTGGGCTCATAAACATCATCGGTTTTGGTTCTAACTTGGTATCTGTGGATGTGCAATTGCCAATAGATACTAACAGGTCGGAAATCGATAGAATCGATTTGCAGATTACGAGTCAAACAGAGGGTTACTCTGTGGATGCGACTGCGTTTGTCTATGCGGGTGACTTGTTACAGGCCACATTGAATCATAGTTCTTGGAATGTCGATGTCACTCCGGGTCAAGCCGAAAATATTCAATATATTTTGAAGAATAATGGAACCTCTCCAGCTGTTTTCACAGTTGATTGTGGATTCTCACAATTAGCACCAGGTTGGAGTGTAACTGCACATCCGAGTACAACTCCATACATGTCAGTAGGTGAAGAAATCACTGTGACTATCACAGTCACGCCACCACAACTAACTCTACCTCTAGATCCATCTAGTAAATTGGTCGAAGGGAATACCTTGCGTCTGTGGACTGACGTTTCTCCAGAAATCGGAGGTGAACCGAACATTCAACATACTTTCTTACATGTTCAACCAACAATCATGGTTGAATTGATGGCTGAAAATACTGAATTCTTCATGCCAGCAATTGATGTCTTTGACAATCGAGTCTGGGCGAATCCAGTTGAATTAGAAATGCAAGTGCGCCACAATCTAATCACAAACCCAAGCACAACTGTAAATGTTGATTTGGACATTGCGCCATCTTCATTCGAAGCAACAAGAAACGGGAATGGTCTAAATGAGGCAAACAGGTGGAGTGCAGAAATTACTCCTGAGAATTCTATTATGGGTCTTGGAGCAACGCAAATGATTGTTGCAAATCTAGGGTCTCCAGATCCTGGCAGCGATAGTATAAGGGTGCCCCCTGTTGCAGGTAAATTAGAAGTCGAAGTGACTGCTTCACTGACTATTGTATCTGGACTCAGTGGAATCGAATCTCCTGTTTCGAGAGTTGTCCTAACAGTGAACATACCTGAGGTGTCAAAGGCATCTATTGAGGTGCCATCTCCAACAATAATTACTCCCGAAGTTGAGGCTTCCGTTCCAGTAAATATTGTCAATCTCGGAAACCATGAGTGTAATCTCAGTTACATCTTATCGGGGCCATTGGGTTGGTCTGTTTCTTCACAGCCAACAACTTCGATCTCTGTGCCTTCTAATTCCGACTTATTTCCAATAATAAATAGCGAGAATGTTGAGCAAATTATTGTCTCAGCAACAGCTCCGCCAAATTATCGAGCGGATGCTGATTCTGATGTAATATTGCAGGTTATCGATGAGTCTGGAAATATAATTGCGCAGGAGTTGTTGCCATTTGAGATCCAAGAGTTGGTCGGAGCCACACTTTTGCCTACAGACGCTATTGCAAACGTGAGTGTCGACCAATTGGAATTATTGCCCCTACTAGTCACAAATATCGGAAATAGTTTACAACAGTTCGATGTTGGCGTTGAAGGTTTTTCGGAGCATATTGATGTAAATGTAGCATCGAGTTCTTCCATAACTCTTCTACCTGGTGAAAACAGGACTGTGGAAATCAACATTTTAGCAAATCCATTCGCGCGGGCTGATACCAACCACTCTGCACGAGTGACACTCAGCAATGATGGTGATTTGGTTGCCCAAACCATGGTGGAGATTAATGTCAATCCATTCCACAACATCACTTTCGGTTTTGATGAAAGTGTCTCTGTAGTTCCAGGGCAGAACTTTTCAATGGTATTTGATGTAACTAACAATGGAAACCTAGTAGAATTTATTGAGTTTGAATTTGGAATAATTGGGGGCAGTGATGAATGGGTTTACGGAATTGAGCCGGAGAATTTAACCTTGGAACCAGCCGGTACTGAAACGAAAAGTATCACTTTGTCAATCAGAGTTCCTGCTGCTGGTGGTAATGACAATCTAGAGTCTGGCGATATCAATTATGGCAATATGGTGGCAACTAATGTTACTGATAATCAGACTGTCGGGGGGGCGAATGTTGAATTCTTAACTGACTCAGTTTTCCAGGTAGATTGGAATGCACCAAATATCATCAAACTCAGGCCCTATGAAAGTAGGGACTTTACAGTGGAAGTGGTCAATAGAGGTAATCTTGATGTTCAACTAGATGTCATTTGCACAACTGGAGATGACACACGTTGGCTTGTGAGTGATTGTGATCTACAAAATCTTACATTGCCCATGGGAGAGATGCGAAATATTCATTTCACTGTGCAAAATATTGCTGACTCTGCATGGAATTTAGAGGAAACAAAACTCAATTTGAAGTTCTCTCCACTGGAGGAGGATTTGGGTGATCGAGACTTAGAATCGACGTTGCAAATCGCACGAATTTGGACAGAAGGAGAATATCTCGCAGTTCCCGATAAAGTCTTCAATACTTTCACAATTGATATTCCTTGGACAAATGTTCTGGAACAAGGCATTGTCGGAGACCAAATGGATTCATATGTCCTAGAATTAGTAGGTTCTGAAAGATTCATCAACGAAAGTATGTATGTTGGAGCCGGGGATATTGAATGGGAATTTACTATTGATCCAGTTACATGGGGCCAACCAGAAGTTCTGAATTTGAATGGTGAAACCTATCTATTGGGACCGACCCCTTCAAGCGAGAATCGTACCCTTCGCTTGCGAATCAAAATGCCAGCGATTGAAAATTTACCGCCAGGTGATGGTTATTCCCTTGACTTTAATCTGATTCATCCAAGTACTGGTGGTAACAATATCACTTCATTCAATGTCAGAGTGATTTCTGATTCATGGGCTGATCCTGGCATCTTATCAGTGAATATTGAGATGGGTGATGAGATATCAGAATCCACCAGTGGACTAGTGAGTGCAATGATAAAGAATCACGGAAACAATACTTTGCCAGATGATGCTGTTGCAGTCATTGAATGTGAGGATGGAATCGAAATTATGGGTTCTGAAGAGCAATCAATTGCTGGATTAGGAAAGGGTGGCATAAAATCCGTCAATTGGAATGTTCAAACTGGGGCTTTGAATTGGTGGGAGACATCAAAAGATGTTAGCTGTAATGTTGTCATTAAATCCACTGAAATGTATGGTAACCAACCAGATGATGATGCACTGAGGGAGACTTTCTCGCTGAACTCATGGTCACCTCCATTGTTGGTATTGATTCCAATAACACTTGGTTTAATCTTACTTTGTAGTCAATTATTGCGAAAGTCTCGAGAGGATGAGAGGTCTTTGATGCTGAGTGCATATGCAGGATGTGCTTTACTCGGTGTTTCTACCCATTATGGTCTCGGAACTATTCCAAACATAGTCATGAGTTTTGCATCGATTATTTGGTTGGCGCTAATTACTCGGAGTGCTGCATCACATGAATTCCCAGCAATCCTATCTGACAGGCAAAATTTGCTGAGAGGAGGTAGTAATCTTGTAGAAGACCATGAAGGTGAAATAATTCGTGTTGCCAATCAGTTGCGAGTCAAATTATCGCTTGCACCATTAGGGTTTATCTTCATGGTTCTAGTCTTGCCAAATGAAATCTCCTGGGGTGAAGCCAACATCGGTTCGATTTTCCTGTATCTGATGCTTTGTGCATTATCCGTAGAATTAACTATTCGTAATAGCACCACTTCATGGAATCAGATATTTGAAGAGTTAACTTACTTTGAAGGAGAAGCTAGGGGGCTCCTTGTACAACTTGGAAATCCATCTACGGAATTACGTAAAATTACAATCGGACAACGATGGGGAGACTCACATGATGTGAGTGTGGAGGTGGAAGGCAATGTATGATGGCGTGATGCCGACCCAATCCGACTTGCGAGCGCAGGTTACACGATTGAATCTCGTCTTAGATGAACATATTCAATTGATTCAAGAGGCGATTCTAGAAAAAGATGTTCGCTTCGCAAAGAAGAATATTCGACAGGCAAGAGAAGATATTGGGGTCCTAAGTGGCCACATTGGGAAAATGCAGAGGGCTATTCGCATGCTGCATTCTCTAATGAGGGATCGTGCAACAAGTGAAGATGAATTGCTTGATATTCTGCTTACAATGAAAACCGCAGAGACTTTGATTATGCGCAGTGCTTTTGATGAATCAGCATTGCAACTAGAGCGCCTTATTGAGCACCTTTTGGCAAATAGTGCAGCACTGAACCCATTCATTTTCTTCCAATTTTGGATGGGAGTTGAAGCTCGCTGGGAGGCTAATTCTGATCAAGGTCAATTGCTTGTAAGGATTGAAAACACAAGTAATGTAGTGCTTCCTGGGTTCAATATCAAAGCTCCAGTTCCTCCTAATTGGAGGGCCTTGCCAATCACGCAACCTGTCGATCGATTACAACCTGGGGAATCAATGGATCTTGTATTCATCATTACTCCTTCAGCCATGGCTGCAATTCGTGAATTTGGTGCACCTGGGAGTTTGCAGGAGAAATTGAATGTTCAAACTGGTTATGATTTGCGTCCAGATGGCTTGCGGATGACTTGTCGTGTTGAGAACGCTAGTGACGAAGCGATGAATGACGTTTTGTTGGTCCCATGGGTCCCCCCTGGATGGTCTTGTAAATCATGGCCATTTTTCCGATATCTTTCTCCGAAATCTGTGGAAATATCTACACTCGATTTAGAATTGAAAAAATGATGGACTGAGGGACGATATTGGGGGTTTTGTAGTGGCTATAACTATAAACTTGGCAGGTGCTAATTCGGAGCACAAGGAGATGATGAAATGAACAAAGATGAATACTCTCTCAAAAAGAATGACTTAGGTGCCATTGGTATCGGTGCAATGATTATTTTTATCGCATTGATTTTAGTGGCTGCCGTAGCCTCGACGATTATTATCAAGACGGCTGAAGAATTGCAACAAAGAGCGCAAAAAACAGGCGACGATACCCAGGATAATTTGGGTGGAAAAATCCTGATCCAGGGCGCCTATGTAAGTGAAGAAAGTGCTGCTGGTGGTACTGCTGATGAAATTACCATCATCGTCCAGCTCAGTTCAGGTTCAGATACCACACCGTTGTCAGAAATGGAATGGCATATGGCGTGCGATGATGGTTCAACAACAGCATCAATTAACGCGGGAGGTTTTGATGGAGTTGCTACGGACCTCGATGGTACCGCTTATGCTACGGGTGCAACAGTTGATGCTGGTGAGACTTTCTTGGTCCCAATTGACACTTCGGTTGATTGTACGCCATCAGTTGGAGACAACCAAGAGATGCGGGTCTTCATCAGTGGTGGAGGAGATACCTATGCGTCTCTTCACTACAACGATGTCAACCCTGGATCATCAATTGTCTGAGGTGGAATATGTCCTCTTCGGAGGATGCGGTATTGGAGTGTGTCTGAGTGAGCATTATCGACAAAATATTCGGTAAAAACGAAGACGATATTGCGGATGAGCAAGCGGTATCGAGATTGGAAAGTTTAGCCACTCATTCGATTGATGTTGCAACAATACCTCTAGATGCCACCCCAATAGAAGAAGATGCGTGGACGTTGTCACCTTCACCGACAAGAGCCCGGATTGGAGCCACTGGGCTAGAGCCCGCTGATTCAATGTCACAAGATAGCAGTGGTAAGCAAGGTAATTTCGATACCAAGGAAATGGAAGATAAAATGGATTCTAGATTCGATCGAATTGAAGCGACCATGGCCATGATGGATGCACGCCTCACACAATTGAAAGATATTGCAGGGACGCCTTACACCATCCCAACTGACAAACTTATCACGATGGATACTGATGAAGATGAAGTTGTAACTGAGGGTGAAGAAAGTGATGTTGAACCTGAGGTTGACGTTGTTCAACAAACTGATGTAAATTTACTCGATTTATATGAAAGTCGAATTGCTGAATTAAATCCATTCCTTAACCAGAGACCTGGTGCATTAACAGAGAATTTACCAATTACAACAAGTGAAATTGTAGCACTTCTGTTGGACAATTTGTCCTCAACCAGCGCCACATCTTTTGTGGACAAAGCCGCCGCGAGTGGAATGATTACAACAAACGAATGTGCGGTTCTAAAAGGCCTAATTGATTTAGCAGATCCAGCCATTAATGAAAATGCTGCTGAACACCTCCCACACAGGGAATTGTTGATGTTTAACGCCATGATTGGGGCATGGAGGCAGGCCAATGCTCCTTCGGAGGGGGCCTGAATCTGAGTGGTTCAACAAGTATAGCCGCTATGATTGTCGGCACCGCTTTATTGGGCATCTTTGCATTGGCATCAATGTCTCTCACTGAAAGCACCCAAATGGCTGCAGAGATAGATGACTTGGCCATACAAGAGCCGGAATTAAGAGCAATAAATGCTACTGAAGACGGTGTCAGTATCCATGTTAATATCACAAATGTTGGTGATCAAAACATAGACTATGATGACATGTGGTTCAGCATAGATGGAGGGGTTCCTTTCCAAGCAAGTCAGCATCACAATTCAACATCGGTGTTATTCCCTGGAGAAATTCAGCACATACAAATTAGTGGGACTGGATTTGGTTCTCCAAGTCGAATCTTTGTATCAGCAATGGGAGCATCTTCAGCGATTGCAATAGTGTGAGGGAATGAAATGGCAGATGGTGGTGCAAGTGAGATGTTGATGCTCATAACTGGGCTAATTACAGCTGGTATTGCTGCAAGTGTCTTAATTGCCTCATGGGGAGGTATTGCAAATTCGATTGAATCGTCTAAAACTCAGGTTGAAGCCGATACTATGACCAAGGCATCATTAACCAGTGACCCTATGAATATGGCTTGGAATCAAACTGCTTGCAATCTAACTATACACCTACAAAACTCAGGTAAATTGGTTTTGAAAAATAGTGAAATTGGGGTGATTGTAAATGGCAGCGATACATCCATTTCGAATAGAAGAATGTTGACTTCAACCAATGATTGGGTTCAAGGTAATGTGTTAGAATTACGTATTTGTCCGACGGGTTTGACTCTAAATTCTGGTGATGAAACGGTCCTTACTGTCATAGTTCGTAGTGAGGAATATCGAGGTGTTTCGGGCACTTTTGCGTTCTCTGAGGTGATTCGGATTGGATGATGAAAATGGTTTCCCGTTCGAATTGGAAACTGATAGTTTGTCAGATAGTTTAGGGAGGCTGTTACCAAAACGCTCTCTTTACATTGTGACAGGTGTAGTGGGCGCAGGGAAAAGTCTCATTTCTCAAAGATTTGCTTACGGACTAATCAATCACGGGGCCCGCCTAACCGTTGTTAGTACTGAATTGACAACTCGTGGTTGGTTAGAACAAGTTGACAGTTTAGGCTATTCTATGACTGATGCAACAGAAAGTGGATCTTTGACTTTACTCTCTAGGTTTGGAGTTGTATCTGATGAAGTGGAGGGCATTGTGCAAATTGCAGATGTTTTGGATTCAAAACCTGTACAGGATGCTGAAATGGCAATAATTGATCGCGCTTCAAGTATACTTCAACACTATTCTGGAAGTCCGGAGGAATTGTTGAGTTCTCTCCGAAAATATTGTTCTGAAGGTCGTTCTTTGATGTTAATTATCGACCCTGAAGAATTGGAGGATGATGTTGTTAGGGCACTAATTTCATCTGCCGAAGTTGCGATTGATATGCGCATTCGAGAAGTTGGAGGGGGGTTGAATAGAACCATGGCCATTACTCGTTTTCTTAGAGCCGCGGGCCCTGTTCAACCAAGAATCGGTTGGCGTGTGGAACCTGGAATGGGCTTCATTGTAGATATTACAGCAGTTAGTTAGGTGATCCAATGGTTGAAGAAATTGAATTCCAACAAGGTGATCTGGATGGAGTCATGGGAAGATTCGATCACGTCGAGAAATGGGTATCTGACTTTGAAGAAAAATACGGAGCTAAACCGTTCTACTATGGCAAGTTGGATAGGGCCGCAAATCAAGGTGACTTGAATCTCATTTATCACCTAAGGGGGCCTCTATTTGCGCACGTCTATCGACCGACTGATGAAGAAGAGGGGGCAGGTACAACATTGTGGTTCGCGATTGAACCACAACTCAATGAGGATGAGGAAAATATCAAACAAATTCTTGTTGAGAGATTGCTAAAAGAAGCGCCAAACGCACCGTCATTTGGTTCAGATGCTGAATTTGAAGCTATGCTAGAAAATATGATTGCGAGGCACACCACCATAACTAGTTCACCTAGTTCGTCGATTAATGCAGGTGCCCCTGTTAATCGGTTCCTACAAAGTATTGGAATGGGGGAGATCCCACTACAAGTAACCGAAAAACAGCTAGAGAGATTAACGTATACTGTGATTAGAGATCTTGTTAGATCTGGTCCCTTGGAAGCCTTACTTTCAGATGAGATGTTGGAAGATATTCACGCAGTTGGTCTTCGATACATAAGCATGGATCACAAGGTATTCGGAATGGTGACATCGAATATCAGGTTCAGAGATCGCGATATGTTGGAACGTTACCTACGGGCGATGTCTGAAAGAATTGGTAGGCCCGTTTCAGATAGTAAACCAATTATTGATGGTGCTTTATTGGATGGTAGTCGTATCAATATTGTATATTCAGACGATGTTTCAATGCTTGGTTCTTCTTTCACGATTCGGAAATTCGCAGAGGAAACGATTTCAATTACTCAACTTGTCAAATGGGGGACTCTCTCTGCCGAAGTTGCAGCTTACATCTGGTTGGGCTTAGAAAATGGTATGTCATTACTAGTATCTGGAGAAACTGCATCCGGCAAAACTACTACGCTAAATGCGATTTTACCATTCATCGACCACAATGTAAAAATCTACTCTGCTGAAGATACACCGGAGGTAAAAGTCAGGCATAGATTGTGGCAGCGACTTGTAACACGTGATTCCAAGAATGAAGACTCGCGTGTTGAAATGTTCGATTTATTGAAGGCAGCACTTAGGAGTCGGCCAAGATACATCATAATTGGAGAAATTCGGGGGGCAGAGGGGGCTACTGCTTTCCAAGCAATGCAAACCGGACACCCTGTAATTGCCACATTCCACGCTTCATCAATTGTCAAAATGATTCAGCGCTTTACTGGAGATCCTATTAACGTCCCAATGCGTTTCTTTGACAATCTAAATTTTGCAATTTTCCAAGAGGTTGTTGAGGCGCCCGGTGGTGGAATTGCAAGAAGAATTACTGGAATAGATGAAGTAATTGGATACAACAAAGAGGCCGATGGTGTGTTAACTCGTGGTATGTTCGATTGGAATCCTGTTAGAGACAAGCACTACTTCCGTGGAATGTTCCAATCACACCTCATGGAAAATAAAATGGCTGCTTTAATGGGCTTTGAAAATAAACGTGACATCTATGAAGAAATGGAACGTAGAACAGAGGCATTGCAAAGAATGGTTGACAATGATTTGGTCCATTACGATGATGTATTTGACATTCTAGATGTATACTACCAACAGGGGTGGGAGGCTTTCTCGAAAGCCATCGACGTTTGGACGCCGATTAACAATGATTGAGGTGAATATATGGAGCGTCTATCCCTATTCCAAATTGCTCTAAAGCGATTGGGGATGCCCGTACCTAAGTATCTACTAAATTTCGTTTTACCGGCTGCAATCGGTGGTTTAGTAGTATCATTTATTCTTTATTCGGTTCTTAGTTCACTGTTTGTAGGGGCGTCAGGCATTGCTCTGCTAGTTATGTTTCCATTACTAACCACAGGTGCCGCCATCATATGGCCAATTGTCCAAACTCTTCGTGATGCTGTTCTAATCGAGAAAGAAATGCATATGTTCATCACTCGAATGGGGATTTTGAGTATTGGCGAAGTGAATGCGCAATCAATGTTCGACATTCTGCGCCAAATGAGTGATTATGGGGCTCTCGCAGATGAGGTGAAATCAATCGAAGTCTTGGTTGAAAAGTGGCACACTAGTTTACCTGAAGCTGCTAGAATCATTGGGCGACAAAGTCCCTCTCCAATATGGGGAGATTTTCTTGACCGCATGGCGTTCTCTGTAGAAGCCGGTCAACCAATAAACGAGTTCATGCAAGCAGAACAGAAGACCTTTTCAAAAGAATTTGATACCCTTTATGATACACGATTAGAATCTATTGATATGCTCAAAGAAATCTACATTTCACTGACAACAACTGGAATTTTTGGAATCGTAGTTTCTGGGATTCACCTCGTACTCTTTGTAACTCAAGATTACGGTTCTGCTCCACTTGAAGTTATGGCTAGAATACGATGGGTACTCCTTGCAGCCACACTGTTTATTCTAATGCAGGCAGGTACTTTAGTCGCCTTCAGATCAATCGTGCCCGACGACCCAATATTTGGTAGACATGAATTTAATACAGAATACCGAACGAAAATGCGGCAAGTTTGGATTGTTGCAAGTATAATGGGCGCACCCATATTAGTTGCATCGGCTATTGTAATTTTGATGTATTTCGATGGTCTGATGAGTACCTGGGACAAATACGGGCTCGTACTTGTAGCCCTTATCGTTACACCATTTTTGCTTCCTGGTTTTACTGCAGGAAGGGAAGAGCAAGGCATCTTGCGGCGTGATGAATCCTATCCTGGTTTCATTCGTGCTTTAGGGGGTACTGCACAAGCAAGAGCCGCTGAACCTTCTGCAACAATCAAAGCACTCCGTGGAATTGATTTTGGTTCCCTCAATAAACCAATTGCGAGTCTAGAAAGTAGACTAATGATACGTATTGACTCTGAGCGAAGTTGGGATTGGTTTTCCGCAGAAGTTAATTCAGGTATGGTGTCTCGTTTTAATCGAATTTATTTGGAGGGGGCTCAGGCAAGTGGAGAGCCTGCAGCGGTTGCTGATCTAGTGAGTCAGAATACCACCAATCTCTTGTCACTAAGGAGGAGGAGGGCTTTGTCAGCCGGTACTATGCGAGGTGTGGCATATGGCCTACTTATTTCCACAATTGTTTCATTTAATATTGCAATTGCTGTTGTTCTTCGATTAGGGACGGATATTGCCAGTGTTGCACAAGGAATGCAGACCATGCAGGTTGACCAACTTACAGAGAACGCCGGAGGTTTGGGAATTCCCGTTTTAGAAGAAACTGGAGCTGTTGATGAAAATATTGCATTGTTCAAACTAATTACATCCCTTCTAATCATCTTGATGGTGATTATTTTGTCCGCAATTGCTACTCGTTTGCGCGGAGGAGGGTTTGCTTTGGCGATGGGTCAAGTTTCTACCATGATGTGGATTGCAGCATTGACAAGTTGGATTACAGTTTCCCTTTTGGATGTTACTTTAGGTGTATTTTTCGCCCCAACCTGAAACAAAACGCATTTGAATCAATATCGGGGCCGCCCCATCAGAGATGGGGCCATGTCAAGTCTATTGGATGAAGTCGACTTTGTGATAAATTGGGCCGATGAGTTAAGCGCTGGTGCGCAAATTGGGCTATGTATTGGTCTAACTTTAGGACTGTTAGTCCTACTTAAATTTGTCATTCTCAAGAGGATTGGGCTATTTGTCAACAAAACTGAGGTAGGGTGGGACAATGACCTATTTGTCCCTATTTCAAAAAGAACTGAAGTTTTCACTATGGTTTTCTGTGTAAATTTATCCCTCTCATGGTTGTCCCCCGAAACCTTGCTTCAGGTCAATTACTTGCTGAATATCGCATATATTGTTCTCATGACCAGTATCATAAGTTCCACAATCAAGGTTGTCGTTCCACCAATGATGGCTTACATTCAGTCAAATGAAAGTGGGGTATCGGTCACTGGTCGGAATGTGTTCCTGAGTGGTTTGATGCGTTCACTCGCATGGACTGTGGCAATTTTCCTAATTGTCAATGAGTTTGGGATTGAGTTGTCCGGGATATTTGCATCATTTGCGGTGTTTTCCCTAATTGCTGGGTTGGCATTGCAACAATCCCTTGGAAATATTTTGAATTCATTTATGTTGGCTATGGATCGGCCTTTTGATGTGGGTGACAGGATTGAAGTCAATGGAATCGAGGGTAAAGTAATCTCATCTGGAATTCTCTCAACGAAATTGCTGACATGGTCAGAAGAACTAGTAATTATTCCAAATAATTCTCTAGTATCCAATACTGTATTGAATAAAGCCCGTGGTGGGGGGGATGGTGTCCCAAAGCGACTCAATCTCTTAGTAGACATCGGAGTGGATTATAGTGAAGACCCGCCTCATATCAAGAAAATATTGATTGAAGTTGCGAAAAGTTGTCCATACACTCTAGAAGATCCCTCGCCTCGTGCTTTGCTAATTCGCCTTGGTGAATATTCTAGAGATTTCCGTCTCTATACTTGGATTTCTGACTATTCTGATGAATGGCCTGCACGGGATTGGATTCTTCAAGCGATTTCTGATCGATTTGATGAAGAGGATATCATTATCCCATTCCCAGTTAGTATCGAGATGAAGGCACAACCATCCTACAAGGGTGCGAATCGTGAGCTGCGAGTTCGAAGGAAAGAGGCGCGACAACATGCTGCGCGACTGCAAATGGCTCGAGCTGATCAAGTACATCGGGAAGAGAGAGACACTGTTCGTTCAGAAATTGCATGGTTAGAGCAACAACTTTTGGATACCTCATTACAGTCAAGAGAAAAAGAGAAGATACGGGCGGAAATTGCAGCCCTTGCTTCAACGTTAGATATGTTCGATGGGGATTAATACTCTATTTATTCGGGGAGGTTTTATTGAATGATTAAATTATGGCCAAATATGAAAATAGATACAAGTGTGCTCCGTGGATTTGTCCTCGGATTGATTCTAATCTGTATGAGTTTGTCGATTGCGATTGAAAATAATGGGCTCGAACAAGACGGAATTATACAACATACAGACGGTGTGAATGCTCCTGGGTTTGTTTCAGGTTCCATTTTTACTGACGACTCTTTTGCTTCTGGAGGAAGGCACAATTGTGCAATTACAAATGAAAGTTTGAATTGTTGGGGACAAAATGCATTCTCACAACTCGGTAGCAATTCCGGCGGTGCTGTTGATTTTTCAGGATTGAACAATCAACCTTCAGCAGTTAGTGTTGCAATTGGTAACTATCACACTTGTGCTGTGATGAATGATGCAACTGTTGCCTGTTGGGGACAAAATCTCTATGGGCAATCAGGCCAAAGTGCGAATTTGACTGTGCCTTCCCCACCAACGACAATATCCTTTGGAGAGCGCTTGGGTATCGCAGTTGCTGCTGGAAAAACGCATAGTTGCGCCATTCTTGATAATGCATCCGTAAATTGTTGGGGATACAACAATCATGGACAACTAGGTGATGGTACTGTTAATTCTAGCAGTGCACCCGTTTGGGTGGATCTTGGGCAAAATGTGTCTGCAGTGTCATTAACAGCAGGTGATTCGCACACATGTGCTCTAACCAACAATGGCACTATGATGTGTTGGGGATACAATAGCCAGGGCCAACTTGGAGATGGTACCGCAAACAATAGTTACATTCCAATTAGCATCGACTTTGATGTCCAGCGAGCCGTGGCCATTTCTGCAGGAGGAGAGCATACTTGTGCTCTGCTCGATGATGCCAAAGCACACTGCTGGGGTTGGAACGATCGTGGCCAATTAGGTGATGGGACTGTGCAGAGTCAAAATAGACCTACAGAAATCACCATTGATGCAAATGTAACAGCCATTGCAACTGGTGAGCGACACACTTGTGGATTGCTTGAAAATAGCACTATAATGTGCTGGGGAAACAATGCTGATGGACAATTGGGAGACAACTCTACTTCACACTCAAATATACCGAAATATGTGCAAACCAACACCTCATTAGGTGCTGTTTCTTTGACTACTGGAATCAGCCATACATGTGCCGTAGGCAGTTCCGGTGATGCCTACTGTTGGGGTGACAATCAACATGACCAGCTTGGTGATGGAACTGGAAATGACTCACTGGTACCAATTGGTGCTCCTTTGAGTGAATCAATTGTTCTATCAGAGCGAGATCGAGATGGAGACGGTGTGCTCAATGTGTATGACACAAACATGCCTGGTGATGAAGACGGAGATGGAATTGCAAGTCCTGAGGATGAATTCCCGAACAATCCTGTTCTAACCACAGCATGTGATGAAGGATACTTTGGAAGATATTCTTGTGAAGAGGCTCCGATTGGTCACTATGCAAATGGTAGTGGGAATCTGGTCGCAATCGAATGTTCGGTTGGAACATATCAACCAAATACCACACAAGCCAATTGTGTTGAGGCGTCTCTAGGACATTATGTCAATACTATTGGCGCTATTTCTGAAGTGCCATGTGCCAATGGAACATACCAGTCGATGATGGGTCAGACTTCGTGTATAGACGCTGATGCTGGACATTATGTCGATACGCCCGGACAAGATAATCAGACGGCTTGTCTGATTGGAACTTATCAACCAGGGACGGGACAAACCGATTGTTTAGATGCAACCCCTGGGCATTATGTTGATGTCAATGGTTCGGTCACACAAACTCAATGTTTGCCGGGGTCCTACAATCCGAACGCTGTTTCCGATAATGCCTCCGCTTGCATGCTAGCAGATCCTGGACACTACGTACCAAATCCTGCGAGTATTGCGCAAATTGAAGCCGTTGCTGGTTTCTATGTCGATACGCACGGTGCGTCACAGCCAACGCCATGCCAGGCGGGCTCATACAACCCAAACAATGGCTCAGGGAACGCGTCTGCTTGCATGCTAGCAGATCCTGGACACTATGTCCCCAACTCTGCGAGTACTTCGCAAATTGGAGTTGTGGCTGGCTACTATGTCGATACGCACGGTGCATCACAACCAACGCCTTGTCAGGCGGGTTCATACAATCCAAACTCAGGGTCTACAAATGCGTCTGCTTGTATGTTAGCCGATCTAGGACACTACGTACCTCAACAGGCTCTTACGACCCAAACAGCTGCTAGTCGTGGCTACTATGTCGATACTGTCGGCGCTTCACAACCAACGCCATGTCAGGCAGGCACGTACAATCCAGACAATGCGTCTGGGAGCGCGTCTGCTTGTATACCAGCATCTCTGGGTCATTATGTAACCAATCCTGCGAGTTTTGAACAAACCACCTCCGGACCTGGTTACTATGTGGATCAAATTGGGGCAACCACAGAGACGCCCTGCTTAGCTGGTTCGTACAATCCAAATTACGGTTCGACGGATTCTACAGATTGTGTTCTTGCCGATTTGGGTTATTATGTCCCAGGTGGGGCTAGTGCTGTCCAAATCCCTGCGGCGCCAGGACATTATGTGGAAGGAACCGGGGCAACGGCACAAATAAGGTGTGGCGTAGGTACTTACAATCCAGCAAATGCTTCTAGTTCTTCAGATGCCTGTTTATCTGCAGAACCTGGTTACTATGTCAATCAAATGGCAAGTACAACTCAAACACCAGCAAGCCCAGGTCACTATGTTGCCGGATATGAAGCAACTTCTCAACAAGCATGTCTTGCAGGTACATTCAATCCAAACACTGCATCCCAAAGTGCAACAGCATGTCAACAGGCACAGCCCGGATTTTATGTCCCAACTACGGGACAAGCGCAACCAACTCAAGCTGCTCGTGGGCATTACGTTGACGTCTATGGGGCACTCGATGACACGCCCTGTCTTGCAGGTACGTACAATCCAAATTATGGGTCGGTGTCAAGTGATGATTGTGTAGATACAAGTCCCGGCCATTACACAAGCAATGATGGTAGTATTTGGGAACAGGATTGTGCACCGGGAACATATCAACCAAATTATCGGCGCACCACTTGCTTGTCTGCTGATCCGGGGAATTTCGTAGCCCTAAGTGAAGCGGTCAGTCAAACTCTTTGTCCGGAAGGAACTTGGCAAGATTGGGTGGGTGCAACAGGTTGTACTGATGCCCCAATTGGAACTTATGCTGCTGGTTTGGGCAATACTGCCCCAACTCCTTGCCCTAATGGTGCCTCAACATTGGGCCCGGCATCGACTTCAGCTGCTGATTGTTTGATGGATACGGACGGCGATGGTGAACCAGACAACACAGATACTGATGATGATGGGGACGGTGTGCCAGATACCTGGGATGCATTGCCCTTAGATCCTACTGAATACGAAGACACAGACAATGATGGTATTGGCAATGTTGCTGATGTAGATGATGATGGAGATGGTGTTCTTGATGTCGATGACCCGTTCCCTCTTGATGAAAACGAAAGTGTTGATACTGATGGTGATGGTACTGGTGATAATCTTGATGAAGATGATGACCAAGATACTTGGTCTGATACTGAAGAAAGTCTATGTGGAAGCAATCCTTTGGATAATTCTGACACCCCGGTTGATTTTGATGGCGATCACATCTGTGATGTCATGGATGAAGACAGAGATGGTGATCAGGTACCCAACGCAGCAGATGATTGTGAAGGACATGATGACCGATTAGATGTCGATGGTGATGGAATCCCTGACGGATGCGATTCTGACATGGATTTAGATGGTGACGGGTTGAATAATGTAGATGATCAGTGTGATTCAACACCATCTCACCTTCTAAACCAAATAGATGAGAATGGTTGTGCTCCTTCAGAGTATGCTGATTCTGATTTCGATGGGATTCATGATGGGCTTGATATCTGTCCAGATACACCTATTGATGAGTCTCCAAATCAATCAGGCTGTGGCGCCTCGCAAAGAGATACTGATGGTGATGGGTGTCGAGACAAGGAAGAGCAAATTGCAGGAACTGACTGGACTGATGCAAGCGATGTAGATGAAGCTTGTATTCAATCAGATGGTGCGATAAAGCGCGGTGGTGATTCTATGTCATTGAGTACCTGGGCGATTATTATTGGTGTACTCATCGCGATAATTATTGCAGGGCTCGTAATTGCAGTTCGTTGGAAATTGAAGGAAGATGACGAGGTTAGGCCGTCTGAAAAGAAGGTGAAATCAAGCAAGAAGAACGAGAAGAAAGAGTTGACTGCGGACGACATCTTCGCTGAACTTGATGATGATGATATTACTAGCGATTCTGACGATGATATGGACGATTGGGATGATGATTCGTCCGTACTTGATGACGATGATAGTTGGTTAGATGATGATGGTGATTCCACCGCCGACCTAGATGAAGGTGAAAGTCTGCCTGATTTGTTAGATGACGATGATGATTTCGAAATTGATCCCGAGGATGCATTGCCTGACATGAATGATTTGTTAGATGATGATGACGATTTGTTTGATTGACTGAAATTGGCCTGTTTTTGAAAATAACAGCGGGTATTATATTTGGCCCTCTCGACGGGGACACCGTAGGTGTCCCGTATGAAGTGGAAAGCGATTTACCTAGCATTGCTAATGATTCTAATGCCAATGACTGGGTTTTTGCCCGAAGAAAATACTGCATCTGACGAGAGTTATCGGCTCGAAAATGCAACCAAGATGCAAATGACTAGTGGAGGGCAGCCGCCCCAGTACATCTTTTATGCTGGAAGTGCAATGTCGATGACGGGTGCTAATGCCTTAGTTAATGGCACAACTATGGCGACTCAATTTAGCCCAATCATGTTCCCATTTCTCGGTACAGCAACACCGAGTGGTTTCTCGATAGAGCCCGCTGATGGACTAACCAGCGTACTTCCTAGCTGGAGCAGGACTTGGAATCATGACATGATGGGGTCGCATTGGTGGAATTTCGATACGCCAGGACGTGTCGATCAAGGTGATGATGTACAATCAGATCATGTTCCTGATGATCTAATCAGCAATGGAGTTACGAATTGGGCAATGGATGGTTACTGGCGTCAGGGATATGAGTTGAGTGGTTACGCTGGTTCCAACCTAACTGCAGGTAATTGCCAGCCCCATGGTACTGACTGGCATCAATATTCCAACGGTTTTGCTGGATTTTTCAAACCTGATGTTCTTGGAGGACAATTGTTCAAGCGTGAAATAATGAATCCCAATGGTACCTTTGATGCAATCGTTGTCAATCTTATGGCCGATGGATATCTGCAAGTGAACTACTATTGGGGTGCAAACCACATTGGTGAAATAGATGAAAGTACGATTTACAGAACCAAGGCTGGAAGTACACTCGGGACTGTTAATATGGATACTGTTGATGTTGGAGAATGGAACTACATTGGGCTTCGTTATCATCGCCAAAAAAATGGTCAACACTTGCAAACTCAAGTTTTTGTCGATAATGCATCTAGTTCTTCTGGAACGTTTTCTGTGGTGAACAACACCAATCCTGAAGAGGTAGGAACTGGTATGATGACATGGGGTCAAGGTAATGAATGTATTTTTGCAGATGGTTTTGATGGGACCATTGATGAATTGCGTTATTTTACTTTTGGAAATTTGCATTATTCTCAGTCGTGGCAAAGTAATTATCTGACAGATGCGAGAAGTTGGCAAAAGGATCCGTACCCTAATGCCTATCCAGTCTTACCAGATGGTGTTGATTTCAATCTCACCACTGGAGTGATTTCCGGAACTCCAAATGGAGTTATGGATGTAAAAGATTACAAGGTATTCGGATGGTGGGAGAATGTATCAAGAGGATTCCAAGTAATTGACCAAATTACTGGAGAAACTAATGTCATGAGGATTGAAATTGTGGAGCCTTCGAGCCCATCGATCGATCATGGTTCTTCTAATGACTACCTTATTACTCGTGGGGATTTTGAAACTATTGAGCCCCCTACCAATACTGGTGGAGAGGATGCTTGGTGGGAATTGAGAGGGAAACATGCCAATTATGTTGGAGGTATGGACCTTGATAATTCACGGGCCTGTGCCTTAGTTGAAGATGGAAAGGTGTACTGTTGGGGGAAGAATGTTGGCCAAGTTTTGTCCAATGAATCTACTGAGTCTGAATATTTTAAACAGCCCACTGCGCTTGTTGGTAGTGCGTCCAATTTAGATATTCAGCAAATAGACCTCGGGACGCGAGTTGCCTGTGCAATTGTGACAAATGGCACATTATGGTGTTGGGGAGACGACAATAATCTAGGAACTTTAGGAAATGGCAAGGTAGATGTTTATCAAAGTGCTTCACAGATCTCATTTGCAGCGAATCCGGACGCACAACAGGCGCCCACTACTGCTGAATCCGATACTTCTGTAGCAAATACCAACAATTATCTTGGGTGTGAGTGGAGGGTTGAATCTGATCACCATTTCGAATCGTTCGAAAATGGCACTTCTTTTGTGTGGAATGAGACTGAGTCCAGCAGTGGAAATTGGTCATTTGTAAATAACAGTGAGTTGAGTCAACTTCCCCTAACTTCTGGCTTTGTTGATGGATGGATGGGGCTCGGTTCTGCATCTTCAAATCTTGGAGATTATAATACAAACGCCAATGAAACAATTGCTGATGGAGAACACTCGGCAATCACTATCGATGTCGAAACAGGTGACGGGTACCTCAAATTATGTGCATTTGATTCTAGTGACACAGGCGATAAATTGAACATTTACGTTGATGGTTCTGTAAGTGCCGATGTAGCTGTTAATGTGGCGGGTTGGAGAGTTGTAACCATTCCCGTAACTTCTGGAAACCACTCAATAGTATTGGAATACTCCAAGGATGCGAGTCCGTCGACAATTGGGGCTGACCGAGTCTTCATTGATTCTATGTCTTATCCTCTGCCTGCAACAAATCAATCCTCGCCTTGGACAGAACCTGCTGTGCAGGACATCTCAGTGCATGGAGATACTGCTTGTGCAATCGCAAGTGCGAAGTTGTATTGTTGGGGAAGTAACGCCAATGGGCAATTGGGTGTGGGGGACCGTCAATCACGATATTATCCAACCAGAGTTCATGTAGATGAAACTGTAAATTTCATTGATGTTGAAGTCTACACAAGCAGGGTTTGTGCCTTGGACTCGGATGGAGATTTATGGTGTTGGGGCGGTACTAGTAATACTCC
Source organism: Methanobacteriota archaeon (assembly GCA_002722595.1). Taxonomy (GTDB): domain Archaea; phylum Thermoplasmatota; class Poseidoniia; order Poseidoniales; family Thalassarchaeaceae; genus MGIIb-P. The sequence continues at coordinate 48,092 of PBMO01000024.1, read as the reverse complement.
TGCTAATGGACATAATGAGTCAAATTGGTTGGCCACTTATGGAGGTAGTATAGCTGGAGACTACAGCAAGACTAAGCAAAACGAAGTTCCAATTAAGGTGTCATTCAGTTCAGCATATACTGATGTTGAAATCACTGACTTTGATTTAGATAATAATGGTGTTTGCGTGATTGGAAACGACCGTACGGATTCTGCATCAATTGTGGTTCGGCTTTGGTGTTGGGGGGAAGGACATGATCGCCAAAACAATCCAAGCAGTAGTACTGACACATATTCAGACAACGTGAACCATATTGATTTCACAGACCATGCCAGTGGATATAGTTTGACAATCGATTCAAACTCTGTACCCGTCACTGTTGCAAAGAGTGATAGTGGTACATGTGTCCTGTTTGAAGACAATCTCGTTCGATGCTTTGGAGCAAATAAGGGTGGATGGCATGCCTTGAATTGGAAAGGTGTTGGTAATGATGAAGATTACAAGAGTGTTACTGGGATGTATGTTGCCAAGTTGAGTGGAAGTGAATCGTACAATATTAGATCCACAATCTGTTTAGAGATTGAAGGAGAACTTGCTCCATATTGTGGTGGAGAAGGGAACAACTATCTTACAGGTATCGCGGCTTCAAACACAAACGATCACGGCCTTCAGATGGTTTCTGCAAATCCTCCTGGTAAAAATAACGGGGTGTTGCCTCCCGGCATGACTTTCAATGCTACAAGTGGTGTGATTTCAGGAACTCCGACTACAACACAGCATGAACCATTAGAATTGACTCTTTATTCATGGAATGGAGGGGGTTACGATTCTTCCGAGTTCAACCTTTCAGTTTGGGATCGTCCTGAACTTGTGGTAGGGAGTCAGGGAATAACTAGTGAATATTGGCAGAGTACCCCTACAGGGCAGGCTGTGTTCAAAGGACGTCCGGTCAATTTCACCGTTGAGTTTACTAGTGAAAGACCAATCACTACCTATGAATGGATTATTGAGAAGTATGATGTGAATGAAGGGACCGTTGAATACTACAATCAGACTGATGTTTACGAGGGTTTTACTGGATGGGATCGCATGCCCAATTCAAACAACTTCAGTACCAATTTACTGCCAACTGGGAATCTGCTTATCATTTTGAGAGCTATCGACGATATAGGTGGTACTTCTGTTCAAGTGGTGCAGGTTTTGGAGATTTTAGAATCTGACGACGATGGTGATCAAGTGCCTATATGGAATGATCTCTGTCCAACCGAAAATGCATTGAATTACGATGATTATACAGGGATTGGCTCATCTGAAACTGGAGCGGACGGTTGCATAGATAATGCGGATGAAGACCAATTTTATGATCCAGATGACAGTTGCCCGGATGAATTTGCTGCACCTGAGTATGATGCATACGTTGGAGATGGGACTGGCGTTTTGGGGGCAGACGGTTGTCTTGATGACACCGACAGAGATTCCGTGACTGAGGATATTGACCAATGTTTGAATACCCCATTTTCGGAACACGCACAGGTCAATATCCAAACAGGTTGTGGGCCTTCTGAAAGAGATACTGATGGAGACGGTTACAAGGATATTGCAGATCAATGTCCGGGAACCCCTGGAAATGAATCTGTCAATGAATTTGGTTGCGGAGGATCCCAACTGGACAGTGATGGGGACGGAGTTATGGATAATGCAGATTTATGTCCCGATTCCCCATTGAGTTCGTCTGTTGATATGGATGGTTGTGCACCTTCTGAGAAAGATTCTGATGGAGATTCTATCAATGACGAAATTGATGTGTGTGATACCACGCCTCCTGGATCTGAAATCAATTTGGTCGGTTGTGCGGAAGGTGATGCTGTTACCGATGACAATGACATGGATGGTGTTGCAGACATATACGACAATTGTCCTTTCACCCCCGCAAGTGACGTAGTAGATTCACAGGGTTGCGGTTTGAGTCAGAAGGATTCTGATAATGATGGAGTTCCCGACTCAAATGATGATTGCCCAGGAACTCCCGGTTATGATGTTGTTACTACTGACTTGGTTGGTTGTGGCTCCACTCAGAGAGATGCCGATGATGACGGGGTGTCTGATGCAAATGACCAATGTTTGAATACCCCATTCGGAGCAGAAGTCGATTTACTTGGGTGTACGGCTGGATTATCTGATGCAGATAATGATGGAGTTGTCGACATATTGGATGCATGTCCAAACACTGTTGAAGATCTAAATGTCAATGTCAATGGTTGCGCGAATTATCAACTTGATAGTGATGGAGATGGCATTACCAATGATTTGGACCGATGTATCAATACTAAAGCAAATACACCTGTCAAAACCAATGGTTGTGCTATTGAAGGTGACACGATAACAGACGATGGGGATGGGGATGGAGTAATCGATGAATTCGATATCTGTCCAAATACGCTGAAAGCGCAAAGATCTATCGTTGATGCTCAGGGTTGTGTTTTGTCAAGTGGGATTGCTGAAAAAGAAAGTAAGGATTACTGGGCTATTGGTGCCTTTGTTATCGCACTAATGATTGCTGTTGGATTGACTATGATGGCCCTTATGCGAAGAAAAGCCGCTGAAAGGTCTGCTTGGGAAAGAAGTGAAGCTGGCGACGTGATGTTCGATGCTATTGACACTGATGGTGATGGGGAGATTTCTGATGAAGAATGGGAAGCATACAAGGAATACAGGGATGCTGAAAATTTAGATGATGCTCCCTCTGATGATGATGATTGGTTGAGTTAGAGGTGAGATTGTGATTGGTTCAAAGCGTGTGCTTGCGTTTGCGCTTGTTTCTCTTTTGTTCCTCTCTGTATCTTTGCCAATGAGTTCTGCCACACAAGGTCGAAGTGAAATATATGTGGATGTTGCCAATTGCCCCAATTTCGGTGATGGTTCTGTGGAAGATCCATATTGTACAATTGCGGATGCAGTCATAGCATCGAGCCCGAGTGATACCATCTGGGTAAATGCTGGAACATACGAGCTTACAGGCTCCATTACCATCTCCCACCCTCTAAGTCTGAAAGGTGCAGGTAGTGGGCAGAGTGCTTTGGTTAGGAGTGCAGGGGGCCTAGAGGAAACAATTGTGGATATTGAACAAACGTCTGGTGGATTCCTGATTCAAAGTAGTCTGGTATCAATTGATGGCTTTGATATTCGAGGTGATGAAAGTACCCGATGGGGAATATATGTCTCTGGCGCACAAGGTAATTTATCAGATATTGAAATCAATAACAACTTCATCCACGGGATGGCAAAAAGAGTTGATGGTGCTCGTTCAACGTCATGGGGGATATTGACTGATGCTAAACCCGGTGGTACTGCAACGAATACAATTGATGGTTTAGAAATTAGAGGAAATGAAATCTATGACATCGGAGGTGTTGGGGGTTCCATTGGTCTAGGGATTTCCTTGCATGAAGTACATTCTCTTAATGAGGGCGGAGGAGCCCTTATCGAGAACAATAGATTTGCTGACATCCATGATGGTTTGTGGGGTGGGTTGCCAGGAGTTGATGGTTTACCCACACCAGGAATGGCCATTTTTGCTCATGAACAAGTAAACTGGAATTTTGGAACTTCTTATCCTGATGACCAACAGGGTGGGGTGACTGTTCAAAATAATCTGTACGAGCGATTGGATGTTGGTGCCGCGCTACAACTAACTGATGGAGGAGTTTTCAATGAAGATAATTCAAACTTCAATGATGTTGGTGTTTACATGATCAATGTGGGCGATTCGACTACTGTTGAGGAAACAAAACTCGAACCATATGCAAAAACGGGTGGGAAGAATCTTTCTCTTCTAATCGGTGAGTCGATTGCGTATTTTTCAAGTGCTAGTGAGGCTGTCGCACATACAGTTGTGGCATCACAGAATAGTTGGTTTACAATCGAATTGTCAGATGGTGTTTTCGATGAAATTTTAACCATATCTAATTCAGAAATTCTTGCAAATCTAATGCTCAAGGCAGAGGAGGGTGCAAGTCCCGAAATTGTTGGTGGTGTAAATGTACAAGCAACTTATCTGATTCAAAACTTGACTTTTGACGGTCTTACTTTGGATGGAGGTACTTCCTCTGGCCAATCCATGTTTCACATTAATGCACCCGGTGGAATCTCAGATTTGACGATTAAAAATATGGTATTCAATGGAAATTCCTCTTCGTCTTCCGCAATTATTGCATCTGGATTAAGGGGAGATGTGGAAATATCGAATAACGAATTCAATGATATCGATGGGAATTTCATATTCACAACAACTCCCAATGCTGTTGATACTGGGGCTGGGCAATTGTCATCTGTTGACTTCTCTGGGAATATTATTTCTGATTCTGCATCTACGATTAGAATCAAACCAGTAAATGGTTTAATTTCTCAAACGACTATTTTGAATAATCAATTCTCAAATAGTGGGGCAAATGGTGTGCCGATGCTAATATTGGATAGTATCGGGTCCATTGCGATTCAAGACAATATCATGTCGAATCTAACATCAAGTGTTGCTATTGATATGACTGATGTTCGGTTTGCAACAATCTCAGATAACAACATGTCAGAATTGGTTCAAGCGATTTCAATTTCACAGAGTTCACCAAATACGATTGACACCATCACTGTGACAGATAACATATTCACAACAATAGATCAACTTGTTATTGATGCTCCACTTCTTACATCTGCTGATATTGTTGCAGAAGATAACTGGTTTGGGACAACAAACATGTCCAGCATATTGGAATCAATTGATGGAGATGTGCTTGTCCAAGATCAGTGGTATTCGTGGCCTGGGGAAGATAGTGATGGCGATGGATGGTCGGATACCTATGATATCTGTAATGGCTTCAATGATGCTTTAGATTCGGATTTCGATGGTATTCCTGATGGTTGCGACCCCCTCAATGACAGAGATGGGGACCTCGTAGGGGATACCTTTGACAATTGTTTGGATATTGAAAATACTGACCAAGATAATTATGACAATGACATGTATGGTGATTTGTGTGATGATGATGATGATGGAGATGGTGTTCTCGATGAAAATGATTCATGCCCCAAAGGGAACAAGGGATGGACGCCGACCCTGTTAACAGATTATGACAATGATGGATGTTGGGATTTCAGTGAAGATCTAGATGATGATAACGATGGAGTCAATGATCGTGATGTCAATGGCAACGTACTCGATGGTTGTTCGGCATCAATTGGTTCACAGAAAAATTGGATTTCCAATGAAACGAATGACATAGATGGTGACGGTTGTTTGGATTCGTTTGAAGACGATGATGATGATGCTGATGGTCTAAATGACGATGAAGATGCTTGTCCACAGGGTGAAGTGATTAGGACCAATGATGGCCTAATTGTTCCTATTGATATTAGCAATGATATGGATCTTGATGGTTGTCGTGATGGTGCAGAGGACGATGATGACGATGGAGATGGTGTTCTCGATGAATTTGATTTATGCCCAGAACTGTGGACTGAAACACTCAACGATCTCGACAAAGATGGATGTGATGATGCAATCAAAGCCGCAGAAGATGAAACCTTCTTTGAGCAATTACTAGCAGGTGAAATAACTGCAATTGGTATTATCCTAATTCCAATCGTTCTCTTACTCGTTGTTGGTCAACGAACCTTGATACTAACTGGAAGGGGGAAGCAGAAGAAGAAGATGATGGATATCGTTGCAAGTGCTACAAATCCTTTGCAACTAAGAAGGGCTGCCAATCAAGCAACTAGTTTGTTTGAAGCGGGAATTATATCCAATAGGCAATTTCAACAAATTATATCAGAAATCGAAGACCGGAAATTCGAATTTGATGACGATGATGTATTGATGGAACAAAAGGAAAATGATGAGTTGGCATCTGTTATGGAGAAAGCTGTTTCCCTTGGTTTGACAACGGATGCTGCTACCAAGAGAATGTTCCTACACGTGGAAGCAGGTCGCTTTTCTCCAGGTCATTATATCGATTTATGGAACCGAAGAATTGCAGATCATACCTTTGACAATACGCCGACAAAACCTGTTAGTGAAAACAAGCGGAAGAGAGTAAGGCGGAAGCAAGAGACTGTAGCTAACGAGGATGCTGAAGATATCGTCGAGATGATTAATGCTGAAATTGAAAATGTGGAAGAAGATTCCACTAAACCGGAATTACCGGATCTAGATACAATGACCAAGAAAGAGTTGACTGATCTACTCAAGGAAAGGGATCTTCCAGTTAGCGGGAAGAAATCTGAGTTAATTGATCGATTAATCAAATGGGCAGAAGAAGGTTGAGCGTTACATATGTTCAATGATTGCCTGTCCAAACTCTGAGCACTTGAGTAGGGTGGCACCTTCCATTAATCTCTCAAAATCGTAAGTCACCGTCTTGGCACTAATCGCGCCCTCCATTCCCTTCACAATGAGATCTGCTGCTTCGGACCAACCCATATGCCGTAGCATCATTTCTGCGCTGAGAATCAGACTTCCTGGGTTGACTTTGTCCTGTCCTGTATATTTCGGAGCGGTGCCATGAGTTGCCTCAAATATCGAAATTCCCGTATCATAATTGATATTGGCACCAGGTGCTATTCCAATTCCTCCAACTTGGGCTGCAAGTGCATCTGAAATATAATCGCCATTGAGATTCATTGTTGCTAGAACTCCGTACTCTCTTGGTCGAGTCAATACTTGTTGTAACATCGCATCTGCAATTACATCTTTGATGATGATTGTATTTCCTGTATTTGGATTGATTAGCGAACACCAAGGGCCTCCATCAAGTAACTCTGCACCAAATTCATCCTGCGCAAGTTGGTAACCCCAATCTCGGAAGCCTCCTTCTGTAAATTTCATGATGTTGCCCTTGTGAACAAGTGTTACGCTATCCTTGTCGTTGTCAATCGCATATCGAATTGCGGCACGAACAATTCGTCCTGTCCCTTCGCTGGAGATTGGTTTGATTCCGATACCACTTGTATTTGGGAAGCGGATCTTGGTGACTCCCATTTCATTCTGGAGGAACTCTATCACTTTGGCAACCTCATCAGAACCTGCTTCCCATTCTATTCCTGCATAGACGTCTTCACTGTTTTCTCTGAAAATAATCATGTCGACTGCTCCTGGGTCTCGCACTGGACTAGGGGTGCCTGCATACCAGCGAACCGGACGGACACATGCGAAAAGATCGAGACGCTGCCTGAGAGCGACGTTGAGGCTTCGAATCCCGCCACCAACAGGTGTTGTTAGGGGTCCTTTGATTGATACTAACCCATTTCTCATTGCATCGAGTGTCTCATCAGGTAACCATTCTCCTGTTGCATTGAAGGCTTTCTCACCAGCAAGCACTTCATTCCAATGGATTTGCTTTTCCCCATTGTAGGCTTTGTTCACACTAGCATCAACGACTTCAATCATTACGGGAGTAATGTCGATTCCGATGCCATCTCCCTCGATATAGTGAACTATCGGGTCATTTGGGACATTTAGTGCGCCATTTTGCATTGTGATTGTAGTACCAGACATGTCTCTCAATCGCGCCGAGAAAGAGGACATTGATGATGCTAACCCTCATCCACTCCTTACGTGTGCGCGTAGATATGAAGGGAATCGTACGCTGGATGGGGGATGAAGATTTAGAGGGTGAAAACCAACACGGGATTACCATGCCAATGCACACAAGTGAGTCGCCGAATCCCGTTCAGATGGTTCTTCTTGCCCATGGTGGATGTACGCTACTGGATGTCATCACCGGCCTCAAGCACCGCATGGAAAATGTGCGAGATATGTGGATTGAATTGGATGCCGATCGACGCGAAGAACCTCCTCGAAAATTTACTGCCATTAGAATGAATTATGTCATCGAAGGTGATGTTCCTCAAAAATTAGTAGAGAGGATTATCGAAAAAAGCCATGAGAAAAATTGTAGCGTCGGAGCAATGGTCACTGGGGCAGGAGCATCGCTTGATTGGGTACTTGAAATTCGACCCTAAAGATATGCTTTCAATTATTCGAAGGAAAGGAATATTCACACAGAGTTAAGATTCCCCATACTACCGTCGTTATATGCACCCAAGTGTCAATGTCAATGGGACTGAACTTCAACCCTGTTCTACTGATCCAATGACTGGGTGGTACCGAGATGGCTGTTGCAACACAGATTCTAGTGATAGGGGATCTCACACTGTATGCTGTATTCTGACGGATGAATTCCTGAATTTTGCTCTATCCAAGGGCAATGATTTGATTACGCCGGCCCCGCAATTCAATTTCCCAGGACTCAAGGCTGGAGATCGTTGGTGTGTCTGTGCACAGACTTGGTTAGATGCGGCCAATGCAGGTGTCGCTTGTCCAGTCAGTTTGGAGTGTACCCATGAGGAAGCATTGGCAATAATCTCAATCGATTTATTGGAAGCCCATAGTGAATAACGCTATCCGCATAGAGAAGTTGCCAAATTTCACCACTACTCTAGTAGTGACAAACTATTGGCAACGGGAGCTAGTGCTAGGGGGACAGCGTTGAGGGGGGGAAGGGGGCCCCCAACCATCCAACATCCTTCGGCGAATGGTTTTGCCAAACCCAATTGATTCATCCATGTATAGCCCAATTTCCAACCGGCTTGAGTGAGGCCTGCACGTAAGGCAGTACCACCAAGACGGCGAGCTAAGCCGCTGGATATATCTGGGTGGACTGCAGTTAATGCGCGGATGGCATCTATCCATTTGGCAAGTGAGTCTCGGTCTGTGCCGACTTTAGCCGTACCTTCAACTAGTTTATTTTCATAATTTTCCTCAATTAGAGAACGCTCTTGATCACTAATGCCCAAAGCTTGCTGAAGTGTGTCTAAATGACGGAATTCCATAGCAGTCATTACACCATCAGTCCACGCAAGAGCGAGGGCGTGTTCAAATGGAGTTCTGCCTAGTGGCTCCATTTAATCACCCAACATCTGGCGAACTAGTTCTAGATGTTCTTCGAAACTAAGATTCAGTTCTTCACGTCGTCGGGCGAGCAAGTTGACTTCGCCGGGATCCAGAATCCCATCTACCCACACCGTTTCAAGAACCATTTTGTAGGCATCTTTCGCATCTGGAGCAGATGGTTTCGTTTCAGTCGTTGTCGCGGGTTCTTCAACTTCAACAACCTCTTCGTCTTCATCCATGAAAGCAGATAGAAGGTCATCTTGACCTGTCGATGCTAGTGAAACTGCAGGTCCAGCCACTCCAAGAGTTGCAAACAAATCGTCGTCATCTTCGTCCTCTTCTTCTGTTATGGCTGATTCGGGGCGCGTGGTCTCGATTTGATCCTCTTCATCTTCATCATCCATGAAAGCATCTAATCCATCACCAGAGTGGTCTCCAGGGAGATGTTGTTCGACCCCTAGTTCCTCAAATGGATCAACGTCTGCTTGAGTGTCCTCTGATTCGTCATTTGATTCGGGTGTCGTCATAATGTCCCTCCGGATAATCTGTGACGGGCGGGTTTACCTCAAAGCAATTGCCCGTGTATGGATAAGTGGTTTGAGTGATTATGTGAGTCGATAATATATCATATTGATTTCACAAACACCCTTAATTGTTCACAATAAGAGATTTATGAACTGTGTAATTTATCACAAGTTTGCATCGAAATACACTCTCTCTTTGCGATATCTTCAAAGACCCACTAAACCGGACCGAAACTCCCTGTGTGCTATGGCGCCGGCTGGACCCCTAAAATAAATCAAAATTTAGATTCCCAAAAATAGGAGATGATTATCAATGACCCAATCCAAACTAAAGGAGAGTGCAAGTACTGGAGATAGTGAACAAGGTATGGTCGTTGAACGTCGGTTCACACAAGTTGGTGTTGATCCATTCGATGGTTTCGATTGGGTGACTTTTGACTTTGTTATCAACAACAGAGATGGTACTGTTGCATTTGAAATCAAGGACGTGTCAATGCCAGCAGGATTCGAGGGTGTTCCAGGAAAAGTTTGTGCTCAGAAATATATGCGAAAGGCGGGTGTACCCAAAGTTCTCAGGAAAGTTCCTGAAGATGGTGTGCCTGAATGGTTACAGAGGTCCGCGCCAGATGAAGAAAAGTTGCAAAAAATGGATGCTGATGATCGCTATGGTTGCGAATCTGATGGTCGCCAACTCTTCCGAAGACTTGCGGGCACCTGGACATACTGGGGTTGGAAGCACGGTTACTTTGCGAGTGAGGATGATGCTCGTGCATATTATGACGAAATGTGTTACCTAATTGCAAGCCAGAGATCCGCCCCAAATAGTCCCCAATGGTTCAATACAGGTCTGCATTGGGCCTATGGTATCGAAGGGCCCGCCCAAGGACATTGGTATGTTGACCCAGTTACTGAAGAAGATCTCCGATCCGTCAATGCATATGAGCACCCACAACCACACGCTTGTTTTATTCAGAGTGTTAGTGACAGTTTGGTAGGAGATACTGGCTCGATTATGGGATTATGGAATCGAGAAGCGTTGTTGTTCAAGTTTGGTTCTGGAACCGGTTCGAATTTCTCCAACATTAGAGGAGCTGGTGAGCCACTTTCCGGCGGCGGTACTTCGAGCGGTTTACTCTCATTCCTCAAGATAGGAGATAGAGCCGCAGGGGCAATCAAGAGTGGAGGTACCACACGAAGGGCTGCCAAAATGGTCACACTCGACCTTGATCACCCAGATATTGAAGAATATATTGGCTGGAAATTAAATGAGGAAGAAAAGGTCAGTGCGCTTGTAGCTGGTTCTTCGATGGTACAGAAGCATTGTAATGATGTTCTTTCAGCCTGTTGGGATGGTGACGAGTTGTCAATCGATCCGAATACCAACCCGGCACTCAAATCGGCAATGGTCAAAGCTATCCGGTCCTCGATACCACAACCACATTTGCAAAGAATGCTAGATTTGGCAAAACAAGGTTGGAAGAGTGTTGACTTTGACGTTATGGATACCAATTGGGAAGGTGAGGCCTACGCAACTGTATCTGGACAGAATTCAAACAACTCTGTTCGCGTTCCTGAATCATTCATGCAGGCTGTTAAAGATGGAGGAGGGTGGGACCTCGTATTCAGAACTGAAAAGGAAAAGGCTGCCAAGGAAGGGCGCGCTCCTGAAGCACACAGAACCCTTGATGCGAACCAATTGTGGGATGATATTGCTTACACTGCTTGGGCATGTGCTGACCCAGGAATACAATTTGATACTACGATTAACGAATGGCATACTTGTCCTGAAGGAGGGCGGATTAATGGTTCCAATCCATGCAGTGAATACATGTTCTTGGATGACACTGCTTGTAATCTAGCCAGTATCAATTTACTACACTACTATGATATGGATTCGCAGGTCTTCGATGTTGAAGGCTTCCGACATTCATGTCGTTTGTGGACAACTACTCTAGAAATCAGTGTATTGATGGCCCAATTCCCAAGTCAAGCAATTTCTCGTAATTCATATGATTACCGCACACTGGGCTTAGGGTTCTGCAACATCGGATCATTGCTTATGCACATGGGGATACCTTACAACGACTCGCGTGGTTATGCAATATGTGGTGCGATTTCTGCAATCATGACTGGTGAGGCCTATGCTACCAGTGCTGATTTGGCCAGCTTCCTTGGCCCCTTCCCTCGATATGAAGAAAATGCAGAACATATGCTCCGAGTGATGAGGAACCATCGAAGGGCTGCATATGATGTGCCTGAGGACCAATATGAGGGATTGTCGATTACCCCTATGGGTATTGATTCAAAGAAATGTCCGAAGGATTTGCTTGAAGCGGCAAGAGGTGTTTGGGATCGCGCGCTCGCCCTAGGAGAAGAGCATGGCTACCGAAATGCACAGACAACTGTTATTGCACCAACTGGAACTATTGGCTTAGTCATGGCTGCAGACACAACTGGTGTTGAGCCACAGTTCAGCCTTGTTCAATTCAAACAATTAGCTGGTGGTGGTTCTCTAAGAATTATCAACAAAGGTGTTCCCACTGCACTAAAGCGATTGGGATACAGCGAGAATGAAGCACAAGAGATTGTAGACCATGTAATGGGAACTGGAACTCTTGAAAGATGCGAAAGTGTCTCACTGCAAAAATTGCTGGAAATTGGATTTTCAGAAAATGAATTTTCGAAGATTGAGGGGGCTGTAGCAACTGTATTCGATATTCGATCTCTGTTTGCAACGCATGTCCTCGGTGAGGATTTCTGCATGGATTCGTTGGGAATTTCGAAGGAGGACTGTGACAACCCATTCTTCGATACACTGGGCTTCCTTGGGTTTAGTGCTACTGAAATTGAAAATGCACACAATCACGTCTTTGGACATCTATCGATAGAAGATGCACCGCACCTCAAAGCAGAACATCTTGCTGTATTCGATTGTGCAACTCCTGGTGGTAAAAATGGGACTCGATGTATTGATTGGGATGCCCACGTATTGATGATGGCTGCTGCACAGCCATTCATATCAGGTGCTATCTCAAAGACCATTAACATGCCAAGTGAAGCATCAATCCAAGATGTGCGGGCTGCATATGATCTCTCTCACTCAACAATGAACAAGGCCTGTGCTGTGTATCGAGATGGTAGTAAACTATCCCAGCCACTCATGAATAGTCTAGTGGACATGTCTAGTGTCGAGGAAGATGAGGAGGAGGAAGTTGTCACTGTAAAGAAGGTTGTCAAACAGGTTGCGGAGGTGTTGCCTCTTCCCGAAGAACAGGCTACACCTGTTGCTGAAGCCTTTGTTCACAACTATATCGCATCGAGACAGCCCTTGCCTGCTGTTCGTGATTCAAGAACAATGAAGGCGAGTGTGGGTGGACATACTGTTTACCTAACTTCAAGCAAGTATGACGATGGTCGTCTTGGAGAAATTATGATCACCACTTCAAAGGAAGGAGCTGCATGGCGCAGCCTTCTGAACCAATTCGCGATTGCGGTATCGATTGGGTTGCAATATGGTGTACCTCTAGATGCGTTCGTGAAATCGTTCACTTTCCAGAAGTTCGAACCAAGTGGAATGGTTCAGGGTGGTTCAAACCGTGTCAAGATGGCTACAAGTTTAGTAGATTACATATTCAGAGAATTGGCGATTGACTATCTAGGTCGAAATGATCTAGCGCATGTAAGTGAGGAGGATTTGGAGGTCACTTCAATCAGCCGCCCAGAAATTACAGAGGATGGGGTGGCTCGTTCACAAGGAGAACAACGCAACGTCCAAACAACTCTCAATGTTGTTGACAATGCTTCAATAATGAGACAGCAGGCACGCGAGGCTGGATTTACTGGAGATATTTGTGATGAGTGTGGTGGCAGTCAAATGGTCCGCAATGGTACCTGTCTAAAGTGCAATAGTTGTGGCGCCACAACTGGTTGTTCGTGATTTCTGTTCAATTTCCTCATGCGTGAGGCTTGAATAGACGGTGCTTTTCGGCGACTTGCTGCACAGATAGCAAAGCCCGGTTACGCGATGGACTGCAAATCCATTTCACAGGGGTTCGAATCCCCTTCTGTGCTCCATTATTGCCATTATTCTCCTTCGTCCCATGCTTTGATTTCAGAAGAGATGCCTGGTTCCTCTTCCATAGTAAATGCAATCGCCTCCATTTGATTCATGAGATCGGACGGGACGCCTCCTTCACGTTCACTCCGCATGTGCATCCTTGGAGGGGGACGTTCGGCAGTTTCAGGTATTCTTACAAATAATCTGTAATCTCTTGAATGTCGTAAATAATGCGCTATGCGGCTAGGAGATGTGAAGAGAAACCGGATGCCTCTCAAAAGTCTGTCAAAAGATATTGAGGCTTGAACCATGATTGGTAACGCTGCAAAATCGGATTTCCACAACCAAAGACGGGAAATTCTCCGTTTACGGGGCATCATTGTAAAACCCCCTCCAACCAAGGCGGCCGCCATTGCCGGATCTCGGGTGAATGAAATTAGGGGTCTACTAACCGTTTTAGGGAGTTGGTGACTCCTTGTTAAATCAACATCTCCACCCAATGTTGTTCCATGCAAAACCGGATCTTGTCTCCACCTTTCCCATGCTTGATGGACAATCTGATGTGAATATCCCTTTCCTCGTAATTTTGGGTCCACTACCACTGTTGCCAGTTCAATAATGGTCGATATTCGACGCATTTCAGCATACCCTGCCACTTCTCCTTGATTCAGTATTATGATTCTCGGTGTTTTAGGTCCGAGTTCTATTTCTTTCTTGATTCCTCTGCTTTGCCGAAGATCTAATTCTTTCCGAAGAAGGTTATCTAACCACTCAGCAACTTCTTGGTCGTTACTCAATTTGATTCATCCCCAACTAACATTTTCCACATTGAAAGGTGGGGGCCAATTCCTACTACCTCGTATTCTTCACCAAAAGTTTTCCATCCCTCGCTTGCGTACATCGGAATCGCGGAAAGACGGGCTTGCAACCACCCACTTTTTGCACCCCATTGGCTGATTGCTGCTGCCTCAAGTGCAATTACTAATCCACTAGCTAGACCTTGCCGCCTCCAAGATTCGCGTGTACCCATTTGACGAATTTGTACAGCAGGGCGTAAATCGTCCCGCTCTTCCGTTAATGGAGTAAAAGCCGGACATAAGGCGGCATCGGGGCCAGAGTGATCTGGTTGGCTGCCATCAGACTTGCTTGGAATCCTATGTATTCGTCCAACAGCCAATACCTCGCCGTCTTTATCTTCCCACCATGCATGTATTGCTTCATTGTCGTCTTCAAGTCGTTCTGCACCCAACTCAAAACCAAGTGGCTCACGGAGACAAGCATAACGACAGGAGTAGTAGGCTTCGGAAAGCTTTGAGCCTGGCAAAGATATCTCTAAAGTTAGTCCCACAGCACTCCACACACCTCTTTGGAAGAATATTGTTTCGACGTTGCTAATCGTGTTCTAAATTTTGCTCTAACTCCTTATCTTTTCATGAGATTCAAATACCCCGGACGTTGCTGAAGAGGGGCCGCGATTATGGTACATGATGTTCGAATATTATGCGCCCAATTTCCACTTATAAATTGAAAAGGAGTTTGCTTTGATGTTGCACGCCTGTGATAGTTGTAATTTGGGATTTACGGATTTACGTATCCTACATCGAAGTGGTGGATTGCAACTCTGCCGATGCTGTTACCCGTGGGTCAGATTTTCAATTAGAAGAACCAGAAAAAAACCCTCCTGGGTCAGGCCTTCAAGCAGTTTTTCGATTGAAGAATTATCAGATATGAGAGAGATTTTTCATGATTTGCGCAGTAGAAATGGGGGGAATTGGATTCCTCGGAGGCATATTTTCGACATGGGTTTTCCATATCTGGGACCTGTTTCTGATATTGGCTGGATCTCGGCTTTGGATAATTTGGGTATTGGTATCTTACACCTCAATCGTGTGAAGTCTCGATCTGTTAGTCAAGGGGAAGTGTTGGGAGTTGAAAACCAACTCAAAGATGCCGGGCTAGTTCGATTCCCCAAAGGAATGCATATCCAGGAGCATGTTGCCAAAATCATGCTAGGGGTTTTTGGAAAGGATGTCAAAAACAAATTGACTACTGCAATTTTCATCTGGCTAATCGGGGAAGATGAATTTGTTGCTAGGAATCCTCCTGCATGGGCCAGATCGTTTCAATTTGTCCAAGAAGTCGTTGGCGATTTGAATGAGAGGGCCACCATAATGGATGGATATATCGAAGTAATTGGTGCGTCGGGGAACGTCTACAGAATTAAGCCTAAACGCCACACACCAAACTATGCTGTCTTTCGCGAATTGGATGAAAAGTTAGAGTTCATATGCATTGATCCAGTTGGCGCTCATAATGTTGTTTTTGGAGATATTTTAGTCACCCTTGTACTATCTCTGTACGACGATACAAATTCAGCACGCCATATCAATACATTAGGTCGGCATGTTTTCGGCACTCCGGAAAGAATGCGTAGAAGAAATGTCAACATTGAGCATTTGTGGCGTAGAGCTATTGGTAACCCTCCTTACCAAGATAATGGACAATTAACCGATACGATGCAGCGATTTATCAGACGCTTTCAAACCAATCTAATGGATTGGACACAAGAGGAGGAAGGGGTGTGACGGTCCTTTTCAATGACTATGCCGGTGAGGACCGGACTCGGCTCGTAGACGAGGTCAAAAATATTGGAGGAACATCTATGCATCAAATTAAGGTACAGATTTCCGACAAAACGGGACATTCACAGAAGCTCTTGAATCCGGCTGAAACGGTCGAAATAATTCAAGGGAACTCTTCTGGATCTTGGGTGTATGTTGACGGGACTATGGTGACACCTGGTCAAGTTGATGAAGCATCTCTATCATCTGCAGAGAATGTTAGAATCGTGTCCCCGCTTGTTGGCGGTCAATGATGGGTTTCGGCCATAAAACACACCAACCAAAACGGTTGAGAAGATTACAGGTACACCCCGCCTGCTGGGCGGGTGTGTACCGAAATTTACAATTTATGATATGATCATACAAACTTCTGAGGGAGATAGAATGCAAAGAAAAATACTACTAATTGGCGCGGGGGGAATTGGTGGTTTACTTGCGATTTTTGTAATAAAAGCCATTACTAAATCTGGCTTGAAAAAAGATGTGTCGTTGACTATAATGGATGGAGACATCGTCGAAGAAAGAAATCTGCCCCATCAATTCTTTTCTGATGATGATATTGGTAAATCTAAGGTTGATGCGTTAGTGAACTGGATGAATATTTCTTCACTTCTAGAAGATACAGGGCTAGATGTGATTACGATGAAAAGGGATTTTTCTGATGACTTCGCACTCGGTGAATATCACCTAGTCATTGTTGCAGTAGATCGTGAAAAACCACGAAAATCGGTTCACAAAAATGCTTCTCAGTGGTTGGATTTACGTGCACGGGCAGATGGTTTTGTGATGTGGAGTTGTGTCGATGATTATCACATACTATGTTCTCTACCTGAATTAGAGGGGGGTCAATCGGCTAGTTGTCAATTAGAAGGGGCTGTAGAAATTGGGAACATTCAGTTCGGGTTTGCATTGGCCGCCGCACATGGTGCTCAATGGGTTATACAATGGCTCAGAGAAGCCAATGTCCCTGCTGGTCGGATTTACTCAGCGCACATGGGTGAGTTGCCGTACCCTGAGGTGAGAAAATGAGTGTAGACCCTGAGCCGCGTGGACCTGTTCAACCAAAATTGCATTCGCAATTTGATATTGAAGAGAGTTTGACTTTCTCTACTTCAAGGCCCGCTGCAATAATCGAGAGTATTGCATACTATGCTGTGAATAATATGTGGGAAGATTTGTGGCATTTGGCTGATAAATTGAAAAGGGAAGTCAGTGTTTTATTCGATTCCCGTCGTTTGGTTTGGGTAGATATTGGGACTATTGGGCGGGTTAAGTTGGCTCCCCCTATTGGTTCTCAACTTCCATTACGGCTTTGGGTTCACACTCACCCTCGAGATGCATATTGGTCTGAAACCGACAAAACTACACTCGGTTTTGTGTCTGGAATTCTTGATTGTGCTCTGGTTCTCGGATATGATCATTTAGTCAAAACGGAGTTTCAAGAAAGTGTGAGTGTTCGGATTGAGGATTGTCGAATTGCTGCTAGTGGCCCTTTGGCACATTGGACGGATGAGGCTGCTGTTAGTTATTCGAATCTGGTGTAATGCCCAATATCGTATATTACAAAGCAGCATCTTCAAGGCTGAAGGTCAATTCCGAATGTTGTCCCTTCGGTAGGACATGGGTGGTAATTTGCCAGACATCCCAGAGCGTCTCACTAATCTCCGAGGGGGGTTCAAGGCGTTTCTTTCACCTCCTCCTGAAGGTGTTATTCGTCTCACTGTAGGTGAGCCGGGATTTGATACTCCAACGAATATTTCAGAAGTTGCAAAAAAAGCGCTATTGGATGGCGATACCCATTACACAAGGGGAGAAGGGCGAGAGAACCTATGCACAGCATGGGCTTCACACCTCCGCCGTCGTTGGAAGATCCCTGTCGATGATGAGGGAATTGTCATCACACCGGGTGCCAAGCAGGCTTTACTCTATGCTTTCATGGTAGCTGCCAAAGAAAATGATGAGGTGATTTTGCTGGCTCCTTGTTGGCCAACACATGCTGAACAAGTCGAATTGATGGGCGCAAAACCAATTTTTGTCCAGTGCGATGCTCCTCGTTTCCATCCTAATTTGGACAGAGTACGTGCAGCAATCACCGAAAAAACGACTGCGATTGTTGTCAATAGTCCTAACAATCCAACTGGTGCAGTATATACTCCTGATGAAATGATTGGCATTGTCAAATTAGCAATTGAGCATGATCTGTGGATTATTTCGGATGAAATCTATACTGAATTAATTTGGAATGAGACTGAGCATGTTTCACCTGCATCGATTCTGGGTGGTTTTGAAAGAACCCTTACTGTCAGTGGTCCAAGTAAAACACATGCAATGACTGGTTGGCGAATTGGTGTGTTTGCGGCACCTACATCTGTTGCGAAAGTTGTTGGTCGATTGCAAGGAAATACTTGTTCGCACATTCCTTCATTCCTAATGCCGGCCGCCGAGTTGGCTGCTAAGGATTGGAGTGCTGTAAACCAATTTAGAGGAGAATATATTCGAAGAAGGGGGTTGATATTGGAATTGCTCGAACATATCCCCTCGCTTGTGGCGAGTGAACCTGAGGGGGCATTCTACGTCATGGTTGATGTCAGAGGCACCGGTATGGATGGTACTACATTCGCTCAAAGAGCCATGGATGAAGCATTGGTGCAAGTTATCCCATTAGATTCTCTACCAGGTGGAGAGGGTTATATTCGACTATCCTATGCTACAGAAGAGGATGTGATTAGAGAAGGAATTGGTCGATTGAAGGACTGGTTGGCTCAATAGAGCTGTGTATATTCCTCACATTCCTCTGCTATCCTCAACAGTTGATTGTATTTGGCTGTACGATCGCTTCGTGCAGGGGCGCCTGTCTTGATTTGTCCTGCACGTGTACCCACTGCAATATCTGCAATCGTATCATCACTAGTTTCACCTGAACGATGCGAAATCACTGTACCCATGCCGTTTTCTTTCGCCATGTCAATACATTCAAGCGTTTCAGTAACAGTCCCTATTTGATTGGGTTTGATGAGAATTGCATTCGCTGCACCCATCTCAATCCCTTCTGCCAAACGACCGATGTTGGTGACAAATAGATCATCGCCAACTACTTGGACCCTGTGTCCTTCACTCTTTGTGAATCTTGACCAACTAAGCCAATCATCCTCTCCAAAGGCATCCTCAATCGATACTATTGGATAATCATCAAGCCAACTGCTATACATTTCACCAAGTTCAGCACCACCTATGATTCGTCCATCGATGTGATAGCCGTCTGCATGGTGGAATTCTTGAGCAGCAACATCGAGTGCGATTGACATTTGTTCACCAGGAGAATACCCTGCTTGCTCTATTGCTTGGACAAGTAATGCCAAACCTTCTTCGTTCTTGGGCAGATTTGGTGCAAATCCACCTTCGTCACCAACTCCTCCAAGCAGACCTTTGTCCTTTAGCACAGATTTGAGTGAGTGATATGTTTCAACTCCAGCACGAAGTGCTTCAGGGAAGTGATCGAATCCATGAGGTACTACCATGAACTCTTGCACGTCGACGTTGGATGTTGCATGTGCACCTCCATTTAGGATGTTCATTAATGGAACTGGTAGACTCCCCCCCGACAGTCCTCCAACATACCTCCAAAGCGGCATTTGGTGAACATTTGAACCCGCGTGAAGACATGCTAAACTTGCACCTAGTGTCGCGTTTGCACCGATATTTGATTTGTTGCCTGTTGTATCCATTTCAAGCATGACTTCATCAATCACGTGTTGATTGTCAACTGGAAGTCCGACTAAGGCTTCTTGGATTTTCTCTATTACGTTAGTTACTGCTCCGTCAACCCCTTTCCCGAGCCAACGATTCATATCTCCATCTCGGAGTTCTACTGCTTCATGGCTACCTGTGCTCGCACCACTGGGAACGGCTGCACGGCCGGCCAATCTCCCATCGACGTAGCAATCAACCTCCACTGTCGGATTGCCTCGACTATCAAGAATCATACGTGCGGCGAGGCCGCTGATGTAATGTGACATGTCTCTCTATCGTGGCGAAGAGTAGGCACACTGTCAATGTGACGCTGTCATTCATTCAACCATTGCAACCAACGTGACACGCTCGATTGGACCCCTGGAACGTCCCTTTCAGATCTGCATTTGACCTCCCAAGCTAATTGTTCCTCACTTGGTGAAATACTGAATAATTCAGCACGCATAACCAAGCCATCGTCACTTTCTCCATTCCTGCGGAAATCATCTACGAAGCAGTGCAAAAGATGTCGGGGGTAGTGGGCGATTTGTCCCTTCTTAGGCACACATAATACTGCACTTTTGTTGAGGAAAATAAGAGATGCTCCGGACTCTGTGTTAATTTCATGATTATGAATCGTACAGCCATCAATTGCAGCTGCAACTTCAATGTTATACCACTCGTAAAATTTCTTATCCATTGGAGTTGATGAAATTGAGTCCAAAAAGTCTTGAAATCTTTCGTTTGAGTACGAGGATTCGGTCGACACGGTCATCGGAAACGTCTAGCACCTATCAATAGCACGATTTCTTGGTTTTGGGTCTTTTTTACCACTTTTCGTGGAAAAAATTGGGTTTTTACCGAAAAGGGGATATTCGTAGGGTTCATAATGGAGGATTGCGGCTCGTCGAACATGGCGAATGTTGATGAGACCGATCGTGCAATCCTCACAGCCCTTCGAGGTAATAGTAGACAAGCTTACGTTGATCTGGCAAAGGTGGTTGGAGTATCTGAAAGAACTATTCGGACAAGAGTTCGAAGGTTAGAGGAAGAAGGTATTATTCGAGGATATACAATTAGAGAAACTGGTATCGGTTTAACCGCACTTGTGAGAATGAAAGTAGGACCTGGTGTTGAAATCGGAAGTTTGGCTGGAGAGTTCGCTAATTGGAAGGGTGTCGAGTCAGTTTACGAAATCAGTGGGGAAGCCGATTTAGTTGCAGTCGTTCATGTTGATGATACGGTTAGTTTGAGAGAGTTGTTGGATCGGATGTGGTTGGCAGCACCTGCTGAAATCGCAAGTACAACTACTGAGCTTGTGCTTGAGCAATACTGATTTCATGCATTTTTACTTTCGCAAAAGGCACCTGTAATAGCCCAATTCGCCCTTGGTAAATGCTTCGTAAACTGGTGTGCCCCGTACTCCTGCAAACGTCTCAAAACTGCGACGGATGATGCGGCCGGTGCCCTTCTGGATTCTGGATTGTTTGTCATCGCTAATCTCATCCAAGGCGGCGAGGACCTCTTTTGTAATGTCAGCGTCTTTCAGAATTTCAAATTCAGAAGATGAGAATTTATTGCGAATTCCTTCAATTGTTTTCGCGTCGCGGAAATCTGTCCAAGCGAAGTGTCCACCAGGTTTCAATACCCGATGGACTTCATCGACAAAGGCGTCCATATCGCTGTAGCAGTGACTGGACTCCACATTGTATACTACGTCAAATGAATTATCCTCGAAGGGTAATTTCATTGCATTTCCTTCGATGAATGTTAGGTTCTTCTGGCGGCCATACATTCTTGAGCACAATTTGACAGCGGCCGCAGAATAATCCATGGCAGTCAATGACTTTGGATCGTATGTTCGAGCAATCCAATTCGCACCACCGCCCCTGCCGGAGCCGACTTCAAGGACTTGCTTTCCATTTAATTCGATGTCGCGTATATTCATGTGGTAAAGTTGGATAAAGAGGCGGTCTGATTCGTCATCGGCTTCTAAAGTGGGTTGATCGTCATCGATGAAGCCATAGTTCATGAAACCAAACTCACCCCATGCTTTGGCTTTAGCAAGACGTTGGTACCACCATTTCCACATTCTGTCGCCTACACGGCCAGGTAAGAATTTCAGCATTGTAGCAAATATTCTGGCGGGGATGCCAAGTCGCAATTTCACACCTTCCACTTGACTGAGCATCCGATACTGTCTGTGCGTGATACTGAGGGTTTTTCGTTGGAGAGTAAGGCATCTATTGCGTCGGAAAGTTCACTGGTAGTGGCGAGAGTTGGGTCTTTGGGGGAGTCGTCGAGGCGCCCTCGATATACTACCACTCCTTGGCCGTTTAGCAAATAGAATTCTGGGGTTCGTTCCGCACCCCAAGAGGTTGCAACTTCTTGGGTTATATCGTGAAGATAAGGGTAAGACATTGTTTCGGCTCGTTTGACCATGTGCTCCCAATTATCTGTGGGATAATTGTCTGGGTCGTTGGAATTAATCCCTACAAAACCAAGGCCCTCTTGTCTAGCCCTATCAGCAATCGCTTCTATTCGTGTTTCATTGCCAATTACATAGGGGCAATGGTTGCAGGTGAATACGACCACGCAACCAACATCTGTCATCATTTTCTCTAAGTTAGCATATTCCGGTTCTTGTGAATTTGCATTTGGCAATTCGAAGTCGGTTGCGGTGTCTCCAGGTTCCAATCCTCTACTCATATACCTTGTGAGAAGGGTTCGTTGCTTGAACTTCACCTTCAAAGATTGCCGAATCCAAACTCAAAATCTTCTTGCGCCAATTCCGGATCTTCTTGATTTTGGCTTTTCTCATATTGTGCTTTGACTTCGTCGGGTTCAATAATCGAAGGTGAGCAATAGAATACTCGGAAATTGTTTACCTTATGCTTTGTGAAGCTGTCCGATAGTTCTTCATTGAGGCGAGCACGCTCACCAGAGGTGATATCTTCTGGAATTAAGCCAAGGCGTTTGAAGTCCTGGTTAACCACGCCTCCGTGTTCTTTGATGTACAGATCAATTGCATCAGCCCAATCCATTGCAGTCCCTCTTGGTTTCACCGTGGTTTGTTGAGGGGTTTCATTTTCAATAATGGTTTCAATCTCCTCTATTTCTGTAACAATTGACTCTTCTACAACTTCAACTTCAGTTACCTCAATCTCATCGGCGATAGTAATACCACTGGTAGAGGAAAGTACGGCGGCTTTCTTGACGACTGTTTGGCCATCGAAAGCGTCTTGAATTCGGCGTCTAGCGACCCTGTTATCGGGTTCCACGTCTAGGACGTTCCTCCAAGCAATTTCAGCCAATTCCCAATCCTTATTTTCATGGTGAATTGCTGCAATTCGAAGCAATGCGTTTAGGTGATGTTTGTCCTTCAAAGCTGCTGTTTCGAAATCTGAGAGTGCGCAGTCGAATTGTCCAAAGGCGATGTAAAGT
The DNA here is from genome assembly GCA_002722595.1 of Methanobacteriota archaeon. Lineage (GTDB taxonomy): Archaea > Thermoplasmatota > Poseidoniia > Poseidoniales > Thalassarchaeaceae > MGIIb-P. The sequence continues at coordinate 24,793 of PBMO01000024.1, read as the reverse complement.
AGACCCCGTTGATACCAACCTTCTGATGAGTCGCCATCCAAACGGATCGCTTCATTGAGTGGTTGTTCTGCTTCTGTCAGGCGATCTTGTGCTACGAGTGCTGCTCCGAGTTGGATTAATGCATGCGGATTCTTTTCGTGCTTATCGAGGACCTCTCTGAAGTTTGATTCTGCTTCAGCCCACTCCCCTAAGGACATCATAATCTCGCCTCGGCGTAATTTTGCCAAATCGAGTTCGGGATGAGCATCTAGAAGTGTTTGTACATCATCCAATGCTGAATGATAATCTTGCTCCATCATGAGTGTTGTACATCGGTTAAGGCGGGCACGGACATGGTGTGGGTCGTCCGCAAGTACAACATCAAACAGCCTCTTCGCTTCATTGAGGTCTCCGCGTCTAGCCGCTATTACTCCCTTTACATAGTCAATAACTGGAGATTCTCGCTCAAGAACGTGTGCTTCGGAAATTAACCTTGCTGCTGCCTCAATATCGTTTCCATCCAAAGCCAGTAATGCTTCTTCAGCAGCAATCAAAGGTTCGTCAGGTAACAATCTACGTGCTCTTGCGAGGGAGATTTGGGCTTCAGAATTATCTTTCAACATTCTTTGAATTCTCGCTTTACCAAGCCACCCAATGCCATTTTCTCTGTCGGCTTCAAGAGCTGCTTCAAATGCCAAATCTGCTTCTGCCAAAAGTTCCCTATCTTTTTCTCCCGTTCCATCTCGATACCTATCTGCTTCCGCTAATATCAATCTACCCTTTTGTAGATGGAGTGCGGGACCCTCCCATGCTTCAATTGGTGCTTCTGCCAATATTTGGAATGCAGATTCTGGGTCGCCAATTTGATGGTGGAATAGGACCAATTGTGCACGTATTTCTGGGTTTTCTGGATGCTTCTCCAGTGAATCCTCAAGCGACTTTTTGGCTTCTTCTCCGCGACCTAAGCGTTCAAGCAACTCTGCCTTGAGGAGTTGTAGGGGTTCCCCAAGAGCAACTGCGTGTACTGCTGCTTTGAGAGCCTCTTCTGTGCGACCTGATTCGCCGGTTAGGAGTTGGGCTCGGATGGACCATGCTGGGCCCGATTGGCGATCTAATGCTATGGCTTCATCAACTGCTGTAATCCCAAGGCCTCTTTCATTTCGAGCAAGGTGGAGCTCGGCTTTTCTTAACCAGTCTTCACCAGTTGGGTTACTTGCAATTGCTGCCTCTATCTGTTGAAGTGCTCCATCAGTATCTCCTGCGCGGGCAGCAAGACTTGCCAACATCGATTTGTCTTCTGCAGTTTCTATGCCCATTGCTTCCAATCTGCGCAAGCCCTTCTCAGCTGCTGCATCTCCTGCCTTGGTGAGGATTCTGGCGTGTTCCCGTAATAGTTCTGGGTCATCAGGTGTTGATTCCAGTAGATTCTCTAAATTGGTTCTCAACTTTTCTTCATTCCCTGATTCCCTGTTGAGGCGACTCAGGCTACGAAGTGTGGATACTTCGCGTGGAGCCTTCTCAAGTGCATATTCGTAACATGCTGCTGCCCAAGTTCTGTCTCCTGCCAAAAATACGATTTCTCCAAAACGTCGTGCTTCTAAATTGCTGAGATTTAAATCGCTAATTTTGAGTTCTAATTGTTCCATTGTTTGCAGAACCCTTGTAACGAGGTTTAGAAGGCCCGCGTCAGCAGGGGTGGCGTCCTCGATGTCGCCATCACCACTTCTAGTGGCTAGGAGGCCTTTGACTGCTGAAAGAGTGTTGGATGCGGCTGCTTTTACCGCATCACCATCGCCTTCTCCAGCCAAAGTATTCTGCAAGTAATCGAGTGTTCTGTGTGCTTCAATGATCCCTGCAAGGCCAGGGTGTGCTCTCTGTAGTGCCTTTGCACTATCTGCCAATTCCTCCGTTTGAGCATTTAGTGATTTCATCAATTGAGCCGTTTCCGAATGCGCTGTTTCAAAATCTTCTCTTAGTTTACGAAGTCCTATTTCTGCCTGTGCAAGCCACCAAATTACAGCACCGGAGGCTGCTGCAAAGAATAGTGTCAGTCCGATTGTGACGGGTTCCATTGGATGGAGCCGACTTCCACACCTTTTGAGTAGTTCGCACCCCTAAAGGGGTGAGGTGCCGTTTTCTAAAGTGATTTTGAGGTGCGGAATTGGCCGGACATTGAAGAGCCTTGAGATGGTGGGAGGGTTGAGGCGGGGTAGTTGTCGGCTGATCCAGAGCGGTTCGAGGCGAGAATAGATGCGCTACGCAAACGGGGTTTCGATGTTGATTTGCCAACTGGTGAGTTGGCAAGTGAACGTATGTTATTGCTAGAACAACAAGTTGAATATGCAGCCAATGTTAGAGCCAAAGTTCTTGATTTGCCCGAGCATAGACAAAGTGAGAGGTCGCGTTTTCTTTCTTTGCTCTCCGACCCAAAGCAAGCCTCTTCTGTGGATATTGAGTTAAGCGGTCTTCTTCGTAAACACCGCCCTTGGGTTATCGTCGCTGAGCGATCAAAAATCAAGTGGTCTGATGAAGGGCGTTCTGTTGAACTTGCACGTATTCTTGAACGCTTGGATTCTGTCGATGATGAAATCGTTCTAGCATCCCCAAGAATTGTTTCCATGATTGAAGAAGTGGCCCCCATGCGAGAAATCTCTCCAGTCATTGATGAAATCGAACGGAGGGGAGTCCAAAGATCGGAGGCCCTTCATGGGATGGTTGAGATGCTCGAGCAACGGGGTTGGGACACTTCCTCGATTTTCAAAGGTAATACTCGTCAAAGATTTACTGAGGCAGAAAGGTTGCGTGAACTTGATCAGTTATTGGGTCAATGTCAACGACGTGTTGAAACAGAAATTCGGCCATTTAGTGCGGAAATTGCGGAGCGGTTGCTTGGAGCATTAACTGTCGCACAGGAGTCTGTAGACGAAGACAATCTAGTATCGGTGAGTCTTGAAATTTCTTCCAATTCTGCTGACCTTGAAAACAGATTGCAGGTGGTTGAACAGCGCTTTTCTAGTTGGAAGGTTCAAGGCTTTCAGCTCGCTGTAGACCTCCCTCTTCTCCCTAGTGAAATGTTGAGATGGGAGGCTCAAATGCCAGGTATAGCAAAGAAAATTGAGGACACTCATGGTATTTGGATGCAAATGGAAATTCATCTATTGCAATGGCCTGAGTTTAGGAAATTAGCTGAAAGAACTCGGGGCCACTTAGATGCGATTGGAAGTTTGGATGTTCTACTACAAGGCTTGGTGGCAAAGACAGAAAGTGCTAGAGAGTCTTGTAAGGCTAAATTGGATGTTTGGTCATCATATGGAATCGATGTTGAAAAATGGGTCTCTTTCGTTGAAACTGAGCCGCGAGCGGTTCTTGAAGAATTAGATGAACATCAAAACCTAATGGATGTTATTATGCCATTAATTGAAAAATTAGAAGAATTGGATACTTCGATTAAAGGAAAGATGGAGGTCTCAAAATGGTTAGAGGATTTGAGGCATAGCAATGCAGGTTTTTCCACTGTACAAGATGCGGAAGAATGGCTAACTATTGCGATGATGAGGGTCCATCGGCACCGTGATTTCCTTGACAGGGCGAGGGGTGAATTGGCTTCATTATGGCCGAATGAATTAGATTCTGGGGCTCTTGATTTGGCTGAATATGAAAGGGCCGTTTCTGAGATTGAAAGTAAAGGTGAGTTGTCGGCGTCTTTTGGACTGGAAAGACGGTCACAGATTATTGATAATAGAATGGGGCAAGTGAGTGACAAGCTTGAAGAAGAATTTGAACAATGGCGGCAAGTTGGTTGGGATGTTGCAGGGTTGTATGAGATGCTGGTCAGTGATCCTGTGAAACTGGGATTGGATTTGCCGAGTATAAGGGAAAGTATGGATGTGCAAAAAAGTCGTGTTAGGCGGCTTTCTGGTTTGCCTTGGGGACTTAATGTTCGTTTGGCAGAAAAGGTTCTTGCCGACTTAATGCGTCCAGAAAAATTGGTATTGATAGACCATGATTATCAAGATATTATGCTACAATTGTCCGAAGAAAGCGATGCTTCAGACCCGAATTTTGTGTTCAATGGATTTGAACCCAATCAGCCTAAAGCCATCATTGAAAAGCGTCTTCCAGTGTTAATCCCTGCGGATAAAAAGGAGGTTGTTTCTCCGTCTGCTGTGACTGAAGGTTTGTCAAGAAATGATTCGGAGGCAAAAGTATTGGCTGTGGCCCAATCAGTTGTTGAGTCTATTTCTCAAAAGGGAGGAGGTGGTGTAAATTCGGTGGCGAAATCGAATTCTCCTAAGAAAAAAATTACTCGCGAAAAGGTTACTAAAGTCATCAAGTCAGAGATTGGTTCAAAATCTGTTGTAGTACCTCAGAAGGATGCAATCCCAATTAGTGATAGTAAGAGACTGTCCTCACTTTTGGGGATTGAGAAAAACGAAGATTTGGAGAAAATGTTGCGACCACCATTAGATGTTCGTGTACAGAGATTGGTTCGGTTAGCTATGCTTCTAGAAAGGGGAGATAGTGCAAAACACCAATTGTTATGGGGCAAATTGGAAACTATAGCGAAGAAATTGGAAAAATGGACTGGTGAAAGGTTGGCGAGGAGGCGTGAATCTGGTGGTGCGGGCTTATTGAAGGATGCTGTGGTGCTAGGGGAACGGTTGCAAGACATCCCTGGCCCTGGTTTGATGATTCCTTTGAATTCAGATCAATACATTTTGCCAACACATGACGATGTTGAGGGTTTGTCGAACGCACTAACACGTCTAGAGAGGTCTGTCATGTTACCTAGTGCACTTGTGAAGTCGGAAATCGCAGTGGAAGTTTAATTCTCACTCAAATCAGTGAGGAGGTTCTCTTTCTCTCCTTCAGACATCGAGTCGTCACGCGGTGTCGCTTCTGTTGGCACCTCAGGAGGAGGTGTCAAATTTTCAGCAGGAAGTAAAATGTCTGCTGCTGCGGATGGAGGTAGTGGTATTTCGGCTCCGATTGGGGGCGGAGGTGTGGGCATGCCGCCTATTGCCGGTGGTGGTGGAATAGGTGCTGGAACGGGTGCCATTGCGGGAGCTGGTGGTGGTGGAATAGGTGCTGGAACGGGTGCCATTGCAGGTGTCGGGGGGTTGGTGACTGGGGGCATCGGGATCACTTGAGCAGGTGTGGGGGGTGGTGATACTCCACTAGGTTGGGGTTGTGCGAGAGGGGGGGTTGCCGCAGGTGCGATTTGTTGCGCAGCTTGTTGTGCTTGGAGTTGTGCCTGTGCTTGAGCTAGAGCTTGGGCTTGCGCTTGCATTTGTGCTTGCATTTCCGCTTGGGCTTGGGCCATTGCTTGGGCCTGTAACAAAGCCGCCTGTTGTGCCGCTGCTGCTTCTTCGGCGGCTTTGCGGGCTTCTGCCATCTCTGCTTCAATCGAATCTGCAACTGCGTTCAATGCAGATGGGTCTATCTCTTCGCCTCGGAGGACATCTCTCATCGTTGAATCGATGAGGTCCATGCTGGCATTTGTTAGTGCTCGATTAGAGCCTGCGCGATAGATTAACATTCGGTGTTTGCCGGTATTGGTCTCAAAGGTAATCAGTTCGGGATCGGCGAATTGGAGCATTGAGAGAATTGTCCCTATTGCAAATATGAGAATGAACCAATTTGCATAAAATATCAATGATGCGTTCTCATATGCTACGAGTGTTAGGATAAAGCCTGTCAGGCCCATAATATTCCATAAATATCGGGTTGTATCTAACCAATCAAACCGAGAATGTGTGAAACCACAAAGAGCGTTCATTCGAGTCATGAATAAATCCTCACTGTGTATATCATTGTCCACTCTTGTCGCCCTAGTAAGGCGAAACAGATTTCCATCTTCTACTATTGAAATTGTTTGATTTCCTAAGGCTGTTTCTCTAAGTACAAACTCTCGTGCATCTGAGTCTGTAGCAAGGGTTCTCGCCCCCAATCCTGGGGTTCTCTGGCTCATTTTAGGAGACGATTGGGTGCGGGAGGGTGGGTCAGTATACATCGAATATGCTCCGGCTCCTACAACTAGAACTGTGCTCAAAATAACCAACCAAATGCTATACCCCATACTTGGATCGGATCCTTCGGGTGGTTCTGGCATCATCATAAACCACGTCACTGAGCCGATAAGAGGCAGGGCCGCGCCAACAAAGGGGTAAAATTGAGAGAAAGGGAGGAAGGTCCCGCGCGTCTCCATGAAAGTCGCAACCAATGTAATAATCAAAACTATGATTCCGAGAGCGATGAAGAGGGTGCCGGTGAATCCGGCGCTTGCCATATCCCCAGCCGTGCCACACAAGTCTTCGGTGGCTGATGAATTGAGTTCGAGGTCTGATGCCTGTTTCGTACAATTTTCATATGCGTCCGATAGATCCATGACCATTGTTTCGCATTCGCCATTGGTGCAAATTGTTGCAGACATGTCATCAAGACCCACCTTTGATTCGGTGGTCACTGTGATTTCTTGGCCAAGGAAATCGGTGGTTTGGGATGTTTCTTCAACGCTCCATGAATCAGTAAGCAAACCCGTTGAAGATAAAATTATAGCCACAAAAATTAGTGCTGTGTGAATTATCATTACACTGTTTGAATTCTTCGGAGTGGGTGGAAGTGGCGCCTCAGCAGATGCGGGGAGCATTGCTGGCGCTGGTGCCATTGCTTGGGGTTGCATGCTACACCGGAGTGTGGACAAGGTTATCTTTGTCACCCCGATGGGGTGGAGGTTACTCAAGATCGTTCATTGCATAAGTCGCTACACCATTCGAGCCCTTTGCTCCTAGTGTGCTACCGATTACATTTGGGATGGCTCCCAACTCTGCAATCTCAATCATCCTCTCCGACACCTTGCCATTGAAAATGAGGCACTGGGCTCCTTCAATGTCTTCTGCAAAAGCAGCCAATTTACTGGCGCCAACAGGATCGGATGTTGAACCGTCGTCTAAAATTAACATGCCATGATTCTTCTTCAAATCTGCCATGTGTGCTGACCAGTCCTTAACTTCATCAGGAATTTGTGCTGGTTTGTCATTTCCTGATGTGCTACCTGAATCATCATCTGCTTCAAGTTGAGTCTTAATCTTGCTAATAGCTTTGGCAGCAGCCTCTTTTTGGTTGAGGCATTTTGTTATGACTTTCCCCTCAAGGTGCTCGACTTCTCTTGACTCTGGTGCTAATGCGACATGTGTCAGTGATTTGCCGAGCGCTCCTGAGAGTTCCATCAACAATAACTTCCCGCCTCGATCCCCATCACAAAACGCTGTAACGGTGCTCTTGCTTTTTGCTAATTCAATCAATTCGTCTTTGACGTTGGCGCCCATGGTTGCAATTGAGTTCTTAATACCCATTTTCAGTAAATTCCGCACATCGTTTCGGCCTTCGACAATAATGAGGGCCTCACTTTCCTTTGCATTTGGTCCGCAAGTCATTCCGGCAATGTTTGTTTCTGTACCAAGTGTTAGTACACTTCGCACTTCATCAAGAATGCTCTTGCTGTCATTAGAACTCTCATTTACTATGCTGAGAAGAAGGTGTTTTGCACGGTCAATTACCGTGTCTCTCTTCACGCTGTGAATATTCTCAATAGCTGTAATCTTGATTGTTGCCTTACAGGGTCCAATGCGCTCGATTGTCTCCAAGGCTGCACCCACGACTGCTGTTGATACTTGATCAAGGCTACTTGGGAGAAGAATTTCTCCTGATACTTTGCCTTTGTTTGAGTTCAGGTTGACATCTACGTGTCCAATTCGTCCGGTTCGTTGTAATTTACGCAACTGGAGTTCCTCTCCGAGAAGTCCTTCCGTCTGGCCGAAAACGGCTCCAACAACGTCTTTTCGCTGTATGGTGCCATCTGCCTTGATGGTTGCGTGAATCATATATTTCGCTTTCTGATCGCTCATTTTTTCTACTTCCTTGTTTACACAGGTCTCTCAAGGCACTCTAACCCTCTAAGAGGGGTCTCATCGCGCGTATTCACGGGAAAAGGACCGAAGTCCTGGGAACGTGACAGGGATTCCTGTAATCACTCCGAATCGCCCCTCCTTCATGAAGGCATTGGATGATATTGTGGATTTATTCTCGTTGCTGGTGTGGGCGAACCGCTATGAGGAGGAAGTATGTCTCCGAGGTCGTGCCCTCTACCGCTATTACCGACATTGGCGCGTTCCAAGGTGTGGTTTCAATCGTTCTGAGAGATGGTGAAATTACAAGGGAAGAGAAGCGTCTTGTCATAAAATTGGCTGGTCTATTGGGCCTTCCTGAAGATGTGCCAAAGCGCGTTTATGATGCGATTGTGGATGGTGAAAAATTGGAAGGGGGGAGTGAAATCAGTAAGGAGGATTGCTTAAGGGTTTACTCTGGAATGTTCCAAACTGCATACCTAAATGCCAGTATTAGTGAAGATGAATATCTAGTGGTGGCATACCTCAGATACCTATTCGAAATTACTGAGGAAGAGAACGAGGAAGTGATGAATGGGGTCCATGCAGAATTGGAGGAGCACGTGGAAAAAAATGTTCGCCAGGTTGTTGAAAAGGGAGTTGAACAAGCCAAGGATATCGTAGATGGTTTATTCAATCGGATTCTATCAATATTACCCGAAGGGGGCAATAAGACTGACAATGAGTGACCCTTTGGATGATTGGTTTTCATCCCAACCTACCAAAATTCATCTTAGGTCAAAGAAGTTGCTTGATGTTCTCCGGCAAACCTATCCAATTGGTGTACCTGCACTAATTGCAAAGTCTCATACTGATCGATTGGGGAGTTCTGGTGGGTACTCATTCCATCTAGGTACTCCTGATGATGTTCTTCGAAGAATTTGTTCATGGCTATTGACAAATACAACATCTGCTGTTCTTACCGACTTGATTCCCAAGTTGTGGAAGAGACATGGGCGAGAAGATGTTGCTTTGGCGGCCTTGTTACTTGCAAACGTCTCTGATATTGAAGATGTTTGGACTATGTTAGAAGAAATGATTGGTTCTACTGAAACTGCTGAAGCTTTACTCCTGTCAATACAGGAATGTCTTCGTGCAGGGCATCCAATTCCCAGTGAAGGGCGTTTTATTCTATGGTGCCAACGAAGTACGGCTCACGCCCATCTAGCATTACTTACTCAACATGCCATATGGATTCGCAGCGGTAGGCCCAAATTATCGCAGAACTTGCTGGATTCTTTCAATGATATCCCGTACCCTGACGGTGATTCATTATTGGTCCGTATTCGCGATCAAATGTGTATTTCATGAGAGAAGGCTAAGGTTTGTCTGGTTTACGGCAGTGATATGGTTGAGCGTTTCTTAGAAGCGGATGACCCTGTTCTTGAGCAGGTTCTAAGATGGACTGTTGAACGAGATGCTGCTGATATTCAGCAATTATTAGAATGGTTGCCGAATGCTGCAAATCGTAGGGACCAGCGGGCGCTTCTAGCGCGTGCTAAGGCTTTGATGAATGAGTTAGAAAATGCGATGAATGAATTGAATCGCTTAGATTAGTGGTTATCATGCATCCAGCATTAATTCTGGCAGGCGGGGCGTCTTCTAGGATGGGTAGGAACAAAGCAACCGTTCTCGTTGATGGGGTGGCCATGATTGTCCGAGTAGCCCATGCACTCAGGGATGCGGGTTGCAGGCCAATCTATATTGCAGTCAGAGATATGTTCCAGCGGCAGGAAGTGTTAGCTGTCCTCGGTCACCTCACAGACGTAGAATGTGTTCTCGATACGGTTTTGGAAAGGGGGGCACGTTCTGGCCTCACTTCTGGGCTGAAAATGTGCCAAGATTTGGGTGTTGAGAGATTACAATTAGCACCATGCGATGTCCCTTGGATTAACTCTCAAGTTTTTGAAAGATTGAGTGAGAGTTGTGATGATGTGGTTATGCCAAAGGGTAAACAATTGCAACCATTACTGTCACTTGTTAAAGTAGATCCTGTACTATCTGCATTGCAGAGATTTTCGTCGGAAATGGCCCTCAAGGATGTTATGAGAGGGGTGCCCTACAAAATTATCAACTTTGATGAAAATGGTGGGTTTAGGAATGTCAATTCCCAATCTGACTTGCGCTGATTTTCCCAGTTGCAACATCATCAATTACGCTTGGATACAGTTCATGCTCTAGAATTTTAACTCGTTCCGACAATGATTTCTCATCGTCATCTGGTTTTATTTCAAGTTGGCTTTGGGCAATAATCTGGCCGGTGTCCATCCCCTCATCAACAAAATGCACCGTACATCCAGTAATCTTTGCACCATCTGCGAGTGCATCCCGATGGGCATGTGCCCCAGGATATTTTGGTAACAGGGATGGGTGGATGTTCAACAACCTCCCTCTCCACTTTCTAACAAATTGGGGGGATAGGATTCGCATGTATCCTGAAAGGATTACGAGCTCAATTCCATGGATGGAAAGAGCTTTCATGATTGCTTTCTCGTGTGTTTCACGCCTCGATTTTTTATCTGTAATTGATGTGTTCAATTCTATTGCCATTGATTTTACATTGTGCCTTTCCGCCTTCTCTAATCCCGCTACTCCTGCGATGTTGGAAATTACTAATTCTGTTCGATGTGTACAATTTGGATTCTTTTGGTGAAGAATTAAGGCTTCCATCCCTGAGCCAGAGCCTGAAATCAAGACCGCTGTGCGAAGCGGGTTTTCTGGGGACCCCTGTCGCATTGCCATCATTACTGGCAAGTGGACTCAACTGATGAGGCTTGGCCCAATGAGAAGTATGATGTTTAAACCCGAAGTCCGCGGAGTGTGAATGGGCGTTTACAAACAATCGACGAGGTTGTAGAGTGTTATTCAGTTGCGAGTAATCGTTTCAAATCGAGAATCTATCTGGCAATTGGTTGTCTGTTTTTGATATTTGCAGGAATTGGTGTTGTCGTGCCCGGGTGGCCAACCGTCTCTTGGGCTGTTCCAGCGGCCTTCCTGTTTTCTCTTTCGAATGAAAAATTGTTTAGATATACTTTGACCAATCGGTTTTTTGGGGAAAAATTGTTTGATTATTACGCAACGGGAAAAACACTTCCCTTCCATGTAAAAATAATCATTATGATGATGATTGGTTTGATGTCTACAATCTCTGCATATTTCGTTTGGTTTGTCTCAACTAAAGGAGAAGGAGTTCTGCTCAATCCATCTTCTTGGACGGGGGCGGATCAGTATGCACTAGGTGCCATCACAATTCTGTTCGTGGGATTAAGTGGAATTCTGTATGTTTCGATACGTGTAAAAACTCGTGATGTTGTCACTTAATCTTCTTTTTCGCGGTTTTTCCAATAGTTCCAGCCAGCAAAAGGTAGGCTCCAGAATGCGCCTCCGACTGCTCCAAGGGCAACAACTGTGGCCAATGTAATTGGGTTAGTGTTTGGTAGTCCGAAAATAGGCCCGAGAAGAGGTATTACCGATGTAAAAAATCCTATGGGGATGAGAATCTTTAGGTTGACTTCTGGCCACTCCATAATATTCGATATCTTATTGATAATTATGGCTGATAGTGCTGATAATGCAAGAAAACCACCACATAATCCTGCAAACGAGCCGGGGTCGAGTTCTGAAAGGACGAATACAAGAAGGATGAATATTGCTAATATTGCTCCCGTGCCTGTACCTGAAGAAATTATGTGTTTCCAATTCATATAATCACTAATGCCTGAATAATCGTGTGCCCGTGAATAGCATGGTCATTTGGTGTTCGTTTGCAGCATCAATGACTTCTTGATCTCGGATGCTCCCTCCTGGTTGGACAACTGCTGTAATGCCAATTTCATGGCTGGTGTCAATGCCATCACGGAAGGGGAAGAATGCGTCTGATACCATCATCGCACCCTTCGCTCTCTCGCCAGCGCGACGGGCAGCAATCCGCACTGCCTCTACCCTGCTTGTTTGCCCTGGGCCGATGCCTACTGTTGCAAAGCCTGTTGGAGTTGGTTGGATGAAAATAACACAATTGCTCTTTACCTGGGCGCAAACTGCAACACCAAATCTCGCCAAGTCAATTTGATTTGGATCAGCTTGGGTTGTCGTTACACATTTCACTTCGGACCAGTCAATTACTGGTGCACCTTCAGTTTGGGCAAGCCAACCTCCGTCAATTTGGCGGAAATGTGTTTGCATATCCAATGATGTCATTCCCTCCAATGTGAGCATTCTGCGGTTTTTTTTCAGAGATAATATCTCCAAAGCCCCATCTTCATAATCAGGTGCAATTATGCACTCGACGAAATGATTTCCAATCTTTTCAGCGGTTGCTTTAGACACTGGTGTGTTGAATGCAATAACACAACCAAAGGCGGATTCTGGGTCGCTCGCTAATGCATCATCCCAAGCAGATACTTGGTTTGTTGAAATTGCAACCCCACATGCGTTGGTGTGTTTGATGATTACACAACAATGTGGCCAATCACTCCAATCAGAGCCAATGTGCGAACGGCAGAAACGAAGGGCTGCATCTAAATCCAAATAATTGTTGAATGAAAGTGCCTTTCCTCCGTGTTGCACTGCTGCAGCTAGGCCATTTGGTGATTCTCCAACGACATTTGCCGGGTAAAATGCCGCAGGTTGATGTGGATTTTCGCCATATCTCAAGGGGTTTCTCACCCCTCCCGAAATGAGTAATTTCTCAGGCAAAACTGCGGAGGCAGGGTGTTCAAGTGACTCAAGGCGGTTGGCCAATGTGTTGGCCAGTGCAACATCATAGGCTGCTGTTCGTTGATATGCTGTAAGTGCTAACCTTTGACGTGTTGCTAAATCGATTGCGCTTGGGTCGCCACCTGCTTCCTGTATTGTTTCAAGAATATCGTTGTAATCTAATGGGTTTGTGACAATGAGGACATCTTGGTGAGACTTTGCTGAGGCCCGTACAAGAGTGGGCCCTCCAATATCGATCATTTCTATCAATTCCGCTTCACTAACAGGTGGTTCTTTTGCTGCTACTTCTTCAAAAGGATACAGATTGACTGCAACCAAATCTATTCTTGGATATCCCAACTCTTCGAGAGTCGCCATGTCGTCGGAGTTGTTGCCTCGAGCGAGGATGGCGGCATGAATCGCTGGATGAAGTGTCTTCACTCTACCATTGAATACTTCTGGATGTCCAGTGACCTCTGTGACATCTGTAACATCTACTCCGTTTTCTCGCAATAACCGAGCTGTGCCTCCTGTTGAGAGTATTTTCCAGCCCATTGCAGTCAATGCGGTGGCCAATGCAGTGACTCCAGTTTTATCATATACTGAAATAAGTGCACGGGGCGCTTTATCGCCTTCCTTTCCAGGAACTTTCGAGGTGAGAGTTGGTTGGTCAAGGTCAACCATGTGCGGAACCCGTTAGGCAGCGAATGTCTGGCCGCCTTTGAACTCGCTGGTGTGTCAATTAGTACTGAATAAATGTAATCTCATCAGCCTAGGCATCTTTAGGATCGTTTTCGGTGATCTCCATACCCAAGCCCTTGCTTAATTGTGAGGCGTCTGATTCAGAAATAGAGTGAGAGAGTTTGACGTTTTCCTCTCCCGAAATTACCAAAGCAAAACCAATCATTTTGGTCCCTTCGTCATTGGTCCACTCCCAACGGTTGAAACTGGTAATTGTATCTCGTGAAATGTTCCTTACGTTGTTCTCTGTGTAGAGTCTTTTCGTTACGACTGTGATGTAATCTTCGGTCGGGTCTGCATGGATGTAGGATAGGAAATTCATTCTCTTATAGACAAACATCTCCGCTGGTATCGTGAGGGCAAGTAATAACACAGATAATCCAATGCCGAAGGAGATTGGCCAACCACCTTGAACCAATCCGAATGTGACTAATGGAGGAAGTATGATGTATCCAATTACGAACATGATTGGCAATATATTTCCTATGCCGTTTTTGCCTTCAATGTGGACTTCTTGAAGTGGTTCTTTTGTTGTGTAAATGATTGAATCATTTGGGCCTTGATAGTTGCTTTCTTCTGTCATATACATAGGCGAATCAAAGACGCTTTTGATGTCATCGGTGTTTAGTCTCCGCGTGCTGATACGACTTGATCTATTCGAAGCATGCTGGAACAAGTTTCAGTTGCAGAATTGAGTGCTGAGCGTAAACAATCGCTTGCTTCCATGGCACCCGTAGAGGCGACTTCTCCTGTAGCTGTAATGCCCACGTCGTTGCTTCGATTTCGATGGGCCGCCCTGAGTTCAAGTATCTTGTCTAAGGCATCAGCGCCTGCATTCTGAGCAAGCGTTGATGGGATGATTTCTAATGCCCGCGAATATGCCTCCATTGCTAATCTCTCCCTGCCGGATGCGTGTTCTGCGGCTTCACGGATTGCCAGGGCACAAGACATGTGTGTTGCGCCGCCGCCATGAATCAGTCTGTTACTTTTCATTGCTAAACTGGTGGCACGTAATGAGTCATGTATTGCACGGATGGCTTCCTCGGCCGCCATACTATTTGCGCCCCCGATTTCGCATGTGACGACTTTTGGTGAAGGGCATTGTTCCAATCGGATGATATCTTCTACTTGGTCTGTAGAGGGTTTCTTTTCGGATACTAGGCGGCCTGCGACGCCAACATCGGATTCGGAAATATCTGCTAAATGCTCAATTATTCTAGATCCTGTTGCCAGTGCTGTGTTTCGTAGTTCGCTGTCGTCAAATTCACCTGCGACGAAGTGGCCTGCTCGCAATAATCGATGAAGTATGCCTTTGTCAACGACTCCACTACAAATGAATACGTTTGCACCAGATTTGATGAGTTTGTCTGCCAAATCGTCTCTTATGGTATCCTCTGCATCCAAAAATGCTTCAAGTTTATTGACATCTTCGATTTCGATTTCAGAGGACCGGATCTGTTTTCGGGGTGCTATGTCTCCATTTATTGTTGCAACTCGTGCATCTTCAATGATATTGGGTAATGCGTCTAAAATGATGCGGCGGCGGACTGCGACGCCAAGCAACAACTTGCTATTCTCTAGACTGCCTGTGTTGGTTTTGTGCATCGAGATGTTCTCTGTTTCGCCATCTACTATTGCTAATGCTTCGACAACCATTTCCGAGATTTTTTCTGAGGCCCCTTCTGCTCCTTTTCCTGTTAGTGAAGTGGTTGCCACATCTAGGAGTAATTCCTTCGATGCTGGTATCTCAAGAGATGTTATCATATCTTGAGCGATTTCATTTGCACGGATGTAACCATCAACTATGGTCAAAGGATGCAGGCCTTTCTGAAGGAGTCGATTCGCTTCGATTAACAATTCGGCACTGAGTAGAAGAGTGCCTGTAACTCCGTCACCACATGCATTTTCTTGTGATTCTGCCATTGCTACGAACATCTTTGCAGCAGGGTGTTTGACCATTAATTCTGCAACAATTTTAGCTCCGTCGTTGGTAATTGCTGTATTTCCATCAGTCTTGTACAACATTTTGTCAAGGCCACGGGGTCCATATGTGGGGCGAAGGATATCTGCGAATACTCTTGCAGCGACTATGAGTTTCTCTTGGACTGCTGTCCCACTGGTGACGTTTGTTTCTTCTCGTAAAATCACGACTGGTGGCTTTCCCGCCGCCTCGTCACCCATAGTTGGCCGACATGGGTCTGTCTCAAGAAGTCACCGTGGAAATATGCTTTTCCTAACGGCGACGTTTTCCTTTCCTTCTGGGCTTCGGTCCACCGGTTCTTTCCCACGTGCGTGAATCCATAGAGCGTTGTGTTTGTTGTTCCCAATCAGAGGTATTGCTGCCTACTCTTTTGGTACCTTTTGGTAATTCTGCTGAGCCTTTGATTTTGAGTTTCAAGCCAAACTCGTCTTCCATACTGCGTACACCCGACCCTCCGGAGCCAACAATGGCTCCAATCGCTCCATCATCAACATATATTGTTGCAGATGTGTCGGAAGCCATCTCAACATGATGGATTCTAGCACCCGACCACCTCTGTATTCTTCTGGCTAGTTCCGCGGCAGCCAATTTCCTCGTTGGGTTCTGTGAGGTTGCCTCATCTACTGGAACCACCACTACTTGTTCACCGAAGGAGAATATTTCATGAGTCATTTTGTTTGAGGGGAACGCTCGGACCTCAATGACTGGGCGCGATAAATCGGATTCCATGCCGCTGGGTGCGCGAACTACCATTTTCAATTCCAAGACTTGTGCAATGTGACCTTTTTCGATGTGGATCACTGTATCGAGAACTTGGCTAATCATCCCCAACTCGACTTTACCAATTAATCTCTGAACGGCTTCTAATGCACTATTTGCGTGTGTAACGCCGAGAAGTCCGACTCCTGCCAACCTCACATCTGCAAATATTTCGAAGTCTCGGGCTCGGCGGACCTCGTCGAAAATTACGAAATCTGGACGTACTAAGAATATCACTTCAGCGGTTTTCTCAAGATCGCCTTCTAGTGGTGCGTATTGTGTGACTCTTTGGGGGACTTGTAAATCCCTAGGGGCTTCCATGGTTTTCACCATTGCACCTACTTCTTCATCCAAATAAGCTGCAATTGCTTGAGCGAATGTTGTTTTCCCAGAACCTGGTTTACCGACTACGAAAACGCCCCGATGGTGATCTGAAAGTCGTCTGATTAACCTTGGGTCGAGTTCGTAATCTGCAAGGGTTAGGTGGGCAACTGGGCGGACCACTGTAATCTCCCAAGCGTCGGAAAATGGCGGCCAAGCGCATGTAATTCTGAGATCTCCTGCCTGTAATATTCTGCACCCTTCTCTCTCAATTTCAACGAAACAATCAGAACGATGATTATGTTGTTCGATTACGGTGATTAATTCATTCCCAAGGGATTCAAGGGTCGGTTTGTCCCACTTCTCAGATTCAATATCTTCTAACCGCAATTCTGTGATGTGTCCGGCTTTCACCCGAGGAGGGCAATCGGCCTTCAAAAATAGGGTGGAAACTGTTTTGTCGCCGAGCAATGATTCTAATGAATCTGGAAGTGGTGGATGGTCTCCGAATGTTGCCATTAGACAGGGGTGTTGTACCGCGGCTCATGAATGCTCGTGGCAATCAAGACTTATGTGGTTCAAATTGGTACCATTGCCACCATAGGTATCCGCTAACAGAAATCGCTGTGATAAATGCCCCCGATGGTGGGAATCCGAAATGGTTCTGGTAGAGAATCACCTGTCCACCTGTTACAGCGAGGAGGGTTAGCCAGGCAGCAACCCGCGAATCTGTGATTCCAAATCCATATCGTATTTTTTCCCAATTCGTTATGGTTGTATATACCATTAGAATGGTTACCACTAGTGTGGTATGGCCTAGCCACCAACCTACTGTTGGACCGAATGCGTCAACAAAGAGTGTGTAGAGGCTGCCTAGAAGGGGCTCTGCAACGTTGGCGGCCATATTGCTGGCGAGGTGGGTTCGCTTCTTGAAGCAGTGGGTTGTTCAATCCTACTTGGGTTATCAAACCCAGTTAGTTCTGTTTCCTGCGTTTGTTACGGGAGTGGCGCCGTTTGCCGGTAGGACGGCCCCCCCGTGGATTTGCTCCACGCTTTGGTTTGTGCCCTTCTTGGCGTGAATTGTTTCTAGATCTTCTGCCGCCACTGGGGTTGCCACGCCCTTTCTGATTTCGATCACCTCTCCTGTGGAAGTGTGCGCGACGGGCATCCCGTTTCGGTTTGCGTGGTTTGTCCCTACGCGAGGGGGGGATATATTCAACATCATATTTTGGAAGTTGATTAAAGTCCGGCGGCGTAAATTTGACAAAGATGCCTACGTCCTTCTGAATATTACTACAGGCTTTTTTCTGGGGGCTTTGCACCAATGAGACCACCGTGCCTTTAGCGCCCGCTCTAGCTGTACGCCCGCTTCTATGTTTGTACGCCTTTCCGTTTTCAGGAGGATCATAATGAATCACGCAATTGATTCCTTCAACATCAATTCCACGTGCGGCAACATCGGTGGCAATCAATGCCATACAACGTCCTTCGGCGAATTTTGCCATCGCCCTATCACGTTTCTTTTGGTCAAGTCCTCCATGTAGAATTGCTACACCAATTCCATCTTCTACTAGTTCGTCACCAATTCGGTCTACACCTCTGCGTGTTCGACAGAAGACCACAGTTCGTCCACACTTTCGAATTATTTCGGATGCAATGCCTAGTTTCATTGAGTTTTTCATCACCCAAAAGAAATGTTCCATGCTATCCATACTGACTTCTTTAGGTCCGACTTCTACAATAGCAGGTTTGTGGAGATAGTTTTCAACTAAATCTCCGACTTCATCATCAAGCGTTGCGCTAAACAATATTGTTTGGCGGTTTTGTGCACAAAGGTCCAATATTTCACAAACTGGTTCCATGAAGCCCATATCGGCCATACGATCTGCTTCGTCCAGAACGACTGCGCCAACATCTTCCAAACTCAATGCCCCGTGATTGATCAAATCAAGAAGGCGTCCAGGGCAGGCTACTACGATGTCAACCCCTCTTGAGAGGGCTTTTCGTTGTCTTCCATATGGCGTGCCACCGTATATTGCGAGAACTTCTAAATCAAAGGTTGCAGCTAATGGTGTGAGAACTTTGCAGATCTGCTCGGCGAGTTCGCGGGTGGGTGACAATATCAGTGAAGTTGGAAATTCTGGATCGGCACGTGGGGTTCGAGATATTAGTGGAAGGCCGAATGCAAGTGTCTTTCCTGAGCCTGTTGGCGCTCTACAGCATATGTCGTTGCCCAACATAATGTCTGGGATGGCTTCACGCTGTACTTCAAATGGCTCTTCAATGCCCTGTTCAGCTAGGGCACGGACAATTGCTGGATCTATTCCTAAATCGAAGAAACTGACGTCCATCCTTCAGTTCCCCATTAGGGCCGCCCGGTCCGGGCTATTTGAACAGGTCAGTACCTAATCAGCTACTACCGACCAATGTGTAGTCATCTGAAAGTGGCGTTGCGCCTGTTTCCATAAGAATAATTTTACCATCTTTAAACCGCATGAATGACATGACTGCCTCTGAATCGGAATCGTTTGCAAAATGAACAATCGCATGAGCGACTCCAACTTCATCGTTTTCGAAAAGAATCCTATTTTGTTCTGATTGAGGTGTGTTGCCACTGCCAACGAATCCAAGCATGTCGGATTTACTCATGGTTACCCCGCCTACATTCGGATTGAATACAAAATCATCATGAATGATGTTTGCAAGTGCGTCGATATCTCCGTTATCCCAGGCTTCATTGTATGCAGTTATGATAGACATGTTTCGCCCGAAAGCCGGGTCGCGTTTAACTCAGTCGGATTGACGCTTCTTCCAGTGTCTCGCCGTCATTGACTAACGAACGGATATATCGTGGAATTAGTTCGTTACTTTCCTGTAAATCAATAAGGTCTCCCGTCCATTCCAAAGGGGCTTCTCGAACGTGATTTGAGCCCGGGGGGAAATGCCTCCAAACCGAACAATTGCTTCCATCAACTGATGTTGTTTGTAGGCACCATGACTGGAGAGGAATAGGGTCTTCACAATTCAAATTCTCATTTACGACTGTTGTGACCCAACATTTGCCTATTGAATAATTGATTCCTGAATCTGAAAGTGTCTCTTCTAATTCTTGACTCTCTGCGCCCGGCTGTAGCCAAATGAATGGAATATTGCGTCTTTCAAACAACCACTTTCGTAGTTCACTAAGAGCTGATTTTGCTGAGAGGAAGATTACGAACATTTCTGGATCTTCGCTGGCCCAGGGGTGGGGTCGAATTGGTCTACCAAGAAGGGTGCTTCCTGCATCTATTGGATGAATCGGAATCATTCTAAATCCCTTGTCACCTGCATCGTGGAACGCTCTATGGGCGGGTTTCTCTTGATTGAGTCCGGCACCAATAATGTGTACTGTGGTTATACTTCTTAGCCAATCGATTTCAGACCCATCCTGAATCCAAGAGGTCCGAGGTTTGGTTAATTATGATTGGGTGTTTTCTTATTGCGCTGCATCCAAAGCAGTTTGTACCATGCGCATTCCAATGACTCCTATTTCACCAGGGGTCAGTACTTTTACGTCTTCTATCGGTGTTCCTGATTTCAGGGCATGGCTGGCCTCTGCAAAGGCTCGCAACTCGGCTGTAAGGCTGGGTTCGCCTCCAGTGATTTCGACCCTTTCTCTTGGAGCGGCGCCAAAACCTCCCCATTCTGGTCCACGAATATTATCTGGATGTTTGTGTAGCCAGAAACCTGTGTGATCAAGGTAGTCTATTTGGATAGAGGCATCTCGGCCGATGATTCGTAATTCCCGAACTTTGCCCCTGACTCTACTTCGCCAAGAAACTGTGATTTGTGCTGAGGGCCCCAATGGGTTTTCGCTGGTTCCTGTTGGAAAGCGCATGTTTATGACTGCGTGATCTTCTATTCCTTCAATTTCACTTGGGAGGGACCATGCGTCGATGACTTCAGGTTCCACATCTCCCATCAGATCTCGACATATGTCTAGATCATGAATTGCAAGAGCTGCGATGACTCCTATATCTGGGCGTGGTTCACGAACTGATAGGCGTTCTGATTCTATGTGAAGGACGGGCCCGATTTTTCCAGAGGCGATCATTTCTGCTGCTTTCCTAATTGCAACATGGTATCTGAATAAATGTCCAACACACAACAATCTACCTGTCCTTTGAGCACATTCTACAGTTGATTGGGCTGAGGCTTCATTCATTGCAAGTGGTTTTTCGACAAGAACGTCTACTCCCTGCTCCATCAAGGCAATCGCCAAAGGTGCATGCATTGGGGTTGGTGTTGCTATCGTTGCTGAATCGATCGCAAAATTATCCCTAAGATCTTCGGGGGAATTTGACCATTCGCAACCAAACTCTTCCGCTAATTCTTTAGCTCTAGATTCGTCGATATCGCACACGATTAATCTGTCAATCACTTGTTGCTCTCTGAGGGTTGCCCACGTACGTACGTGATTACGCCCCCAATACCCCGTTCCAACCACCGCGACGCAGAGGCCCATGGTCGCGCGAATCGGGCTTTACTCAAGACGCTGTCGTCCAAGGAATAGTATTGGGTTAAGGGGGCGATTTGATGTGGTTTGCATGTATCGCAGGCCGCATGGGTGTACGTGTTCTCGCTGCAGTTCGAGATTTGGACCCCCCTGCTGGTGGAGCAGAAATGTCGCTTGCTACACTCCTTAGAGGTGTTTCGAAAAGTGGACCATATGCAGAAGACGCTCCCGATTATGTTCCTTTAGAAGATGTCGAGGATGGGCAATGTGTTGATGGTTGGAAAGTAAAAATATTCCAAAGTTCAGATAGAGGGGGAATAACAGAATTGACAAAGGACAGTGGTGTTCAAAGAATTGTTTGTGATTTGCCTGTCGAGGATTTTTGGTCGGGGTTAGCTTGGAGGTTGAGGAATAGGGGTTCGGGGAAGCCGAATGTTGGTTCACAGAGGCGTCATTTGAGGCGTGTGAACAAAAAATTTGCAAAATGGTTCTCGAAGGAAGTGCAGAAGGAAGTTATTGCAGCACGTGATGATGGAGATTTGTTGATTGGTGTAACACAGCTTCATTGGTCTGTTGGTGCTGCAAAGGTATTCCAAGAAAATAATATTCCATATCTTGTTTTTGTCAGAGATGAGTTGCAATTTGAACATCCAATGATGTATGGGGGCTCTTTAGCTAATGCGGCGGCTGTGTGTGGAGCGGGATATGGTTTGTTGGAACAGATTGAGTCTGTGTTTACTATCAAAAAAGGTGTGCATGTGCCTTTACCAGTTGATTATGCTAAGCGTTTTGGATCTGTGGATTTGGTTGATTCGGAAAGGAAAAATGGATTGAATGAACGGGTTGACAAAGATGTTCCCCGGGTTGCAATTGTTGGCGTAACGCCTGAGAAAGGTTTTGCATTCTACCAGCGATTGTTGCCATATATTGCAAACGCATGGCCCGATGCATGCTTCGACATCTATGGAGGTGGAAGTTATGTTGCCGGCCTAGCCGAGTTTGGAAATGTTACTTGTCATGGCCACACTCCTGTCAACCAAGTTTTTTCTTCATGTGATGTGCATCTGCTAACTGTAAGGAGTACAGGGTCATGGGGCCGAGTCATCAATGAGGCTGGGTTGTATGGGGTGCCGTCGGTTTCTGTGGACATTGGTGCGCAAAGAGAAGCCGTTGGAGGTGGTGGTAAAATCGTCGAAAGAAATTCCAGTTTGGATGTATGGTGTGCCGCTTTGAAAGCATGTTATTTGGAACGTGAAGAATTAGGGGTTTTGGCTAGAGACCATGCGAAGGTGATTGACCATCGACGTTCAATTGCGATGTTTAGGAGCGTCATCCGTGATGTTTTGGAGCTATGAGGATGAAAGAAATACGTCAGGCCACATTGGCATTGTTTGGTGTGACATTGCTTTGGGGTGGAACCTTTGTATGGATGCAGCAATCTTTGGATGCTGCTGCTGCTTCAAGCCCCGAATTATCTGAAAAGGATGTTGCGATTTTTTTTGTGATGATGCGGTTTATGATTGCTGGCCTTCTTTTGTTGGTTTTTGTTCCAAAGACTTGGTCTGGTTTGAAGGATTCTGAGGTATGGAAGGGTGGTTTAATTCTAGGTGTGATTGTGTGGGGTGGTTTCATCCTCCAAATGTTGGGCCTCACAGATGTTACTCCTGCAGTTTCAGCCTTTTTGACTAGTTTGTATGTTGTTTTTACTGCACTTATTGGGGGCGCGCTCGGAGTGCAAAAGATGACTCGTTTTGCGTTATTGGGTGTGATTCTAGCAACATTTGGCGCGGGGTGGATTAGCGGGCCGCCGCAGTTAAACTTCGGGCTGGGGGAATGGTTGACTGTTGGATGTGCTTTCTTGTTTGGGGCCCACATTATCGCAACAGATCGTGTCACTAAAGTGGTGGATCCTGTGCAAGTCACAGCAACAATGTTGGTGGTGGTTGCAGGGTTGTCGGTTCTGGTTTACTTCTTCACTTCTCGTCAATTAACAGATGAGTTTGTGTCTTTAATGAAAGACTTTGATTTTGTATTTCCATTGATGTTGTGTGCTGTTCTTGGAAGTTTGGTTGCTCTATTGGTTCTAAATATGTATCAAAAACAAGTTACTCCTGTGCGAGCTGCTATTCTATACGCATTGGAACCTGTTTGGGCGACCCTTGGCTCGTTATGGTTGGGTTTGGAGGGGAGTGTGACCTTTTGGTTGCCGATTGGTGCGGTGGCGTTGCTTATTGGGAATCTAGTAGTTGAGTATGAACAAATCAAGAGGGAGTCCCTCTGAAACGACGGGTGTCGCATGGGTACCCATGCGATGATTACATCGCATAGAAATTTCTTTCATACTCTGTCGCACTATTTTGATCCCAGTGAACCAACTTTTCGCCCATGATTTTTTTGTACAAAAATGGAGTTAGCAATACCAAATACAACATCGATAAGTATCCATAAGGCAACAATGGTGCATCCTCGTGCATTGGATTCAACTCCCAGAAATCCAATTTTGTCGACCGGTGGTGATCGGAATGTCGAGTCACATTGCATAGGTAGATGCTACTGAGAAGGTGATTCGAATTCCAAGAGTGTCTCATCTCGACCGGTTTGCCTCTTTCACGGACCAGACCATAATGCTCGATGTAGTTGATCGCCTCCAAGAATAACTTCGCAATGAAGGCACACAGAAGGAAAGCAGCCATTCCAATGATGCCACCAAATGCAAATGCCAGAATTGTCAGCAGTAGACTTCTCGAAAACCCAATGAGCATTCGATTGTGGATGCTAAACAATCTATGGTTTCGGCGTTTGAGACGTTCAGATTCAAGTTTCCAGCCACTAATTTGTTCAAGGATACTGGCCCGAATGACGAACAGATAGATGTTCTCGCCTCGTTTAGCCGAAGCTGGATCTTCTTCCAAGCAGACATCTCGGTGGTGGCCATAGACGTGCTCGATCGCAAATGTACAATCCCAAGAAAACGCAAGCATCCAATTGCCGACAAACATGTCAAATTTGTTCTGCTTACGGTGTGTCAATTCATGACCTGGGACCGTACCTAGGATACCAATTAGTAGTGTGGTTTGGAAAATAATCGAAATCTGATCTAAGATTGTGAAAGAAGCAACAGTTTGAATGAAATCAATTTCAAATAGGGAATACAACCCTTCAGCATACCAAATTGGAGATGTGCCAAATACGGAAACAACCAAGAAAATCAAGCAGAACAGAATGGGTAAATTTACGTAAATTGAACAATTCAATACGCTTGGATATGAAAAATTCTGAACTTCCCGATCCTTAGGTAGGACATAATCTCCAATGAACAAAAACAATGACCAAGCGATGAAGAAATAGGTGGGGTAATTTTGGCCCATCAGGATGAAAATGATGAACAAAATACCAGTCAGAGCAGGAATATAATACTTCAAATATTTCAGCATCTCTCAACTTGTGCGATGTAGAGGATGCATTTCAACTAAACCGTCTGTACCTAAGCAGTCATGCGTTTAATTCACCAATAATTATCCTTTCACCCATGTGTTTCAGAGGGGGGCCCATGCGAAACCCGTCCTTCGCATGGATACCGTTCCGAAACCCGTCGTTTCAGAGGGTCCCCCTTACGATTTCTTCTAGGCCCATCCACAATATTTGTTCTAGAATTATCACAACTGTTCCCACAGGAACAAAAATGAATATTGCAATGAAATATACGTAAAATACGAACCATTTTTTCTTATGATTCCGCTTATGGAAGGCTATGATTGGGCCGATTGGCCATGCTCGAAGAGCCCGGCGTAGTAGGCTATCCTCATCACGGTATTCTTCAATAATCTCATTGGCAATAATTTCGGCGGCACGATCTTCTAAATCAGATGGTGATGG
>PBMO01000023.1 GCA_002722595.1 Methanobacteriota archaeon | reverse complement strand
GGCAACAATTCAGGCGGCAACAATTCAGGTGGCAACAATTCAGGCGGCAACAATTCAGGTGGCAACAATTCAGGCGGCAACAATTCAGGCGGCAACAACAGTAGCAATGGAACCAACTCTTCTGCTGGCACAACAGAATTGTTTGTGATACTAAATGCCCCAGCATCCGATCTAACAGCTTTCATTGATTCAGTTAATTTAACTGCTAATCTGACTTATTTTGTCGATTGGACATTGCAAATGAACGGCTCAATTTTGCCACATGATGCAGGCGTCTACAATTGGACCAGCGACGGAAGCGATCATTCATGGAACCATACTTGGGCCAACCTCTCAACAGGAGAGTGGTGTTTATCGGGCCGCCTTTCAGAGAATATTTCAACAATCACGAATGTAGTTACTTGTCAGACGATTTCGAGCAGTGGAGGGAATGGCACTTCAATGGGTAGATCTGTACCATCTGGTTGGGAAGTTAGGTGGTTGACATCTACTCTTGACAATATGTCTGCCGGAGAGAGCAGAACTGCAACATTACGTATTTCAGTGCCCAATGGAGAATCTCCGGGCGACTATGGTTTCTTACTTTCTGCAGGCTCAGCATTTGGCAATTTCTCGATTTCTGAAACAGTAGTCATTCATGTTAATGGCACACATAATTTGACATTTTCTTCAATAGATTCCAATAATTGGTTACCTAATGGCACAGGGACAATCGATTTTGAAGTTCAAAACGCAGGGACTTCAGAGGCTGAATCAATTTACACAGTTTCGTCATCTGGTGTTTGCAATGCATCACTTTCTGCCAGTGCTGCTGATGGTTCACGTGTACAACCCGGATCTAGTGAAATCGTCACAGTTACAATTCTTGTTTCACAAGGCGCGAGCGAGTTTGATACATGTTACGTAACCTTTTCCGCTTGGGATGAAATTGGAGACATGTCTTATTCCTATGTACAACAATTGACCATTGGTGCATCACATGGTTTACTCGTTGTAAGCAATGACTTGATTTCTTTGTCTCCTGGTTACACAAGTTCAGGTGTTGCTGTTATACGTAATACTGGTACTGAACCAACATCAATTCGTCTATCTGTCAACTCATCAGACATGAGTGTGCAGACGAACTCGAGTTATGCTCCAGTTGCTGTTGGCGAAACTATTGATCTGATATGGTCGACATCAATTTCTGCTGAAACACAGTTGGTCGGCAACCAAACAGTATGGTTCTCAGTCGATTCACAGGATGGTGAATCATCAGTTCCTTTCCAAGGTATAGTAACAGTCGCGCCATGGACAGATGTTCGCATGTCGGGACCGCTAGGCGGTTCCTTCAATGTGGATTCAGATTCAGCCTCAATAGTTGATTTTATTCTGAATAATGATGGGACTGGGGCCGCTAGTGCATCTCTTGACTGGAATGCTGCACCATCTGGTTTCTCTATTGATTTAGTTAATGGGACATCAGTCATATCTGCTGGTGGTAGCATAGTTCGCTCTCTATCTGTAGGGATTGATGAAAACGTTGCATCTGGAATATACAATTTCACAATCATGGCAATGAATCCAGATAATGGAATTATTTGGGATACATACAACATTAATGCACATGTAGAACAACGTGCTTCAGTTCGCGTATTAGTTGCTAGTGATTCTCTTCCTGTATCGAATGGGGCCGATTCAGTTTTCAGTGCCACAATCATCAATGATGGTAATGAGTTAGACACATTTGCAGTGACATTATCTGGGGCCTCCGGTTTTGAGGTCAGTATTTCACCCCAAACAATCTCACTAGATTCAGGCCAAAGTGGTGAGATCACTGTGACACTAAGGCGCACTGGATCCGGCGAAGACGTTGCAATGAATTTGATTGTAGAGAGTGAAAATGATGACCAAGTAACAGATTCTATCATTTTGTTTGCAACTATACCTTCAATTTCAGTTCAGGCTACAATTTCTTCCAACGTGATGTCAATTTCTGCAGCTGGCGATGTTACGCTAACGCTTTTCTTGGAAAACCTTGGTGAAGCAGAAGATACCATACTAGTTACTGGGCCGTCTGGCTTCACATGTAACCACCCAACTCAGGTAACGCTCGTTGCTGGTTCAGCCGCCTCCAGTCACGCAGTCACTTGCACTGCATCCGATGATCTTCTTTCAGGGGAACATACAATTGCTTTCATAGCAACATCCTTGTCAAACTCAAGTATCAGTTCAACTGCTTCAATGGACATATCGATTTCACCAAATCGGGATTTGAATGGTTCACCGTTAATTGCTGTATCACTTGAAGGGGATGATTGGTCCCTGCCATGGAACAGTTCAGCAACATATACAGTATCTATCCGTAATGACGGTAATGAGCAAGTCAGTGGTTATCTATCTGTTTCAGGTGAGCACTCAGAATATTTGAATGCAAGGTGGCTCCATATCGGGACCAATGATAGCACAGGTACATTTTCAGTACCTGCTCGAGGTGTTTCTACGTACTCGCTTACTTTACAACCGACTGGTGAGATGACTGTTGACACAATCAATATCCAAGTAGATGCGGTCGGTCAATTGTCAGATGGGACTGGGTATTCGATTAGCAGTCCCCCAAGTGCAATGACTGTGGAGTATCAGGCGCCTCCTCCATCATCTGCAGCATTGTGGGAAGGGGGTCCACTTGTCGACGCCGGTAATCTAGCAATTGCCATGCTTTCAGGATGGTTTTTCGCAGGACTTCTTGTCATGTGGATGCGGTTTAGTTCAAAAATGCGTAAGAAACAAAATGCACATAATGCATGGGATGAAGCTGCTGAAGAAGAGAACCTTGATGCGGATTTATTACACGGGGAAATTAGGGCAGATGAGGATGGTACCGCCCGATGTCACTCTTGCAGTGCTAGAATCCGTCTACCAAGTGACAAAGAGACACCATACCGCTTCAAGTGCCCAACTTGTCAAGAGATGAATCGAGTTATGCCTGCCCGAGATGATTGATTATCGTTTTTCAGCAATCAGCAAGAAAGCAGTGTGCCCCATGGGAGTGTTTCCCGGGCGAACACCGCCACGACTTGCTTTTGTCCAAATCCTTTCCATCATTTCTCCTGCCCAATCTATTTGCAAACCAGCTTCTTCACAAGCCCTCCAAGCAGATTCTAGTTGACTGGAAACTGGGCAGTAGCAGGCCAACCGCCCCCCCTTTCTTAGCCATGGAGTTAGTTTAGAGACAACGTCCCATGGTTCTGGTAAATCCAAAATTATAGCGTCAAATTCCTCAACAATGCCATCGAAAGAGACATTTCCCACATCGCCCTCTAGTAACGACCAACTTGGGAATTCATCCAGGGAACCCGCAGCACGTTGCATATTTTCTCGCCCCACCTCTGCGTGTTCAGGCCTATTTTCTACTGAAACTAAGGTTCCATTTGACCCTAACACGTTAGCCAGATGTAATGCCAATCCTCCCGAACCATGACCCGCTTCAAGGACCCTTTGTCCTGAACCGATCCCCATCCAAGCCAACAAGAAACCAGCATCTTTTGGGTTGATAATTTGGGCACGTCTACGCATCCCCTTACGAAGTTCCGGCAACCCAGATTTCACGATGGTCAGCATTTTTTGTCCGATGGATACCCTGTCTCCATGCTTACTCTCAGACAAAATTTGGTTTGGTGAAAATCTTCCAAGACCTTTTACCTTTATTTCATCATCTTGAAGTGGGACAATATATGTCCGTCCATCATCTTCCTTGAGTGCTGTATATTTCACCATCATTGTATCACATCCCTGTTCCGAGGAACTGACTCTGTGGGCAGAGTGTCGACCCTGAGGCAACTGACGTAAACCGGCCGAAACATCACTCTTTATTGAATCCAACGATAGCCATTTAGATTAGTTGAGTAGACGAAACCGTTGCCAATTGGAAGATGATGCTTAACCGCACATTCAAGAAGGTAGTCGAGCCCCAGAAGTTCGCTGGAGTGCTAACTATGTCCGACGAAGATGTAGATGACAACCTTGTTGAGAGTCATTCAGATTCTCACCAAGCAACTCCAGAACCCTCCGAAAAATCCGATTTTGGTCTGGGTTCTATCGCAGATGGCGAAAGTGATTCAATAATAGATGAGTCAGTAGATGATTGGCTTCAAGGGATATCCTTTGAAACGACTGATGATGTGCCGATTCCAGATCGTTTAGTTGACCAAGTAATTGGCCAGGAAGATGCAGCACTGGTTATACGGAAAGCAGCTGAACAACGCCGTCACATGCTAATGATAGGTGACCCAGGGACTGGCAAGAGTATGTTGGCTAAGGCAATGACAGAACTTATGCCAACAGAATCTCTTGAAGATACACTCTGTTACATCAATGACGATGATGAAAATGAGCCGCGTATAAGGACCGTTCCAGCCGGTAGAGGTGACAGGATTGTAAAGGACCGGAGAGCTCAACTTGCTGAACAACGCGAGCGAACAAGCCGGACCCTGATGTTTGTAGCATTACTAATTGGTGCGGCCTTGTTGGTTGCGACAATTCAGTCTGGCGATATAGTCATGCTCCTGTTTGGTATGTTCTTACTCGCATTTGGTTACATGTTCATCAAGAACCGGTTGGTTTCAAGCGACGAATCAAGGATTCCCAAATTGTTAGTGAAGCGAAAGAGGGGTGACATGCCCCCGTTCATTGATGCTACTGGTACTTTAGCAGGTAGTTTACTAGGTGATGTTAGACATGACCCCTTCCAATCAGGTGGTATGGAAACTCCTGCACACGAAAGAGTGGAGGGAGGAGCGATACACAAGGCTCACGGAGGGGTTCTATTCATCGATGAAATCAATCTGCTACGTCTCGAAGAACAGCAGGCCTTGCTAACAGCAATGCAGGAGAAGGCATTCCCAATATCGGGTAGATCAGAGCGTTCATCTGGAGCACTAACTAAGACTGAACCAGTTCCTTGTGATTTCATACTGGTGGCCGCAGGGAATCTAGATGCGGTCCAGCATATGCATCCAGCTCTTAGGAGTAGAATTAGAGGTTATGGCTACGAAGTATACGTCAATTCTACTATGAAAGATACGGCTCGAAACCGTCGAAGATTAATTCGTTTCATAGCTCAGGAAGTACGGAATGAGCAGAATAAGAAAACAGGAAATCCGATCCCACATTTCGATCGTTCTGCAGTTGGAATTATACTACGTGAGGCACAAAGGAGAGCTGGGCGTCGGGGTAAATTGACTCTACGCTTGAGAGAGTTAGGAGGTTTGGTACGAATAGCTGGTGATTTAGCCTGCGAAGAGAATGCTCTTGTCACAACGAGTAAACACGTTTTGGGTGCGCGTAGAATCGCTCGCCCACTAGAACAACAAGTCGCAGATCGAATGATTGAGCGAAGACAGGATTACGCTATGCTGGTAAATAGCGGTGAAAGAGTGGGTCGTGTCAATGGTTTGGCAGTTTTGGGTGCAGATAGTGGTTTATCCGATTTCAGTGGCATAATGCTTCCAGTCGAAGCTCTTGTGACTCCCACTCAATCCAAATCAGGAAGTGTTTTTGCAACGGGAGGCTTGTCTGATTTAGCGAAGGAGAGTGTAACAAACGTCAGTGCCGTGATCAAAAAGTTGACTGGTAAGGATGTATCTGATTATGATATCCATATCCAATTTGTAGATACTCATGGTGTAGATGGTGACAGTGCAAGTATTACAATTGCAACAGCGATTATTTCAGCGTTTGAAGATATCCCCATCGATCAGAATCTAGCGATGACAGGTTCCCTTTCAGTCAGGGGTGAGGTCTTGCCAATAGGCGGAGTTACTGCTAAGATTGAAGCTGCTGCAAAGAGTGGCATAAACCGTGTAATTATTCCAAGGGCCAATATGAAGGACGTTCTTATCGACGACATGTTCAAGGATAAGATAGACGTAATACCTGTTGACACCTTGGATGAAGTCATGGAATTCGCATTAGTATCCAATGAGCGCAAGAGTTCCTTGGTAGAACGATTGGGCGCGGTCATTGACCGTTTGACTCCAAATCCGAGTGGGCACCCATCTGCATGAGAACAGACTTATGCCCTGTCAGGAACAGGATAGTACGTGGACGATAGAGAAGGCCAATCATCAGGCATGGGGATACTTTTCCTTGTTGTGTTCATTGATTTGGTGGGGTTCACACTTGTCATCCCATTTTTGACATATTTCGTCCAAGATCTAGCAAGTCTACAGGGTTTTACTGAAGCAAGTAATAGAGATGTATGGGTTGGAATAGTATTGGCTGCATACACATTTGGTCAATTTTTGTTCACTCCAATTCTTGGTTCTTTGTCAGATCGTGTCGGACGGCGTCCAATAATCATGTTTGGACTCTTGTCGAATACAGTTTTCTTCATAGCATTCGGGCTCGCGACTAGTCTCTGGTTTGCACTTCTGGTTCGTTTCTTAGCAGGGGCAGGAAATGGCAATATTGCAGTTGCTAGAGCCTACATTGGTGATGTTAGCACACCTGCCCAACTTAAAGGGCGCATGGGTATGATTGGTGCTGCTTTTGGTCTTGGATTTACTATTGGACCATTCCTAGGCGGTGTTCTTTCTGACCCCTACACCAATTTCGGTGGTGTATTTGCAACAGAATGGTGGCAATC
The DNA here is from genome assembly GCA_002722595.1 of Methanobacteriota archaeon. Classification (GTDB taxonomy): domain Archaea; phylum Thermoplasmatota; class Poseidoniia; order Poseidoniales; family Thalassarchaeaceae; genus MGIIb-P. The sequence continues at coordinate 24,523 of PBMO01000023.1, read as the reverse complement.
TCATCCATACTTCTTGCCTTGTCTTTTTGCTGGCCTACTTTCTGCGATTTCTTGTCTTCTTGCAGTTAGAATGCTACCAGAGAGCCTTCCTGAAGGATCGAGGGTTGTATCTACTGAGAATCCAGTTAGGCAGATGATACGTAACCTAGTAGGCGTTCGTGATTTATCACCCTCAGTTCGAACACTAATCAATGTAAATGCAATTTTCCTTGTTGCCTTCACTATAATGCATACTACATTCATCCTATTTACTGCAATGCCAGTTGTGGACGGAGGTCTTGGATACGAAGAAATTGACAATGGTTACATATTCTTCTTCGTAGGTTTGGTGGGTGTTTTCGTCCAAGGGGGTTTCATGCGAAGTAAGTTGGCACAGAGGTTGGATAGTCGGAAGATGATGATGGTTGGCATACTTGTATGTGGACTAGGTATAGGTTGGATTCCATATTTGAAACCAGATCCATTTGTTTTAGTACTAATTCCAATGGCATTTATCGCCTTAGGTAACGGATTGTTTCAACCAACTCAAAATACCCTTCTCACATTAGAGGCTAGGAATTCATCTCTTGATTTGGGTCGAGTAATGGGGGCACAAGAAGGGTATGGAGCCCTTGCTCGTATAATTGGGCCAATAGTAGGAGCTTTTGTGTGGGCAGAAACGATAGATAATGCTGGAAAAATGGATTATCATACTGTATTCAGACTAAGCTGTCTTCTGGCATTCATAGCCTTCTTGGCTCAAATAAGGCTAAAGTTGACTGCAAAGGTAGAGGGAGAGATTTGATGATTCAACCGATGATTGTTTGCCACGGGGGTGCTGGACATGCTGCTAAAGATCAACCCGGCGTGGATGAAGCCGCGGATGCAGGTTGGCAGATTTTAACAGAAGGAGGCTCAGCATTGGACGCTGTTCTAGCAGCCGTTGAAATAATGGAAAATGATCCAGTACTTAATGCGGGTACAGGGGGTCGGAAACGTGCAGATGGGTCCGTACAATTGGATGCTGCAATTGCAACTTCAGACGGTCGATTGGGTGTAGTGATGGCGATTGAGGAAACTCCGAATCCGATTTTCGTAGCAGCCAGTTTGTTGGATGAGGATATCCACATATTAACCGGAGATGGGGCAAGAAAGTGGGCGGATTCGAAAGGGATACTCCGTGCTCCAGTAGCAGGTAGCGACTCTCCTACTGCAACCGATACAGTTGGATGTGTTGCAATTGACACAAGCGGAGTACTTGCAGTTGCATCTTCAACAGGGGGTTGTTCAGGGCGGCCACGTGGGCGCATAGGGGATACACCATTATGGGGTCCTGGCTTTTGGGTCGACGGAAATATTGCAATTGCCGCAACAGGCATTGGTGAAGAAATAACGATGAAAATGTTGTGCTATCGTGTAGCCCAGTTCAAAGGTCGACTTATTGAAAAAATGCAAACAGGCCTCTCTCTCTTTACTGAGAACACCGAAGTTGGATTGATTGCCCTCACCAATGATGGACAAGGAGCAGGTCTTTCTAATACGGACATGCCTTGGGCTATCAGGAATGCAGGTCAGTGAGCATTTGTTCAAGCGCAGTATTAATCTGGAGAATTAAGGTGCCGAATTCCATTGGAATGTTTGGATCCTCATAGAGTTCTTCCAATTTTGCTTGAGTAATTGCAATTCTAACATCCAATTGCTTTGCTTTGTTAAGCAACCAGCTTTCCACAGCGTCTTTTGCACCGCGGCGGATATTTTTTGGGACCTTGGAATCGTCAAGTTGTGTGATTACTGCGGCAATTTGCTCGATTCGTGTCTCTATTTCGGCTGTCACATCTTCACCTCGAATCTCTGCTTCGTGGGGCACGGGGCCGAGGCTGCTTTAAGTCGCTTTCCTGTGCAGGTGCTGATAGCATGAGTGAAGTTGGTAGCAATCTTGCACTTATTCAGTGGGTCCGAATTTCAGTCCTGCTCTTATGTTTCGCAGGAGCCGCTTGGCTTGACCACAAGACTCGTCGTGTATCTAATGAGTGGTGGTTTGGTTGGGCAAAACCAGCAATTTTTCTTCTCAGTATGGAACTAATTATACTGAATGCAAATTGGATGATATGGATGACAGCATCATCCGCAGTAGCCTTTGCATCAACTGCATTGATTGGCCGGCCGGACATTCGAGATATACGCGCGGGTTCCGTTCTTGACATCATTGTATCAGTTTGGTATTTTGTTAGTGGTGTGGGTCTTGTCATGGGTGCGATTGCCTACGGGCCAATGCTAATTGATTACTATGATATTTCAAATCCAATCCCTGAACAAATTGAAACTGCATTGTTGTGGGCAAGAATGGCTGTGATAATATTGGTCCTGATTGTATTTGAAATGGCTTGGAGGTTCCGATTACTGCATGGTGGAGCTGATGCGAAAGCAATGATGCTAGCAGCCCTCCTCATGCCCTCATGGAGCCATGCAAATTTCCCTTTCCTTGCTGCTGAATCTAATCAAATCGCTCTTCCACCTGCTATTGGATTATTTGTTTGGGCAGGTCTAGCATTTCTCGCTTTACCACTAATCAATTTGGTCCGTAATTTTATTTCTGGAGATATTTTACCACTATCCATGTCTTGGCACGCATCTAAGATGCCTTTGAATCAGATACCCAAGAAACATGTATGGTTACTTGAAGAGGTTATTGACAAACCAGATGGTACTCGTGGTATAGTCAGAAAGATGCGCCCTGTTCGGGGAAGCCGTGCTGAAACTGAATTGGAAACAGTGCTTGATGAGTTAGAGTGTGAAGGGATTATGCGCGCTTGGGTGACCGCAAAACACCCATTCTTGGTTTTTGTTTTTCCAGCCATCATCCCATTAATCGTATTGGGCGATCCAATCATTTTTGCATTTAGTTTATTCTGATTTCATGCAATGCGGTCGACTGTTTCAGGCGTGATGGCTTCATCCTTAGTTACTCTGAATGAAATCGCCTTCAGGTTTTCAGGACCATTTCGGAATTTCCGAATCACCATCCTTGTTTCGAAATCAGTGCCTAACATACCAACTTCAAACTCCATCACAATATCACATATTGCATACAACTGACGTTCAACAGATTTGTCCACCATGTCACTTGACACATTGAGTAGAAGTACGCCCCTCTGCAATTGTGTGTGCGCCTGAATCATTCTTAGCATTGAGATGACTCGAGATGTATCATTGCGTGCGAAAAAGAAATCCAAGTTATCAACCGCTGCGCGGAAATATTGTGGGAGTGACGTCATCTGACTAGTCAAATCGGTCAAATAGTCATGTACCTCATTTTCCACGAATCGAGTTTGTGCCAACCTTTGGATGTCCTCCATCGAGAATCCCTCCAACCGAAATTTACTGGCCTGTAAATCTCTTTCCAACACATTTTGGTTGTATTCCTCACCCATTGTCCGGACCATGATATCAGTTGGCCAATCGTATCTCTTGTACAATGACAGGATTTCTGCTTGACTCTCAGCAGTTGAAACAAGTATCGTATTTTCCGAGTCTTCAGCAACTGCTGCGAATTGCTTAGCGAATAAGTCCATTCCAGCACCCTGGTTTCCAATTGCAAGCATTGTGAAACCACGGGGCACACTCCCATTGTTTAGGGGTGAACCTGTAAGAATTGTGTCGAATTTCGGCGAACCAATGCTTGCCATTTCCCCGTAGAATTCTTCGTCATCGGAGTCAAAATTTGCCGTTGTTGCCATTCAATCCCCTCCTCAGTGTATGACAACTTGTCCTCTGTCAATAAGGTCTGTACAGTATAAATCCAAATTAGCCAGTACTCCTGGCGGTGTTTGATCTGGAACATTAATGATTCCAGTTAATACCTCCCTTGCCCTGAATGTATTGATGAATGTGTGAAGATATTCAGCCAACATCCGCTCTTCATTATATATCGACAACGCGTTAACAGAGTCTAGTATGACAAAGTTACCAGTGTCTGATTTTTCTCCTAAGTGGTAAAGAGTCTGAAGCATAATTGATTCGAGCATAATTGGGCTATCTACGAACCTGATATTTGGGTAAGGCACTTCAGTCCCCCCAATAAATCCACTCGACACAGAATCGATGAATTGAATTCCCGTTGTATCTATCCCAACGCGCTCCATTGTTTGTATTACTTCAGTCGCACTTCTAGATGCGCAGATGTATACGCCACGCATTCCGAATTCCGTGATGAGTGGTTGCAGCATTGAAGCTATTACCAGTTCTGAATTGCTTGTTCCGACACGAACTTGGATTGCAGATGAGGGGCTTGCTTCTTCGGCTAATTGCTGTGCGATTCCAAAATCGAGTTCAATCATTAACAGCACCCCACTTCAGCATAGGCGTCAGCATAACTCCCTTGGGCGTTAATTCCAGTGCATATTTTGCACGTGCATGAGAGGTCCCACGCATTTTTACGACTTGGACAAATCTGAGTAGGTGCCCCATGCGTTCTACATCTCCCAATACAATGATGCCATCAAGGATGGCTTCCTCAACACCAAATGAAGACCAATATGCCTTTGCACCTGATGATGTGATTTCCGAAACCAACAATGCTGTGCACCCAAGAGTAGCTAGAGCCTTTCCTAATTTGAAGAGGAAATCACGAATTAACTGCTCACTTGGAATCTTGTAACATAGTGTTGTAACTGAATCAATTACTAATCGTGTTACACCAATGGTATTCACAATATCAGTAATTGACTTCACCATTGCATCAATGTCAGAAAGCTCAAACGTAGATTTAGTCATGCCAAGCCAAGAGAACAATACATCCATGTCGAAGACGTTGATTAACCCCTGATCAACCATACGCATGTCGAAGAAATCAAATTGTCTGACATTCTCCAGTAATTTCACTGAAGGTTCAGTCGCCGAAAAATGTGCACATGCTTCACCATTTCTTGCGCCATTGGTCAGAAATTCCATGCAAAGAGTGGTCTTTCCGGAACCACAGGTTCCAGCGACTAAGACCGTAGAACCATAGGGGATTCCTCCTCGTAAAATTTCATCGAGCCCAGTAATTCCTGTGACACATCTGTCACGCTGGTAGTGGGCCGACGGCATCATGGGAACGACTCGCGATTATGCCGCCTGTTGATAATACGATTGTAGAAAAGGTCCCTAAATCCACAACTTGTGATTGTATTACCAACCGGGGGTGCCGCCATTCATCGAGGTCCAGTTGCTAGAATCGCTAGGATTTCCACCGAAGTTGTAACTTAGTGAATGGTTAGAAGGTATATTCCAATCAGAATCCCATGATATAACCATCACATTCTGAGTCAGTATGGTGCCTGATCTCGTCCAGCCAAGTATGATTTGATCAGACTCTGAATCAAGTGAATCAATAGCACCCGTGCCCAGCATACCACTCGATGCCATGTCGTACATCATCACTCCATTCGGGTTATTTTGGGTCTCCGAGTTACCAGTGCAAATCAATTTCTCACCCGCTCCAAGGGCACCATCTCCAATCATTGTGAATACACCCGGTCTTGCTAAACTCCAACCAGAAAGATTCATCGCGAATCCATCTGGGTTTTCGATTTCAATCCATTCAGGAGGGCCATTTAGTGGGTCAACCATAATTTCTGTAATCCTAATGCCAGAAGGTTCTCTACCCGCATTGTGGATTTCTACAGTGACTCTGACCAATTCGTTGTCAAGGTACATTTGTCGACTTGCAGTGGAACTCCTCGTTGCTCCTGAGCGTGATGAACCATCGGAGAAAACCAACTCGCCGACATTGCTCACATTATCGCTTTCAATTACGATGATTGTGAGATTCAAACTCAAACCTCCATCTACGCCTAGTCCTTGAGTTAGTTTGTCCTCAGTTACATTTCCAAGTGCAGTAATTCTGGCGGAGTCGAGTCTCCCATTTCCATTACCAATTGCAGGAAGTAAATCCGATTCAAGTAGGACACTTGCATTGAAATGATGCCAATCATCAGTCGAGTTTGATATGTCCCTAACACCTTCGTCAATGAGTACAACATGGCCCTTTGAATCGGTTAATCTTTCCAGACTATCAATCGCCATTTGGTCAAATCGATCTGCGTCCGCAACATTACTCCCAAGTTTCAGTTGACTTAGAGCCAAGAATGCGCTTACAATTACGAGAAACAATACGAAAGCAGAGAGGAATTCGACAACAGCGGTGAGAGCATGTTCATCATCGCTGCGTCGGAATTTAGGTGTACTTCCAGACTCCGGCATCAAATGTCCCATAGGGGTCGCATCCATCAACACATCGGCAGATACAAAGGGTCCAACAATCATTGTTCCATTGTGTCGCGGCGCCGTGGGGTATTTACGGACCATTTGGCGTGGGCAGTCTGATGGGTTATACCACGCGCGCCCGAAGGGCGCGGAAAAATCACACCGCATGTTTCATCATTTTGTTGATGATTCTCAGTGTTTTCACGGCAATACCTTCGCCAGTTCAAGCTAGTATTTCTAATGATGATGTCTCCATAAAAGCGGCAATTGAGCCAATGCCCGGAGTTTTTTATGATACTGCAGATGTGATTGATTGGACTCCTAAAGTGACCATAGAAAATCAATATCCATTCAGTTCCGATCCACGGACGATAGATTTGGAAGTGTGTGGGGGCGATCAAACTGCACAATCGGTCTGTCCATCGCAACATGTAGTATTCCAGACCACTGCTATTTCCAATGGTTTAGCCCCAGCAGGAAGTTCTGGTGATTCAGAAGTAGTGACATTTTATTCATTCCTCTGGTTCGTTGATGAAGCAGATCTAACGACATATTCTGGAGTATTTACAATCATGTTTCATTTTGCTATTGAGGATGACAACCCTGCGAATGACCATCTGAGGTATACTGTTACAATAGAAGAGGATTTGACCGATTTAGTTGTGAATGATCACAATGTCGATACAAATCAGGTTTACAATAGCAATACAGCAATTCCTGCAGACTTAGATATACGGACACGGTCATGGCCAGAAGGGTTCAACTTCTATACTGGTTGGTCTATGCATCTTGTCAACCCGGTTGTCGCGGAATCAACTGATTGCGTGGACTGGGAAAAGTGGCACACTGGACAGGGCGATATGAATGGTAATGAAATAATATTACACAACACTACGCACTACGACACGAATTCACAATCAATTCATGCTCCGCATATTATTGATGTTAGCATCTCTAGCAATAGTCAACGTATTTTAGGCGAGATTAATGTCAGTGGCAGTATGTTTGATGGAATACATGATGTAAATGTCAAAGTCACGTTGAATAATACTGAACTATATTCACAAGACTGGCAATTCATTGGTGATAATACCGTTCAGAATGCAATATATTACACAGACTTTGCAAATGGCACAATTTGTTTCACGGTAACGATGACAGTCCCTGACATAGAAGTGGGCGCGGCATCCCATGAGTTGTCTGGATATAGTGGTAATTCGAATTCACTGAATATTCCACTGCCTGACATTGTAGCTCCCTATTCTGGTATTTTCGAAGTCAGAGCTTATGTCAATGGTACATTCATTGATCCTAACGCCCACAACGACTTGATAACATTCGAAATAATTGTCAATGATACTACTGATGTTTGGATAAGAGAAGTAGTACCAGCACGAGGGGCACCGTCTTACATATATCAGGGCGGCCAGTATTTATCGCGATTCCCTTATGGTCAAGATTCAATCCGAGTCGTATCCGGTAATATTGGATGGGTGACGACTGAAGTTAGGGTCGAGTTGAACCTCTATACACTTACTACCAATGATTATGCCGCAGGTCCATTCACTTGCAACTCGACCCTTGCACCTGGAAATGAATTTGTTTGTGAATTCGATTTCTCAACGACTGGCGCTTTCATCCTCAATGCTACTATAATTTCCACAGACGGGAACATCGACTCGTTACCGGGTGACAATTGGCTAGAGCAAGCAATAATTGTTGATTTTGGTGCAATTAACCCATCAATCGCTTACCCCACACAGGGGGAGGTCTATGAGTCTGGGGAACCCATTTTAGCTGTTGCTAGCGTTGACCCCCAAGCTCCAATGCCATTGAATTACACTTGGAGGATGAATTTCATGGAAATATTGGGTTATGGCCAAGTAACTAATATCACAATGCCCATGGGTGAATGGGTTCTTACCCTATATGTTACGGATGAAGCTGGAAACCTTGAGATAGCAACACAATCAATCCGGATTTTGAATAGGGTTCAGTTAGAATCTACTCCGCATGTGGTTGGTGGAGACTCGATTTCTACATATTCTATGGAGTTAGTTTTCGAAGATCCAGTCCTACCTCCTGCTGGTCAATTTTATCCTGAAGCATATAACCGGAATAAGGAGCCATTGGCCATGTTCAATCTAACCATGGTTTCCCCATCAGGACAAGACATATCTGTAGACAGCATAAATGCGTGGATGGACCTTGATCACTTCCTTCCCCCTGCAATAAATAGGTCCACAGTTGAAGTACTTAGGGTACCTGATTGGGATGATGTACAATTAGAAACATTGTCAAATGGAGATGGGTACGTTGTACAAGAAAACGGTTCCATCAACCTATTTACTCAGGGCGACATAGGTGGTTCATTCATGCTGATTGGTCACTTGGACCCAGTAGTTGTTAATCCTGCAAACCTAACAATAATTCTCCAAAAAGATGGCCAGGCTAAATTAACTTGGGAAAATGAAGGTGACGTCGAAAATCCTTATTTTGGAGGTTGGAGGATATATCGAAAGAGCCCATATCGATTCAGTTTCCCATTTGAAACAGAATCTCAATTTAATTCGGCAACAGTAGGTTATGAGGTTCTCGAGGTCCCCTCCAACACAGTTTCGTGGCAAGATCCAACATTCTGGGAAGATGACACCTGTCTTTCTTACCTTGTGATGTCACACAACCGTGCGGGAGTAACAGATTGGAGATTTGGTAATGTTTCCAATGCTGTTTGGGACCCAATAACAGAACGGATGGTTGTAGATGAGGTCTGTGTTGATGATTCCAATCCAGAGACCATTGTTGATTCCATCAGTGCATCAGTATCTTTCAACAATAATACAAAGTTACACTCGATTCACATCAGTTGGAGTTGGCCTGAAATCGATGAACAAGGACCCTTGACTTGGAATCTATATCGTGCCCAATCAGTAGTTCCTAGTGTTACTTATCTTGAACCTGTGCTCACAAATTTACAGGGTGAACCGGGTCAAATGTATTGGTTTAATGAAACCGAAAGTGGGCTCAAAGAATCCATTCATGTAGGTCAGTTTTACTACTATGTTCTTGTACCATTTGACGAAGTTGGTAATAGTGATTACTTGGTACGTCAAAATGCAGTTGGTGTAACGGTAGTGGATCAGTTTTGGGAATACCACCTTGCCCCTCCTCCTCCTGAAGAACCTGATCCTCCGTCTTTGCCAGGCGTTGGACCATCAGAGTGGTATGGGCGGTTGGTTGATGATTTCAATTCGGATAGATTCCAGCAAGCCGGTGTTGTTTGTTTGGCTGTGACATTGCTCAATATTCTAATGATTCCAATGTTGATAAATAAGTACAAGGAACAGAGGGTCAAGATAAAGCGTAAACGTGCCAGACAACGGCGTTTTGAAGGAGATTCTGATCTTGCAGATGATCTCGATGACTTCTTCGATTAATGGCGCGACGTGGGAGATTTGAACTCCCGTGGGTAAAACCCACTGGATTAGCAATCCAGCGCAATGGCCAGGCTATGCGAACGTCGCAGTAGCCGCTCCACCATCATTTTTCATTTAAGGCAAATGGTTTACTTACTCTTCTCCATCGTCAATTTTTCCAATCTGAGATGCTTCAAATTCCTCTCTATCTATGACGCCATCTTGATTTGTATCTATTGAGTCGAATTCATCTTCTTCGTCAACCAATGATGCGGGTAATCTTGCTGTGGAAATAATTTCGTCTACAAATCCATCTTTGTCTTTGTTCCTTAGTTCCATGACACGAGTTCCCTTTGTCGCCTTTCCACTGGTTTCTTTAGTCGTATTTGCTTTGACTCGAATCATCATTCCCTTTGCAGTCAAGAGGAATAGTTGATCCTCCAAATCAGGGATAGTATGTACTCGCACAATCTCGTCTCCGTGCTTTTCATCTAGTTTCATTGTAGCAACTCCTCCAGCGCCGCGGTTAGTTTTTCGATACCCATCTCGATACTGCTTTTTCTTCCCAGTTTTCTCGTCGAATACTGGTTCGCCATCCTCTAGGATATCGTGCATTTCACCATCGCCAAGACGACTTCTCTTTGCCATGCCGTATTTTGAAAGCGTTAGGACATGTGTGTCTTCGTTGGACGTTGCGATCATACCAACAACAGAATCTCCCTCTTTCAGGCCCATTCCTTTAACGCCTGCAGTGACACGACCCTGTACCTTTACAGTGAAGCCAATACTGCCATCAGGGTTTTCTTTTGTTTCACTAGGTTTGAATCTGCAAGCCCTTCCATTCTTTGAGACGAGTACAACATGGTCATCATCGGTCGCTTCTCTAACAGCAACCAATGTATCGGTATCAGTTTTGAAATTAAGCGCATATTTTCCATTTCTGTTAATCCTGACGTAATCTTCTAATTTGGATCTCTTTACAATCCCTTCATGTGTGGCGAAAACGAGATAATGTCCCGCTGGATTCTCTTGCACCTCTTTTGAAATTGGCAGAATTGTGACGACTTTCTCATCATCTCGGATTCTCTCGATTAAATTTCGGATGTGACTTCCACGACTATGCCGACTACCTTGAGGTGTTTCCCAAGCTTTGAGTCCGTAAACTCGTCCTTGGTCTGTGAAAATTAGAAGCCTGTCCTTGCTAAAACATGTGATGATCAATTTAGGGAAATCCTCATCTTTTGTAGTTACACCTTTGAGTCCCTTTCCTCCTCGGTTTTGTACACGGAATGCCTCTACGGGGAGATGTCGAATGTAATTGTCATCTGATAGAGATATTACAATTGCACGTTCTTCAACTAAATCTTCTCGATCCATGGAAAGAGGCATTGGATCAATGTGGGTCCGTCGTTCATCTCCGTGTTTCTCAACCATCTCATCAAGTTCAGTGAGGAGGATTTCCAGTTGTCTATTCCGGCTTCCCAAAATGGATTCATATTCTGCAATTGCCAATTTCAGTTCCGTAAATTCATCATCGACCTTTTTAGTATCCATCTTGGAGAGTTGGTATAGGCGTCTTTCTGCAATAGCTTTCGCTTGTGGCTCCGTGAAATCAAACTCAGCGATACTTCCAAATTTTTCCTCGCCACGAAGTATTTTTTCGAAGTGCTCGCGGCTTTCAGCACCCTTTCCAACGGTCACAACATCGTCTATTCTTGCCTGTGCTTTTACCAATCCCTCCAAAACATGGGCACGAGCCTCGGCCTTTGCAAGGTCAAATTGAGTGCGCCTTCGAATGACGTCCTCTCTGTGGCGAACATATGAGTGTAAGATAACTGGTAGTGTTAGTTGCACGGGTTCTCTATTGATAATCCCCATCATATTAGCTGAGTAAGACTCTTGTAATCGACTTGAACGATATAATTGGTTCAAGACAGCATGTGGGTCGGCATTTTGCTTGACTTCTATGACCACACGAATCCCTTCTTTACTCGATTCATCTCTAATGTCTCTTATTCCCTTTACAGTTTCTTTGCTAACTAAATCAGCGATTGCTTCAAGCATGGCAGCCTTCTTTACCTGGTATGGTATTTCTGTGACTACAATTCTCTTCCCATCAGCATCATCGTGAACTTCACATTGAGAACGGACGTGAAATCTCCCATGTCCTGTTTCATACATGTCTCGAATGCCATCAATTCCGTGGATGGTTGCACCAGTGGGGAAATCAGGGCCCTTTAGATGCTGCATGTATTCTGAGACATCTATTGCTGGTAAATTTTCTGGATCCCCGCTTTCACTACCATCTTCTAGTATTCGCCCTACATGTAGGTGTATTGCTGCTGCAACTTCTGGGAGGTTGTGTGGGGGAATTTTTGTAGCCATACCTACAGCAATCCCGTCACTTCCATTGAGCAGTAAATTTGGGAGTCTTGCAGGTAATACTTCCGGTTCTTGCTCCGAATCATCAAAGTTCGGTTGGAAGTTGACGGTATCTTTCTTGATATCTTCGAGCATATGTTTGGACAACCGATCAAGCCGACTTTCAGTATATCGCATTGCAGCAGGCGGGTCTCCATCAATACTTCCAAAATTGCCTTGGCCATCTACTAGTGGATAACGCAGGCTGAAGTCTTGAGCCATTCTGACCATGGTATCATATATTGACTGGTCACCATGTGGGTGGAATTTACCCATCACTTCGCCCACTGAACGAGCGGATTTGGAGTAAGAGCGATCGGACGTGTGTCCTGCTTCATGCATGCCGTATAGGACACGGCGGTGGACGGGTTTCAATCCATCACGAACTTCAGGTAGCGCTCGACCAATTATTACAGACATTGCATAATTGATGTATGACACACGCATCTCATCATCGACAGTGTGTCGAACTTGATTGTCAGTAGGATTTTCAGATATTTCTTCTTCACTCATCAACTCACCTCATACATCTACATCAGCCTCAGCGGCATGTCGCTCAATAAATGCCCGGCGATCAGGGACATCGTCACCCATCAGAGTTTCAAAGAGTGCAGATGTTTCCCCCTCATCGCTAAAATCATTTGCAGTTACTTTTAGCAGCGTTCTAAATTCGGGGTCCATCGTCGTCGCCCATAATTGGTCAGGATTCATTTCACCCAGACCCTTGTAGCGCTGGATGCCGATTTTAGCCTCGGGATTATCTTCACGAAATTCTTGTATGATTGAATCCCTTTCTGCATCAGTGTACGCGTATTTTGATTTCCTGCCTCTTGTAATCATGTACAATGGCGGTTGTGCGATGTAAACATTCCCGGCTTCGATAGCTGGCCGCATAAACCTCCACATGAATGTAAGAATTAGCGTGCGGATGTGTGCTCCATCAACATCAGCATCAGTCATAATGATTATTTTCCCATACCGAAGTTTTTCAACATTGAAAAACGTCTCTGCATCTGCTAGTGATTCTTCTCCCTCTGCTAATTCAGGCGGGTTGCCCACACCTGCACCAAGTGCTTTTATCATAGTCTGGATTTCGTTATTTTGGTAAACTTTTGCCTGATTTCTGAGTTGTCGTTCGACGTTAAGGATTTTACCTCGAAGAGGTAGAATTGCCTGTGTTCTTCTATCTCTGCCAGTTTTAGCAGAGCCACCAGCTGAATCTCCTTCGACAATATATATCTCACATTCTTCAGGCTTCCTGCTTTGACAATCTGCCAATTTACCCGGCAACCCCCCGCCTTCAAGGACTCCCTTTCTACGAGTCAAATCGCGTGCCTTTCGAGCTGCTTCTCGTGCCTTGCTGGCAAGGACTGCTTTGTCAATGACTAATTTCGCAATGGATGGATTTTCCTCAAAATGCTCTGAGAGTTTTTCATTGACGATACTTTCGACAATTCCTGCAACCTCATTGGAAACCAACTTGTCCTTTGTTTGACTTGAGAAAGAAGGATCAGGATGTTTCACACTGATTACTACTGCAATACCTTCTCGGACATCATCTCCTGATAATTTGTCGACATTTTTCAGCAAGTTGCGACTTTTCGCATATCGGTTCAATGTGCCAGTTAGTGCACTTCTAAGGCCCGAAAGATGAGTTCCGCCATCGCGGTTGCGGATAATATTGGTGTAGCATTGAATGACTTCATTGTAAGCATCTGACCACTGCATTGCTAATTCAATGTGTATCTCCCCATCTTCAATTTCCCTCATCCCCTTGATGAATACTACATCACTATGGATGGGGTTCCTGCGCTCATTCAATTGTCTGACGAACTCAGAAATCCCTCCATCATATTGGTGTTCAATGACTTCTGGTTCACCTCCTCTCTGGTCTACAATCTTTATTTTCAAGCCAGCATTAAGGAATGCAGTTTCACGAAGTCGAGTGTTTAAGATTTCATAATCGAACTCCGTGACGGTAGTGAATATTTCCAAATCTGGTTTGAATGATATTGCAGTCCCAGTGGATGAACTTTCGCCGACTTCTGACAGTGGCCCCTGCGGTTCTCCTCTGACGTATGTTTGCTCATACATTTTCCCATCTCTCTGGATTGTCATTTTTAGCCATTCGGATACGGCATTGACTGCAGAGACGCCTACTCCGTGCAAACCTCCTGAGACTTTGTAGGAGGAGTTGTCGAACTTCCCGCCCGCGTGGAGTTTTGTCATGATCACTTCGGCAGCACTGATTCCATATTCGGAGTGCATTCCAACAGGAATTCCTCTGCCGTGGTCGACGATTGTTACAGATCCATCTTTCTGAATAATCACTTCTAGGGCGTCACAATGCCCTGCAAGGTGTTCATCTACTGCATTGTCGACAACTTCCCATATGCAATGGTGGAGAGCTGAACCATCATGTGGGTCTCCCAAATACATACCAGGTCTCTTCCGAACAGCCTCTAGTCCTTCTAGTACCTGGATGCTATCTGCTCTGTATTCTGAATCGCTCATATTGAAGCCTCTCGATATAATTCTCTGAGGACCCCCATAGGGGGTCCTCAACACATATCCTTTGGTGCCATTCCGAGGTTATTGAATGATTCGTATTAGATGCCAGGAATATGCAGTTTTACCGCGATTTCACGACTTTCGAGGCACCTGTATATTTTGGACCAATCAGCCTATTTCTAGACAATTTTTCTTCAATGCATACTCAATATCGTTAAACAGGGGATGTAGGTCCCCGGCTTCGATGACCGAGACTCTAATCTGCGTTACTCTGCGCGGACACAGTGTCGATGATATGATTCGCGACGCAAGTCGAGCCACCGCTGCCGGTGCAGATTTAGTAGAGGTTCGATTTGACAATTTATTCGTTAATCGAATCGATGTTGATCCAATTGTCATCACAAATGCTGATGGCGAGGAAAAAGTCGAAAGACAGCCACCTATTATCGAAAATCTAGATGTCGATGCAGTGGATGTCATGGCCAGTATTGAGAGCTTGAAGCAAGGTATTCAAATACCAGTCATTTTCACTTGTCGTTCTACTGGAGAGGGAGGTTACTATCATGGTGACGAAAAATCTCGAATTGCTATTCTACAGGCAGCAATCGACAGTGAAGTTACTTGGATTGATTTGGAAATATCAATTGCAGATAAATCGCGTAAGGGATTGGTAAAATCTTGTGGAGAAAACACATCCGTGATGGCCTCTAATCATCTTCCTGCTGCGACTTCATCAGAAGAGATAGTTGAAGTCGTTCAATCGAATTCATCAGCAGGCGATATGTTGAAGTTTTGTTACATGGATGTCGACCATTCAACCAGTTTACATGTGTTTGAAGCAGCCCATTCACTCTCAGAGGGTGATGTTTCGGTTGCACTAATGGGAATAGGTCCAGGCGGTGATTGGACAAGAATTCATGCCCCTATGCTGAAACAACCAATCGTATACACTACATTAGATCGGGATTATTCTCTAGTTAGGCGTGGCCAAATCAATGTCAACGATTTACGCACTGCTTGGGATGTTTTAGAATACGAATGATGGGTCAATTAGTTGGCGGGTTTCCCACTAGTGATTGGGTGCCACCAGGCCTTTCGGCAGCAGTTTCTAGGTGAGGCATCAAATCGCCTCCTCCACTAGAAACATTCTCATCTAATCCTGCCTTCATGAATCTTCTGTGAAGAATAAATGGAGCAGCTAAGAGTCCAATTAGGCCCCCGCAACAAGTTAAAGAAACCGTCCAATTTGGTAAAGAAAATCTCTCTTCGACAAGAACAGTAATGTCTGCACTATAGTTGATATTTTGGGGCTTAGCATCATAGTCTCTAATGTTGTCCCATGCATCTATCATCAAGAACATAGTACGTGGTTCAGATTCTCCTCCAAAGAGTGAAAAACTTCTTTCTTCATGGTCCAGGGCAACGCTGAATGCAACTTGCTCGACCTTTTCATACGAGTGCACATCTCTGAATGAATTCCACAGGATTAAATTTTGCAGCCACGGTGAAGAATGTGCAATTTCATCACGCATTCCATCCCATGAATTGTGTCTTGAATCATAGTCAAAATCATACCTGTCAAATTGTGTTTCTTGAATCAAATAAACATCAGTAGAAGGACGGATTTCGGAATCATTCAATGCCTGTAAATTCACACATATGGTGTATTTCCACCCAGTTGTCAGGTTCATTCGGAGTCCAATTGCAGTGTCGTTGGCCAGTATCGATGACGTGTAAAACGATGAAGTCAGGCTTTCTAAGTCACTATCTGAGACAGGGATTCCTCCATAATCTCTTGCCGATAACCATGCTTCATCATCTCCACCGTATCCCCCTTGATTTATCATGTTGAAAAATTCAACTTTATCGGGATCCATGGGTCCAGATTGATCTTCGGAACCACAATTAGATGCAGATGATACAATTGGTGCGAGTCCTTCACCTTGCCCGTAGGGAGCAGGGAAAAGCGGCAGTAGGAGTAGGAGGGTAACAAGTAAGGAAACCCGCCCTCTATATCGCATACGTGGGTCACCGCCGACGCCTGCTAGTAACAGGCCGCACATAACCCGATTCCCTACTACGTCTTTCATCCTTCGTCAAATGGCTTGGTTTTGGAGGCGGTGCATGTTGATCCATTCCTAAGATACCTCCTTCAGTATGCACCTCGGCCACATCATAAGTACTCGCTGCTTGTTGTGCTTCGACCTCAATTTCTTCTGGCTCGCGCATAACTAACCATCCAAGGGTTAGAACCAATGCGATTAGTATGATGATGTACAAACTACCTGAATCTGTAGATGGGAGTAAATCTTCCCACGAGAGGTCTGATAATTCCTCATCAACAGTACTAGGGTCTCGTACTGTGATGTCGAATGTTGCAGTTGAACATACATTTGTATCGTCACATACCAACAAACGAACTACAAATTCTCCGGGCAAGGTCCAGTTTGCATCGATACCCCTTCCATCGCGAATATCTGGATTAGATTCCCAATCATCGTTGAAATTACCATTTTCGTCAGCATCGATGCTATCATCTAAGTCCCATTGATAAAACAATTCTACATTGAGCGGTGTATCGCGATCATTATCCGGTACTCCATCATTGTCACTATCAGTAAGTATGTCATCATCCCGCCAAGCCGAAATATCCGAATCTAGGTCGGAGTCTGTGGCAAAAGCTTCGATAATATTGATTTCACCACTTATGGCAATCCCATCACCAAGTAGTTGTTCAGTATAGATTTCTGGGGCATTAGACACCCAAATTCCAATAGTTGTTGAATTACTGTCACCAGTGCCATATCCATCTCTCACAGTTAGTGTAACTGTGTAGAATCCCGGCTGTTCGAATATATGCCATGCATCTGTTGAGTGTGTAGGTGGCGATGCATCCCCCCAATCCCATCTAGTTTCCATAATTCCATTCCAATCTGGTGAGTTTGGATCTGAATTCGACATCCCCTCAAATGCACTGTCCATATCTCTGGACCCCTCTGATGAAAATCTTAGCACAGTCCCAGGTGATACGAAAATATCGCCTTGTTCAGTGACGGTTCTTCGCCAATTGTATACAGACAAATCTGAACCGGGGACTGTAATTGGACTTCCATTCAACCAAGCCTCATTAACTGATAAAACAGGCATTGGTAATGGATTTTCAATGTGTAGTGTGTAGCTTTTCGGAATAGAATCGAGTCCTCTTTCATCAGTAACAATTAGAGTTACTACGTAAACTCCTGGCTCGGTGAAAACATGATTCACTTGGTTGTTATCCATGGTCCCGTTTACTCCTGTAATGGTCCAATTATGAATTAGGTTTCCACTATTTCCATCAGGGTCGAATGAGGAGGAAAGGAATGAGTACATCTGGTCAGTTAAACCATCATTGGGACGGGGGAAAATAGCAACAGGACGTTGATTCATTACTTCCACTTGTAATACCGCCATACTCGAATTACCTGAGTCATCAGTGGCCACTACGGTGATATTTTTCCAACCAGGGGTGGACCATGCGGGTGTTGGATTTTCCAATGTTGTTTGGTTGACATCGAAGGCGGATGCCATGGTCACGATTCCTCCATCGATATTGACGCCCTCATCGAACCACCATTGTGTCATTGTTATTGTCCCATCATCGTCGGTGAATACAGTAGGTAGGTAGAGTGGAGTAAGTGTGGTTGCTTCAAAGTCTTCAAACCAAACTTGACGCGGCAAGCGGTTCATGATGAGTATTGTAACACTCATATTCGCTAAATGAACTCCGTCATCGACGTAAAGAGTGAGGTTGTAGATGGTTCCATTAGCTGAACCTTCAGACCATTCGTGTGCAACGTCATACAATCCTTTACCACTCATGATTGTCCCATCTCCGAAGTCCCAAGTGAATATGAGTTCACTAAGTGGTACGTTATCGATAGACTTAGATGCTGAAAATTGCACTCTTTGTGAGGTCAACAACACATATGGGTCGGTGATAGACACAGGTGGCGTCCCAGCATCGATTTGAGGAATTGGTACTTGTGTATCGTTAACAGCAATGGTCCAGTTTTGGATGGGGCTAACATCGCCACCTTGGTCTACTACGGTTAATGTGACGTTGTAAATACCAGGAGTCTGCCATGAACGCATTGGGTCCTTCAGGCCTGAACCCGATAGATTATCACCAAAATACCAATTGTAACCGATTGGCGTTACATTATGCGAGAATGAATCATTTGTCAACCCAAGGCCCCAAAGATCGTAACCTGCACCAAAGAACTGGAGAGGTAACCAAGTTTGAGTTGAATTCGATGCAGCACCTCCAGCAGCTGTTGGTGCCATATTTGACAATGCTATAGGCAGTGTCAGAGCCTCATCAACAATTTCTCCAATTTGGTTACGCATTGTTAAGCGAATTGTCCAATCACCATCCCATGGAGGTGTGTACCATATGCTTTGGTTGATTGGTATACTGTTGCCTGCCTCCATAGAAAATGCGAGAGTGTCCTGCAACGTATTGTTTTCATACGCGTTCACTTCGACATCAAGAACCTCATAGAACGCAGATGAAGTGACCTCAATGGTTGAAACCAATGTGTCGTCATCCCCATTTCCATCTCTATCCGTAGTTTCTTGCTGTGCAACAATAATCTGCGCAGGTTGTGTAATGAGTCCGGCTGTGACGTCAAAGGATGCGATTGGGTACTCAGTACCGCCTGCAAAGTTGCAATTTGGACTAGTGTAATCACAGTCATCAACTCCACTTTCATACCAAACAATGAGATAAACATCGTCTGTTGCATTTCCAAAACTGGGTACCAATGCAGTTCCTATCCCTGTGACTGGATCAAATCGGAGGTTTTCTGTCGACCACGTTCCTGTTGCTGTATCACGCTTCAATACTGTACCTGCAAAACCAAGTTCAGTTGGTTGGACCATGACATTTAGGGGAGCACCTGTACCATCTTTGAATCTGAATGCATGGACACCCCATCCTTCAATATCCATTGTCCCACTCTGCCACATACTGCCCCAGTTAAGATTCGTGCCAGACAATTGAAGTCTACAGAATTGACTCCCATTACAGGATTCATACATGTCAATATTATCTAACCCATATCCTGATTGGGTGCCGTGGTCGAGAGTTACAGACGCAGTAAAGTTCGCAAAAATATCTGACATAGTATCGCCAATAGGTGTACTTCCAGGTCCCAGAGTCGTTGCCAAACTGAGAATTGAGTTGCCACCAGTTTGTGTATCTGCGACTAACTGGCGTATTGCAGCCCCGCCTCCTAAATTATCTGCAAGGAAGAGCATAAACATGAAGCCGGCTCCATAGTCTCCTATCCGTTGATTCCACCAGCGAACGGATGCGCTAGCATTTTGTGTCCATGCATTTGCGTGTCCAATAACTGCATTCGAAGCCCCAAAGCAAAGGAATGCAGCCATGTCAGCATTGCCCTCATCAACCCATGCATATTCAAACGGGTCTCTCGCATTATGCAGGAGGTGCTCAAATTCGTGGGCGAAAATCGTATTCCTCCACGACAAATCATCAATGTCTACGTAAATTATCTCCCGTGTGGCTGACATGCTCGGCATGAAGTAACCACCGATATTTGCACCGCCATCTATTGCATAAATCACAATCTCTATTTGGCAATTATTGTCGACGTCAGGAGCATTCCCAAAGTAATTAGTGTTGGTTGGATAAATCGTAGTTTCCCATGTCGATCCGATGTTATTCAGTGTTGTCGATGAAACAGATTGCCCGTTTTCAACAAGAATTACCGAATTGGTCGTAACGTGCATTGCAGAAACCTGTATCGTTCCGCCGGTTGTTGGAACTTGTCCGGCTTGCCCAGTAGTCCACGCATTTTCACACGCGCGGCCTGAAGTTCGAGAATTTGAGACCGTATTTTCCGAGAAAGGAAGATACAAATCAGGGTAGTTGTCATCCACCCACTGCTGTTTGAGGAATCGGGTAGCACTGTAGATATTTTCACTTTCATTTCCAGCAAAAAGATATGGCCTCCCATCATCATCTGGGTTGAAGTTTTCGAGTTCATAAACCAATCCTTCTTCAGCGTTTACAGATGAATCAAAATCTGTTTGTTCTGCACCAGCAAGTGGTGACCAAGAAGCAAGAATCATCACGGATACCAGCATCAAACTTCGCAACTGATTGTGGGCGGACATGAAAACACTTCGCAGGAACACTACGTGTTCCGCGTCGTCTTGGTTCGAGCAGGTATTTAACTCTCGATGGAGCATTGTTCATACATGCTCAGGGGCCGCCGGTACTGGCAGGTACTTTTTTTCGCCTCAATTTTGTTGTTTTATCCCTCGGCAAATGCTTCTCAGGGTCACGATTCTTATGTCCGCGCAGAGTCATTGATTGTAGTTGTGCATGACAATTCATCCCATGACTCGGGAGCCTACACGCAGGGATTGGAATTCTACAATGGTCGTTTGTTTGAATCCACTGGTTTGTATGGTTCTTCGACTCTGCGAGAAGTTAATCCGACTAATGGCTCAATACTAAGGAGCACAAGTTTGCCAGATACTGAATTTGGAGAAGGAATTACAGTTATCGGTTCAGAGATACTACAGTTGACATGGAAGGAAGGAATTGCCCACAGATATGATCTTGAAACGTTCGAATTAATTGAAAACCATTCCTATGAAGGCGAAGGATGGGGCCTTGTATTCGATGGGGAGCGACTGATAATGTCGGATGGTTCATCTGAATTGCAATTCCGTAATGCAACAACATTTGAGTTGGAATCAACAGTTAATGTCACTCTAAATGGGGAACCACTACCTCGAATAAACGAGCTTGAAATGTTCCAAGGAGTTCTACTCGCAAACATATACCAAGAAGAGCAAATTGTCGGTATAGATGCACATTCAGGTGTTGTCATCTGGAATATCGATGCAAGTGGATTGAAACCTGACGGTGCAGGTGTTTTGAATGGAATAGCTTTTGATTCGAGTACGAATTCACTTTGGATTACAGGTAAGTTATGGCCCAATATGCACAACATCACATTTACAGAACCGGTTTTTGAGGATGATAATTCCAATGTTTCTCCAAGTCCAGAGGACACCAGTGTAACTAAAATCAGTTCACAATTGTCGTGGATTCCGTTATCAATTATTTTCGCTTTGGTTGTGACACTGCTAGCCATGAAATTGAAGGACAATGGCATCAACCCATCTGGTGGGGGGCGACTAAATGAGTGATGAAGAACTAGTCGTCAAACTCGATGAAGCCGAGGATTTCGGTGTATATGCCGAAGAAGAGGCAATGCTGTGGTCAATTAACACGGCATTTGCTCTGATAGTAGTTGGTTCTCTTTTGGGTCTTTGGTTTGGTGTACTACTATTTGCTGCAGATCCTCAAGATGTATTGGAAAATCCATTATTTCTTGATGACAGCACTGCAACAGTAAATGGGCAAATAATCACTGCTGCAGATGTCGAAAACCAAACAGGTGGCGAACCAGTTGAGGGTTTGCAGATTCTGCTCCTAAACATTGAGGACCAACCTACAAGCCACAATGCATACACAAATCGGGATGGTCGTTTTACAATTGAGAATGTTCCACAGCAATCATTTATTCTCAAAGTCAGTCATGAAGGAAATAAAACACTTCGAATAACTTTCAATCCAGGTGACCAAGCCGACTTATCCTTGACGCTCACTCCTGGTGAGGGTATTATCGAAGAGGATATTCGTCAAGAAACCGATCTTGATAGCCCAGTCCTTCTTGCTTCAATAGTTGCCTCTTTGACAATTGTATCGGCGCTGCTTGGGATCATGGGTGCTTTTGAATCTCGACGTTGTAAGTACTATCGTCGAACACAGTATCTATGTGGTCTTGCACTCTTCAGTAGAGGTGGGGTATTCATTGGTCCAATGCTTATTCTTGCAGGCATGGGTATTCTATCTGCTACAAAGAACAGATTCGAAGACATCGAAGAAAATGAGGACTAGGGTGCTGCCATGTACCTGTTTACTGTTGAGGGTGGCGATGGGTCTGGTAAAGGCCTTGCAACACAAATGATCGCAGAAATCTTGGAGCAAGAATTCACATTTTCAGGAGTGGATGTAACTGCTGAACCTAGGCGTGATGCGGAATTGGGTTTGCTGGCAGTCGAAGCAGTAAGAACTGGTGAGGCTGGACCGGTCCGTGAAGCAGTATATTTCGCAGCAGATCGAATGGATCATTCACACACTTGGATTCGCCCACGTCTTAGTCAAGGACGGGCAGTTGTAAGTGAGCGGAATGTGCATTCGTCTTTGGTCTACCAAGGTGTCGTTGGGGATTTGGGTATCGAAGAAGTCGCTAGGATGAATGCTGCTGCAATGATCCCAGATCTGTGTATTTGGGTCGATTGTGAACCAGATGCGGCATTGCGCAGAATTGAGCAGGACACCCTGCGTGTCACATTGGATAAATCAGAATACTTTGAAACCGACAAATATCAGATTCAGATACGACAAGGCTACCACGACCTTTTGGGGGGTAAGGTTCCAATGCCATCTCCATTTGACCAAGGTAAAGTAGTTGGCCCACTTGTCAATGATGGGACAAAAGGCGATTTGAGGAAAAAGTTGCAGTATGAAATCAGGCGATTCCTCCACGATCGTCCTACGCCACTCAATGTCCACCCTGAAGAGGTCGAGCAGTACATGCTCGCTCAAGCATTGAATTTCCAAAAAGGTCAAACAACTCTAGATGTTTTATCAACTAAACCAGCGCGCAGTAATCTAAATTGGTTAGGTGATTCGAAACCCTGGGAGGTAATTCGAGATGCCTCGAAACTATACCTTGAGGCTATTCAAGCGAGTGATGCTCCTCCGCGCATGGATGCGCCAAACCAACCACTAAGTCACCCCGTGATATCGATAATAGGTACCCTATCACTGTTGCCTGGAGCAGAAATTTCAGAGCTTAGGAAATGTTTGGGCCCTGTTCGAATGGTTACTGAGCGACATACGCATCGGATGATAAAATTCTTTCATGAACAATCGGGATGGGTATGGGTGCATAAACCATTGATTGGCCACGATGCCCGACGTACCGAATTACGCTCTGATTGGCAAGCATTTGGGCGATTGGGACTAGTAATTTGGCCTCTAAAAGAAAATCTGTCTGATTGGAGGAAACGTAACCCATCTAAGTCGTGGAAACATAGTTTCGGGGCCGTTTTATCCAGTTCTCCAGAACACACTCAGGATTGTATCAATCGATTGAAAATACTTGGCCCCGGTAAAGAGGGTGTTCTATTGCCAAGTACACATTCAGAGCTCCTTGCATGGTGGAGAGACGGGGTTTAGATCACTCTTCTTCACTACTTTCTAGGGGGGCGAGTCTCGCCCCTTTTGGCAAGTGAACACGCGTTGGGTCTAATCTGAAATCTATTGGTTTGGATGAAATACTTGCGCACAAATACCATCCGATAATGAATCCAAACGGAATTCCTGTGGCTAATCGTAGAGGATTCACAGATTCATAGGCAGAAATCGCCTGTATACCCCCATCCAAAACAACAGGGAGACAAAACAAAACGCCAATTGTAAACATGGCCATCAATCGACGATCTTTAGTGTATAGTGGTGCAATTATATCGTCGGGAAACAATGTCAAGAATGAGTCTCTCATTGTCCATCGATTTAGACCCTTCCTTGAGAACCACCATCCTCCTAAAGCAAGCCCAAAGAATATGCCAACATCACGAGCACAAACGGGCATCTGATTCCCATTGATGGTCCAAGACCGCTCATGCTTTTGGTGGCAATTTAAATCTCCGAAAGCATAGATGAACGCGAAGTAAGGATTCAATTCTGACCATGCAAAGGTCCCTCCATGCGCGCTTTGGTTGTGGCCCATTGCTCCACCATCAGGATGCTCCATATTCCCCCAAGAATTTGCAGTGGCATAATCAAAGCCATTTGCTCT
>PBMO01000022.1 GCA_002722595.1 Methanobacteriota archaeon | reverse complement strand
GTTTCACTAGCCCCCATTCATGGCGTCCAAAGTGCTGCATACTGTGCTGAAACTGTTGGATTAAGTGTTGATGTTGTTACAGCAGATAGATTAGCAAGTCGTTTGAGTGAAGATTTCGAGATGGGATTGGTTCTCCCGATTGACAACACAAGTGAAACTGCGGCCCGGTTGCTTGAGAGGATGGAAGGAAAGGAGATTGCTGGCATGAGTATTTCTGATGACGAACCAGATACTGGATTCTATGTATAGGCCAGTCAGGCTTATGGCAACAACTCTGGTCGAAGGTTTACGGCCGAGATCGCATAGCCCGGTATTGCGGTGGATTCGAAATCCACTGTCCTTGCGACGCGGGAGTTCAAATCTCTCTCTCGGCGCCATGAAGACTTATTATCAAATGTAGTTGTCCGAACTCTATGTCCTTTAGAGATAAGACGCTTGAGGTATCGGAATCAAATAGGTTTCAAAACTTCATATTGCTTATTATTTCATTGAATGCAGTGACAATTGGTCTTCAGACATTTGACTTGGGAGACAAAAACAACCAGATGTTGGATATGCTGGATAATTTGTTCCTTTGGATATTTGTTGTAGAATTATTTATCCGAATTCACGCACATAGAATCAGATTCTTTGGGCAAGGAGACAACTTGTTTGATTTTGTTATCGTTGTAGCTTCCCTAGCACCACAGGCAGGGCCATGGAGTGTATTGCGAGTGTTCCGTGTATTCAGAGCACTTAGATTAATTACGAGCATGCCAGAAATGCAGAGAATGGTTGAAGCAATGCTTCGTTCACTAAGAGCAATAGGTGCAATTGGATGGCTCTTATGCTTGGTTTTATACGTATTTTCTGTAATGGCGACAATACTTTACGGAGACGGAGGGCCTAATGGAGAGTTATATTTCGGAAACCTAGGGCTCTCTTTGTATTCTTTATTCCAAATAATGACTTTAGAATCATGGTCGCATGGGATTGCCCGCCTAATCATTGAGGAGCAAGGTTGGGAAGCTGCAATTTTCTTCATAGGCTACATTCTATGCACTTCTTTCACATTCCTGAATATGTTTATTGCAGTATTTACAAACACCTTGGCAGCAATCGATATCGAAGAAGGTGATGAACAAGGATTCTCAAGAATGCATAACGAGATCAAGGCAGAGATATCTGAGTTGAAAGTGATGATTTCAGAGCTGAATCAGAAGTTTGATTCAACAAGTGAAGAGTAGTCAAATACTTGAGCACAGTGCAGTAGCGAGTCCTATGGACGTCGGAGTTACACACGAGGGGAAAAGGTCGGTTTACCAATTCAGTGAACCAGTTCTCATCTCTAAAGTGTTGGAAAAAATGGATATCCCTCCATCGACAGTTTTGACTGTAGTTGAGCAAAAGATTGTTCCACACACCTCAACAATAACTGGGGATTTGGAAATTGAATTAATTATAGTTTCAAGTGGTGGATAATCCTCTTTTCAGCAACACCAAACGAGTATTCTTCTGAAATTTAATTTCAGGCCTACCAAAGAACTCAGAGTATACACCATTTAGTATTGCAATCTCGTCACCAGGTTTTATCGTTCTCATAAGTGGGGTAATAGCAAAAGCAAATGCAACAATTTCGATATTTCCAGAAGAATCTGAAATAGTCAATCTCCATTTTGGTTTACCTGAACCAGTTCGATTTTTTTGCCATGTTGTGTCTCTTATTGTCATGACTCTACCCACAACGCTACCTGCCGTGATTAGTCCAACAATATTCTCTCCCTCAGCATTTTCTGCATCAATTATTTCGATTTCCGACAGATTATCTAACTCAATGCTAGGGACTAGATTCCATTCAGTAGGGCGGCCATTCTTTATTCTTACATGAAGTCCATTCGATATTCTCCGAGTAATTTTCTTTGGTTTTGGGAAAAAACAGTTTTTCACTTTGATACGATCCACACCTTGTTGAAGATTGAATTGAACTTCAATCCCACCATTTTCATCAGAGTGAGGTGAGAAAAGGCCTGTAACTTCGCCACAAATATCAACTCGCGTTCTTAGTTCCTCAGATTTAGTAATGGGCCATTTTCGACCATCATGTTCCAATTGTTCCATTTTTGGGAGGCTCAACCTATTATCTCCACTGGGGCAGATGCTATGGTAATTGCAGTCATTACAACGTGCTAGGGGATTTGCATCTTCGCCGTCATGGATGCCGCCCGGCTCAAATAACTGCAAGGGAGCTGGTTGATTTGGGTAATCATCAATCTCTGTACTTCTATTCGTGAAGAGTTCGTCATAAGTATCTCTTAGCATTGTTTGAATTTCAAATAGGCGATCGAGATTCGGTGCCTTGATATTCTTGATTACCCCTGAACCAGCATACCAAATTTGTAATCCATCGACAATTGATTCACGTCCGTGTGTCTCCCACCAAAGCCATGCATAGATTTCTAATTGTAACATATATCCAGATGAACGATCATTGTCGCCCATTGCTGCCTTCAAATCAACGATACAAATATTGCCATCCCAATCATAAACAAAATCATATTCGCCCCAAAACCAATGCTCAGGGTGTACAGTTCCCAATGAGAATGTACCTGCATCAGGATCTACAAACCAAGGCCTAGAAATTTCCCAAGCCTCCATTAGGGTGCATTCACCCTCGCTCACACTTGGATGTGGTTCTTCCCAGTCGTGTGGGAAACCATCCGGTGGCGGCCATTCTGCCCTAGCACCTTTTCTGAAATCTTGTAGTTTCGGCCCTCCATTAGAATTGAGGCACCTAACAACTTCGTCTATGTGGAAATCAATTGTTTTCAGCACCATAGAGCGAATCAAATCGGCATCTAAATCATCTCCACAACCGATGGACATAGGATTATCTTCAAATTCCTCAATATGTGATTGCATAACTATTGGTAGGTGTACACTTACTCGAGACCTAGTCCATTCTCGTAATTCTTCAACATCTGAAAAACCTTCCATTGGCGCAAGCGTTGGCCCTTTGTACAAACTTTTCTGGCTTCTAAATGGTCTGCCATTTTCATCAATTGGGGAAGCGAGTACATCCCAACTATCTTCCTTTTTCACAAGAATCGGGGACTCGCGAAATACTCTACAGACTGTATTCTCTACAATGTGGCCCCGCATCATCGCAGGAACTTGTGGGCCCCTAAGGTACTGTATTCGTTGGTAAAACCAAGACCTAGGGCAAGATTGGTATTGGATGAAACTGGTCGCAGAAAGTCGACTGTACTTGTCGACTATCAAATCTGCATCATCAACAATCCGAACCGGCACAGATTTGGATTATGTTCGACGTCTTTGAACCTACGGGGTGTGGTCGCAGCATTCTATTCTGAAGTCATCCGTGTATTTCGAGGGTCAACCCGTAATTGTGGAGTCCCTTCTCGCCAACCCATTTCGGCTGCCATGAATTTCACATATTTTCCAACTTCCAACTGATCGAATGATTCAGTCCGCCCAATTCCAAAAGCAACCACTTCGATAATTCCAGTTCCATCCCAAAGGTGAATTGTAGACATTGACCATTCTCTACCTTTAGCATTCACGCCCTTATTTATCCCACAACTAATTACTACTCCGGAAACATTTGCGCGCGTTGGTATCAAACCAATCCTGTCCAATTTTTCTTCCACTTCTCCGGCAGGTACAATTTCACTTTCCTTATCTAAGTAGAGCCTAATCATACCTCTCCATTGACCAGGGGCAGCATTTCGAATAACAACATCTCCATCATTCATATGCAGGTTCGGGAATTGATTGATCCCCATTTCTTCAATTACTGCACTTTTCTCACCAGCAGTTATTGCTGCTCCGATTACTGGGTCCCCAAAATGATTCGGCATCGGCCCCCAATGCCCATGCAGTTTACCTCTTACGGATACTCTATTCGGCAGACTTGATATTGGCGAAAAAGGGCTCTCCGGAGGAGTGACCTTTTCCCTTGGAATCAAGCTGTGTAGTGGTTGTTCTTCACCACCTCTTGGATAATCACAAGTATTCTCTCCATAGCATTTTTCGCATCCAAGCAACCCCTCTATAGACGGTAATTCATTATCCAATCCAAAATCGGACCAGGATGCTTTTGACATCTCTTCTTGAATTTCTCTGAGTCTCTTCGTTTCAGATTCAATATCCTCAATCAAATCCGCAGTATGGACGAACCCATCTGCAAGATGCCATGATTTAGCTGCAGCAACAATTCCTTCCTCAACTTCATTCATAGGTTTATTTGGATGTTTTCGAGTTTCTATCCAAAGCCACTGATAGAATCTGAGTTGATGTGCGACGCCAGTATGGTCTCTCTGGTGGCCTCTATTGGCTTTTAGATCAACAATGTGTATTTCACCTCGCCATCGATGGGCCACATCCAATTCTCCGGCAGCCCATCCATCAGGGTGGAACAATCTTTGCGCAGTATGTATTCTTGGATCTTTGAACCAGGGTCTCGCGATTTCCCACGCCTCCCACCATGTACATTTCTCGCCTTTGGATTGCCAACCGGTGCCCATTCCTTCATCCCAGCAAGGAGATGGTGTTCCAAATGGGTCTCCATTTTCCCTATATTTTTCTAGGTAGGGTCCACCATTATCATCTAAGCAATCACGAGTTTCTGAAATCTGTAGTTTGATGGCATTCTTGACCATCGAATTGATTCTTTCTCGCTTTATGTCACTTATATTCCTACCTTTTGCTTTCCATTTACAATCGTTCCACTCATTTTCTAATATCTCGAATATTTTATCGACAACAGGGGGCATCAGTGTACGCAACCAACTTTCCAAATCCTCTATGCTCTCAATTTTTGTATTATCTCCACTTTTGCTAGGTGCCCATGTCGATGCACCAATCGGCATACCTTCTGTAGGATGTGGCCTTTCCATCCAGATACTCGTCACAGCTTCTTCAACAATTATGCCCAGAATCATTTCAGGATGCTTTGCACTTTGGATTCCAAGTCTGCGGGTTAGAAACCAATCTCTTCTACATCGCTCCCATGTGACTAATGAAGAGGCACTCAATCGCCTTCGACTACGAGCATAAACTCCAGTAGGTTGAGGTATAACTGGCATATGATTACCCCGTGTAGAAATATTCTCCACTAGATTTTTGTTCACGATCTTTTCGACTATTTGGCTTGTTTATTCTAGGCCTATGACTATCATGATCCCTTCTGAATGTGATCTCAACCTGCTCTAGGAACTTATTCATTCCAGAACGTAGCGGCAATGGACCAATCGCCTTACCCTCTGAACCACCTTCACCCTCAAAAACAAGTAAGGAGTCACTGACTATGTCTATGAAGTATATGTCGTGATCGATCACCATTGCTGACTTTTCATTCACTTCCATAGTTTTGTGTATTGCTTTCGCGGCTTCCATTCTTGCATTTGCATCTAAGTGTGCACTTGGTTCATCCAAGAGATAAAGATCGGCCTCCTTACCCAAACATATTGCTATACTAATTGCTTGCAATTCACCTCCGGAGAGCCTCCTTGCATCCTGTTCGACCAGTTTGTCAATTTCGAGAGGTCGAATTACAGTGGTGTGAAATTCTCCTCTTCTCCATTTCATGCCTAGTTCACTATCAAGCCACATTTCAACAGTCCCTGAGAACTCTGGCTTGACGTGTTGTGGTTTGTAAGATACTTTTGCTTCCATTGTACAC
This sequence comes from Methanobacteriota archaeon, assembly GCA_002722595.1. Classification (GTDB taxonomy): domain Archaea; phylum Thermoplasmatota; class Poseidoniia; order Poseidoniales; family Thalassarchaeaceae; genus MGIIb-P. Next base: position 16,866 of record PBMO01000022.1, on the reverse strand, counting down.
CAACCAGCATCCATTTCCATTTCTCCGGCAATCATTTTGACCATGGTCGTTTTTCCCGTAGCATTCGGTCCTACGATACCAACAACTTCTGAACTGTGTACTTTTCCGGTTTCAGTCTTAAGGTGGAAATTTCCAAGAGTTTTTTCCATATCTCCCCACTCTAAAATTGGTTGTCCTATCTCTTCACCTCGGGTGCCTCCTCGAACAAATTGAATTGGTCGATCTCGAATACGGACATTTTCTTGTTCTAAATATCCATCCAAATAAGCATTGATGGCCATTCGCGTGTTTCTTGGGGGAGTGAATATACCGTATGCCGCCCTTTCCCCATAAACAATGTGGACTAAGTCACAAAGCACATCAAGAATGGCAAGGTCATGCTCAATGACGATGACACGTTTTCCAGTTTCTGACAATTCCTGAATGATTTTGACCATACGCATCCTTTCATAGATATCCAAATACGATGAAGGCTCATCAAAGAAATATACGTCTGCGTCCTTTAGTAATGTAGCAGCAATTGCCACTCTCTGTAATTCACCTCCTGAAAGCTCAGGAAGGTTCCGATCGAACAAGTGATCAATTGACAGGTCGACACTAACTTGTTCAATCACCCCGCGTTGGTCAATTCGTTCGAGAAGTGCGCTTACTTTTCCATCAAAGGCTCGTGGTATCTTGTCGACATACTGGGGTTTTACAGCGATTCGAACTCCATTTTCGGATACTAATGCCATGAAGTCCCTTAATTCCCCACGAGGGAAAGCCTCCAAGACTTCCTCCCAGGGTCGTTCACCTTCTACCCAATCTCCGAGATTTGGACGTAGAGTTCCGGATAGGAGATTTATCGCTGTTGATTTCCCTATTCCATTCGCACCTAGTACGCCGACTACTTCGCTTTCTCTAGGAGCAGGCAATCGGAATAGCCTGAAACTATTCTCTCCATAACAATGCGTTAGGTCGTGATCAAGTTCTTGAGGTAAATTGATAATTTTCACAGCATCTCCTGGACAGTGTTTCGCCCGGACCAAACAAGGGGGGCAAGCCGACTCCAGAATTTTACACTTTGTCCCCTCCACTTGAATGCATTCAGCGCCACATTGTCCAGCATATTTTTGCAAATACTGGAACGCCGGGGAATTCGGTTTGCACCGATCTTCAATCAACACTGCGATTCTCATTATATCCCTCCCTTATTTGCTGGCGCTATCAGTCATTCTTAATCGGTTGTGGCTCCCAATATTGGTTGGGGCCTTGTTTCTTTGCTATCAGAAAGAGAGGAATCTGTGTTTTAGATAAACTCCTGCTGCGAGTGTCAATTTTTCTGCTTTGCTTAGTTTGACGCGTTCTGTAAACACATCTCCTCCACTCTTCTCAATGCGGCGTAGGATACTACTGTAGAAAGCCATCATTGCCGCTGGACTGTAGCGACTTTGTTTCGGAAGTAGAGGCAGCAACTTGTATGCTTTGTCTCTGTAAGCCTTAATCCGCTCGCAATATTCCGTAACGAATGGTTTCCAACCGGGATGTTTCAGCAATTCACGCCCAGACATCATGTCTTCTTCAGATAATCCAAATCTTTCCAAGTCTTCTAATGGTAAGTAAATTCGGTTACGCTCGGTATCTTCTTGCACATCTCGGATAATGTTAGTAAGTTGCATAAATATCCCCCAAGCTTCTGCAAACTCACGTGCTGCAGCCGTTGCATCGTGCCCATAGATATTGATACAAACTAGTCCTACTGTAGATGCTACTCGGTAACAGTATGAGTAAAGTTCCTCAAAGTTAGCATAACGGTTGGTATACAGGTCATCCTCCATCCCACTAATCATGTCATCCATATACTCACGAGGAATACCAAAATTGGAAATTGTATGTTTCAATGCCATGAAAATTGGATCAGTGCTTGACATGGAATTATATGCAGTAGACAATTTTTTCCTGAAAAAGAATAATTGCGCCAACTTATCTTCATATTCTGTTCTCTCAACGACTGGTTTTGCAGCGGCTAACTCTTCCAGTTTTCGTCTGTAGGTAATCGCTTCAGGATCATTGGGGCCTAAACTACCGGGAAAAATGTCTACATAATCTCCATCGGCAATATCATCAGCCCTGCGGCAGAATGCGTAGTAGGCACAGATTGCTCTGCGTTGTTCCTCTGGGAGATACTTGAATGAGTGGTAGAAATTCCCGGCTTCTCTGCGCGTCAGCTCTTCACAATATGCATAGGCTGCCTCAATCATGTCAGCAGGTACTTCTTCTTCCTCCCACACTGGTGCTTGAATGTGTTCGAAGGGGTTTACTAGTTCTCCTGCGTTACCGACAACACCCATGAAGTGGGCCGATTCCGTGGCCAATTCCAATGCAGTAATACTCGCTGCTCTAACTGCTTCTTTTGTCAGTACAACAGCAGCACGAAGTTGCTCTAGACGTGGATTTACAGTAGTGCCTTCCTCGCCTTTCCTCGCCGGTTCGTCTTCGATGAGAATAAACTCATCAAACACCTCGGAGGAATTACGATTCACGTTACTAGACATGCGCGTCGTTCTCAGGGTGGGCTCATACCTTATTGAACTCATCCCCAAAAAGTCCAATTTGTCCCCTTTGGGGACATGAATGGTTTCAGAAAGTCAAAGGTTTCGATTTCTTTCAAGTAGGCGTCGCCCACCACCTGGTATGATGAGAGCAAAAACCATCTTTTTGGAATATTTCTTAATTTCATTTCTGGAAACTTTAACTCTATTTTCTGAATCTAATACATTAGAATCTTTCAGTAGATTCAGAGTTCTTTGACCAATTAGTACAGGTAGCATGCAAGCGGCTCTAAGGCGGAATTGGCCATAAGGGATCATGCCGATGTACTCAACAGCAGCATCCATGTGTTTGGATGCAATTTCGATATAAATATCGTACATTTGGCGAAATTTATCCATATTTCCAGAGTCAAGTAAATCTTCGGCACACAAACCATTTTTGGACATCGAGTCAACTGGTATATAGCAACGTCCAAAACGTAAATCTTCAGGAATATCTCGTAAAATATTTATCATTTGAAGAGCCTTTCCAAATCTAATTCCTAATTGCTGAAATTTGTCAATTTCTCCTGCATCCATTTTGATTAGATGGGCTAGGGACATTTCGGTCCAGAACTCACCCACACAACCGGCGACTCTGTATGCATAGTCATCTAATTCTATTTCAGTTTCTAATGCCGAGATTTTCCCTCCATCCTTGGCGATTCCGAATCTTTCCAAATCCAAAGATTGTCCACCAACAATGATGTCTAGGCATTTTCTAATTCTTTCTTGATCGGGTTGGGAATATGTTGGGAGACTGAGGATTACATCCTCGACACCACGTAGCAATTCTGCTTCAGCAGGGTTTGTTTGAATTTCAGCTAATTCTACAAAGTCAGGCAAGCTTGTGGTAGTTCCCTGTGCAACATCATTGTAACTACGCAATGTTTGGAGAAGGAAATCAGTTTCCCCATGCTTTGAATCTGCTATTGTATCGGCGATTCTAGCTAGTAGGTAGAGTAATCCCACCTGCCCCCGCATTTTCTTTGGTAGATATTTCAGAGTAGGGTAGAATGATCGAGAAGTACCTTCCAACAAGGCATCAATTTTCGGATTGATTAACACTGACATACAGTCCCCCCCGGTGACACTAAGGGCTATGCATTCTTGACCCTGTGGGCATGTTTGTTCTCGGCAACCTTTTCTAACAGGCAACGGGCCCTCCCACCCGTAGGGGTGGGAATATCTACTGTCAAGTTTGTTCGGAAGAGATACCTGGGGACTCTCTTTTCTGTCCAGAATGTGGTGCTCGACAGGACCCCTCTAAGTCTGGAGCAATGGGCGCTAGGAACTTCGGCGTAGTTAGTTCGCAGACAATTCAGGCGACTCAGGATATGCAGGCTGCAGATTCAGCAGGGGGTTCAGGGGGCGCCACAATTGACCCATCTAATTTCCTTAGTCAGATAGCCAATCAAGTTGCTGATGATACTCCTCCAATCGATTCAACTCCTCGGCCTTCACCGCCTCGTCCTCAGCCCTCAGTTGACAGCAATTCAGTAACAGATCAAGTGGTTGACCACATGGTTGAAGCTGGAAAAGCTGAGAAACAGGATGCGCGTAATGAATGGTTAGCAATGAATCAGCGAACTGCAAGTGGCGTATTAGCAGGCCTTGCCGGAGGTGAACTACCTGCGCATCTTGCCACAGAAACAGGTGGTGCGAGATTCCTTGACGACGGACAAGATTTGAGTATGCAGAAAAAGAAGGCTCGTTCAAATCAACCCTCATCATCACTTCTTCGTAGAATGGCAGAGGTTGCAACACGGCGCGTTGCTAGAAAGAGAGGTGTTGCAGTTGAATCGCCACAAGTGGCTCTCACCGACGATGAAACTGTACAAGTGAATGTGACCTACATAGATGATGGTAGAGTTCTAGATACTCCTCCAGATTTATCCAACGCTTTTGAGCATGCTATTGCAACAGAATTGGCATTGAAAGGATTCGATATTGGAATTGAGATTACATTATTCCGTTCCATGGATGGTGTGATTGAACTTGTTTGGGGTGATGCTGTAGGCGAAACTCAAGAAGAGGCTGATTTAGAAGATGATGAAGACTTGTTCGCCTGTGATGATTGTGGCCACTATCCAATTCGTGAATCAGATTCTAGTTGCCCAGGTTGTGGCGCACAGTTCATAGATGACTGGGATGATGAACCTGAACCCGCTAGAGGTCCGGGTGGTCCTCCTTCTCGAGGTCCAGGCGGTCCTCCTTCTCGAGGTCCAGGCGGTCCTCCTTCTCGAGGTCCAGGCGGTCCTCCTTCTCGAGGCCCAGGTGGCCCTCCTTCTCGAGGTCCAGGTGGTCCTCCATCGCAGGGCCCTAGCGGCGGTCCTCCTTCTCGAGGTCCAGGCGGTCCTCCTTCTCGAGGCCCAGGTGGCCCTCCTTCGCAGGGTCCTAGCGGCGGTCCTCCTTCTCGAGGCCCAGGTGGTGGCCCTCCAAGTGGCCCATCTCGTGGCCCCAGTGGTCCTAAGAAGGGCCCAGGTGGCCCTCCGAAGAAAGGTCCAGGTGGTCCGCCAAAACGTCGCGGCCCTCCACAGTGATTCAGTGAAACAAGATTGCCAGTCCATATATGGCAAGAAGAATTGCAAGAGTCAGGTCGATTTTTCTTCCATGGTCTTCGATTGTCTTCGTAAATTTGGTGCCTGATACGAGCAGAGCCACTAGGACATACCAACCACCATCTGTTAGCATAGCTATCCCTGCAATGAGTAACCGATCCATCATAGTGAAATCTGGTTGCACGAATTGACTGAATATTGCAACCAAGAATGCTAGAATCTTTGGATTCAGAAACGCTACAAGAAAACCTTCACTAAATCCTCGGGCCTTAGAATGGCGTTTGTGTGATCTTTTTGGAACATTTTGGCGAAACATCATTATTGACAGAAATAGAAGGAAAATACCACCCAATATTTCCAACCATCTTGATGATTCGGATGCATTTTGTTTGAGAAATACGATTCCAGATACTGCAGCGAATGCATAGATGCTAAATCCAATTCCGTGTCCGACTCCACAGGCTAATCCACGACTTCTTCCACCTTCACGCGTATTACGGAGTAATACAACTAGAGATGGACCAGGGGACATTGCGCCTAGGCAAAGGGCGGCCACTATCGGTGCTAGTGCTACCAGTTCCATGAGGGCTCAGCGCAGACCGGCGTCCTTCAGACTTGCTAGAAGGACATCGCCTATTTCGCTGGGGTCTCTTGCACATGCGATACCGGCATCCTCAAAGGCAGCAAATTTTTCTGCTGCAGTACCCTTTCCACCTGCAATAATTGCACCCGCGTGACCCATTCGCTTCCCTGGTGGTGCGGTTGCTCCCGCAACGAATCCGACAATCGGTTTTGTGACATTTTCCTTAGCCCATGCAGCCGCATCTTCTTCTGCAGTACCTCCTATTTCGCCAATCATCACAATAGCCTCCGTTTGGGGGTCGGCCTCAAATGCAGCCAAGCAGTCGATGAATCCAGTGCCATTGACGGGATCTCCTCCTATCCCAACACATGTCGATTGTCCCTCATCTATTCGCATCGTTTGGGCAACTGCTTCGTAGGTTAATGTTCCAGATTTTGAAACAATGCCAATCCTTCCTTTTGCATGAATGTGTCCAGGCATAATACCAATCTTGCATCCGCCATTTTGACCAGGTGTGATTATACCTGGACAGTTTGGACCAATCAGACGTATACCTGGTCGATCTGCAACGTATGATACAGCACGCACCATGTCTAATGTTGGAATGCCTTCAGTAATGCAGACAATCACACCTTCTCCCTTGATTGAATCAAAGGCCTCTGCTGCCTCCATTATCGCCTCTGCTGCAAATGGTGGAGGTACATAGATTACGGTTGCATCAGCATCAGTAGATTCTATAGAATCGCGCATTGAATTGAATACCGGGACACCTAGGACTTCCATCCCACCTTTTCCAGGAGTGACGCCTCCTACAATATTAGTTCCATATTCAATCATTTTTTCACCATGGAACATACCTTGATTTCCAGTAATTCCTTGGATGAGCACTTTACTGTCTTCGTGAATCCAAATTGCCATTCACTCACCTCCTCCGATTAAAGAAACAATTTTCTGCGCACCTTGTGCTAAATCATCAGCAGGATGGATGTTTAGTGAGGAAGCGGCCAAGATCTTCTTCCCTTCATCTACATTGGTTCCCGCTAGCCTGACAACCAATGGAACGTCTAGATTCAAAGCTTCAGTTGCTGCAATAACACCTCTTGCGATTATATCACAACGCATGATGCCTCCAAAAATATTCACCAGAATACCTTCTACATTCGGGTCTTCTAGAATTATGCTGAATGCAGTTTTGACCTGTTCTTCATTTGCGCCACCGCCAACATCAAGGAAGTTTGCGGGTTCCCCTCCATACAACTTGATGACGTCCATAGTTGCCATTGCTAGCCCGGCTCCATTTACTAAGCAACCAATATTCCCGTCGAGGTTGACATATGAAAGATCGGCTTCACCTGCCCGGATTTCAGCATCATCTTCTTCCGATAAGTCACGCATCTGGACCCAGTTGTTTTTGTGCCGAAAATCAGCATTCGAGTCAAATCCAATTTTTGCATCTAGTGCAATCATCTCTTCATCTTCAGTACGTACAAGTGGATTTATTTCTATCATGGAGCAATCATTTTGGATAAACAGATCGTAGAGTTTCCCAATCATTTTGAAAAATGACTTCAGTGCATTACCTGATAATCCTAGGGAAACACCAAGATTCCTTTTCTGGAATCCAAGAAGTCCAGCAGCAGGGTCAACGTGAATCTTATGGATTGCTTCAGGTGTATTCTCTGCGACTTCCTCAATATCCATGCCTCCCTCAGTTGAAGCCATTATCAGAACTGCTTTTGCTTCACGATCAACTAGAATGGCTAGATAATATTCGTGAGAAATAGAGCAGCCTTCTTCAACATACAGATTGCTTACCAATTTCCCTTCTGAACCAGTTTGCTTAGTGACTAGAACATTGCCAAGGATATTTGATGCATAATTTTCAACATCTGCTTTACTGAAGGCAATTTTCACTCCGCCTTCCATAACTAATTCTTTCGATTCAGGGTGGTACAAATTTCCTTTCCCACGTCCTCCTGCATGAATTTGTGATTTGACCGCTACAACTTTTGAACCTAACTCATCATATGCTGACAGGGCTTGTTCCACAGTTGTGCAATGCACACCCCTTTGAACAGAAACTCCCGCTTCTTTGAACATCTCTTTACCCTGATACTCATGTATATTCATGACGACCCTCGCATCATTCGACCTGAAGTCGCTCTTTGAACACTCCGACGTTAGCGCATGGCATGCAAATATGATTAGCAAGGCACTTGAGTGGAACCCGCCTCCCACAGTGTGATGGACGTCATAGTTCTGGCAGGAGGTTTTGGGACACGTCTGCGTCCATGGACAGAGGATACTCCAAAACCTCTACTTCCAATTTTGGATCGGACCATGATTGAACATGTAGTCAGTATCCTACCTGAAAACATGGTGTCTCGTGTACTTATTGCAGCTGGATATGGGATTGAGCAAATGCGTTCGCATTTTTCATCGCTAAAGTTGCCATATGATGTAATCATAGTGGAAGAAACTGAGCCTCTTGGAACTGGAGGGGCTATTGCAAACTGTCGAGAACACCTTTCAGGCCAAACTTGTTGCGTGATTAATGGTGACTTGCTAACCAGTTTGCGAGTTGATGAAATGCTTTCTTCTCATCGTGATTCGGGATGTTTGGCATCCATTTCTCTATGGGAAGTTGATGATCCCAGTAGATTCGGAGTCGCTGATTTCGATAGTTCTAGTTCTCTGATACATCGTTTCCAAGAAAAGCCGCCGCGCGAGGAGGCATTTTCAAATCTGATTAACGCTGGAACTTATCTTCTTGAGCCTGAAGTTTTCGATTGGATGCCAGATGGCGCATTTAGTATGGAGCGAGTAGTTTTCCCCAAGTTAGCTGAAGCACGTCAGCTTGTTGGTTTTCCTTTCGAGGGTCACTTTGTAGATGCAGGAACTCCTATTTCATACATCGAAGCCGTTCTGACCTCTATCAAAAACAAGGCATGGGTTTCGGGCCATGGTGATGAGAAGGGCAACTGGTTGGGACCAGATTATAGCATAGATTCTACAGCAAAATTGTCCAATTCTGCAATCGGTCAAAAAACAAAGATAAGTTCCGGATGTCATTTAGTAAGTAGTTCATTACTTGATAATGTGGTGATTGGAAATAATTGCCGTATTTCCAATTGTATGGTTGGCAGAAATGTCTCCATTGGAGATAATTGTGAGTTAAGGGATGTAGTCATTGGGCATAATCAGAATATACCTTCAGGATATACACAATTTGGCGGAAAGTTCCCTACGGCAGATTGAACACCTTCCGTCTTTTCGGAGGTTTGATGACCGCTCTTATCGTAGTCAATTTCAAGACTTATGCTTCCGCTCAGGGGGATGCAGCGATTGCACTTGCTAAGGCAATGGAAGAAGTAGATTCGACTACAGATGCAACCATGGTTGCCGTGGTATCAGCATTTGATCTAAGTTCAGTCAAGGCAGCAGCTCCTAATCTCCAAGTTTGGTGCCAACATCTCGACCCAATTGGTTGGGGCTCGAATACTGGATGGATGCACCCAGAAACTGCAATTGGTCATGGTGCGACAGGTACAATCATCAATCATGCAGAGCACAAAGTCGATTTAGGCCATGTTGAGACTTTGTTAGCACAACTTCCTGATGATTTTCCTGTATGTGCTTGTGCTGCAGACATTCAGGAGGCGAGGGCATTAGCGACTCTTTCTCCAACCTTCATTGCTGTTGAACCACCAGAGCTTATCGGGGGAGACATCAGTGTAACTACTGCAGACCCTGGTATAGTATCCGGAACAGCAGAGGCTGTCAAAGAAGCGAATCCTAATGTGCGCGTTCTTTGTGGTGCAGGTGTGAAGAACGGTGCAGATGTTGCCATGGCCATCGAACTAGGTACGGAAGGTGTTTTGCTTGCAAGTGGTGTGACAAAAGCCAATGATCCGCTTTCAGTTCTTCGTGACCTTGTCTCTAAGATATGAGGCCTTTCTATGAAGGGGCGAAGGACAACATTACAAGATATTGTATCGTTAGCAATTGGGGTATTCTTCATAAAAATTGGAATTGATCACTTCATCAATCCAAGTTGGTTCGAACCCATTGTACCTGAAGTCCTAGGTTATCCAGAATTTTGGGTTTACGTAAGCGGTGTATTTGAGGTAGGAATTGGAATCGCAATTATCTTTCCAAAGTCTCGCTCTTGGGCTGCTCCTTCAATGGCAATTTTGTTGATTATTTTGTATTGGGCGAACCTCAATATGTGGATTAATGATATTCCATTGGATGGTGTAAATGGAGGAGAGCCATTCGAAGATAGGTGGCATTTTTTGCGCGGTTTACTCCAGTTGCTACTGATTGGGATATCTTTGTGGGTTGGGAATTGTTCCAGATACGAGTGGCATAGAAATTGGAGCAATATTGATTATTCAAATTTGACCGATGGGAACGCTTTCCCCTCCAATTTCATGTGGGGTGTTGCTACAGCTGCACACCAAATTGAGGGCGGTAACCAAAATAATTGGACAGTCTTTGAACCAAATTCAAAGAGTGGACAACTCAGTGGAGATGCCTGTGATCATTGGAACCTCGTCGATGAAGATATTGCTAATATAGGTAGGCTGAATGTTTCCTACTATCGATTTTCAATTGAATGGAGCCGTGTCGAACCTGAGCAGGGCAAGTGGGATGAAACTGCTATTGATTGGTATAGCAATTTGGTTGACAAATTATTGGCCAGAGGTATCAAGCCGATGGCGACGCTGCATCACTTCACACATCCAATTTGGTGGGAAGAAAAAGGTGGTTTTGAGAACGAAGAAAATATCGTTGATTGGATAAATTTCTGCGAGAAGATGTTTTCAGTATTATCTGACCGTATTGTTTGGTGGTGCACAATAAACGAGCCAGCAGTGTTCACGACCATGGGCTATGTTTTGGGTGAATTCCCGCCTGGAAAGAGATCATTCTCAGTTACAAGAAGGGTTGCAACAAACATGATGCGCGCACATGCTCGTTGTTACCGGACTCTCAAAATGATGGATAATGGTAGGGAGGCTCAGATAGGTTTGGTCAAGAATATCAACATCTTTGATCCCTATCGCCGTTGGAACCCACTTCATTGGATACAGTCATTTATTTTGGATGAAATGTTCAACTCTTGTTGGCTTCGTGGTTTGAAAAAGGGTAGATTTCGTCCACCCTCCAGTTTATTCGCAAAAAATATCCATGGGTTAAAGGATAGTAGTGATTTCATTGGCTTAAATTACTACACTCATTTGCTAGCAACACCATTCATGCCCACTAAAGTAGAAATTGATCCAATAATACGTCCTTGGGAAATAAGAACTGATTTCAGATACCCTATGTATGCTGAAGGACTACGCCGCTCTATAGAGATGGTCAGTGGTTTAGGTATTCCAATAATAATCACTGAAAATGGTGTTGCAGACAATGATGATGATATGCGCCCAGAGCATGTTCGAAGACACTTGTTCATAACTGCAGAGGCCATAAAAGATGGATACGATGTACGGGGATTCTATCACTGGAGTCTTTTGGATAACTTCGAATGGGCCGAAGGTTATGATCAACAATTCGGTCTGTACAAAGTCAATTTTGAAACTAAAGAAAGAACTCTCCGAGATAGCGGGAAACTCTATTCTCAAATTGCTGGTTCACATACAATGCCGCAATTGGTGATACTTGCTGGTGGCTTGGGGACTAGGCTGGGAAAGGTAACTGAAAATATGCCAAAGTCAATGATATCTGTTGCAGGCAAACCGATTCTAGAGCATATCCTTGATTGGGCCGCTCAAGAGGGATGTCGTGAAGCAGCGGTTCTAATTGGACATCTTGGTGAGCATTTCGAAGACTTCACTCACGATACTGTGAAACTGAAATTTATCAAGGAAGATACGCCCTTGGGGACGGGTGGAGCACTTTGGAATGCACGAGAATATATCCAAGATAGGTTCATCCTTCTCTGGGGTGATGATTTGCACCAAATATCATATTCTAATCTACTTTCAACGCATCTTTCATCAAATTGTAAATTGACAATGACTGTGACTGAGAATAATGAAAACCACAATCTCGAGTTTTCAGAACAAAGAGTGAACAGATATGACAAGTCTTGTGTCTCCAGTATTGGTTTGAATGGCTATGAAGCAGGTACCAGCATAGTCGAAAAATCAGTTTTGGAAGATTATGGTAAAGAAGGGAAATGGAGTTGGGAGGAGACAATTTATCCAAAATTAGCAGGGAATATTGCAGCCCATTTGGACAATTCACCGTTTTGGGATATGGGTACGCCAGAACGACTAGAAAAGTTAGAAGAATTCCTCCAAAGAGGCTGAATCACTTGCTATAATCAAATCTTCATCCAATATACTAGGGTGTTCAACAAGTGTGAGAATCATTCCACCAAATCCTCCTCCCATTATCCTAGCACCGAGTACCCCCTCGGTGTTTTGCAATTCATTCACCCTTTGATCTATTTCAGGAGTGCTTACCTTTATTCTGTCACGCATTGAGAAATGTGACTCATTTATCATTTCACCAAGTCGAATGGCATCACAATTCAAAGCTTCCTCAACTCGATTGTTCTCATCCAAAACGTGGGATGCAAAAGACACAGAAGCAACATCCTCTTGAGCATAATTCGAATCACTTAGTTTCCTCCTAACTCTTGAGTCTACAAGTTTGAAGTGCCAATTTTCAGGCAGTGTTATAGTTTGTAATTCATTTTTTCCAAAATCAATACGAATGGCCTTACCTTTAGAAGAATGAGTAATCGCAATCTGATCTAGAAGTCCACATTGTGTCCCTATAACTTCATGCTCAATTCTCTGTGCTTCAAGACAAACCTGCATCAATTCTTGTTTGCCCTGTGCACACATTACAATGGCAACACATAGGGCTGCTGAAGATGACATCCCTGCGCCTATTGGGATATCGCTTTCAACAACCAAGTCTGCGGGCCATCCACCTGCGCATTTCCATAATTGGACAACTCCAGATTCTCCGGAGAATCCCTCATTTCTTCTTGTAGCAGTCAAAACAAGTTGGTACTGACATGCAAATGGCAGAGAAAGTCCACCATATCGATCAGTATGTTCTCCAAGAATATTGATTCGAGCAGGTACACGTGCTACTCTACGCAAAAATTGCATCCATATCAGCCCATCATTGGCCCAATAATGAACCACGCTAGCATCCATATTGCGATTCCAGCATTAATTGTCCCCCAACTTCGGACAGCGATAGGTCGTGTCAGAGTACCTGCGAGTCTTGAAACAGGCCCTCCCCATGATGCAACCAGACGAATCAAGAGGGTGAGTAATCCAGCAGTTATGATGAATGCCAAAAGCATGATTGGACCCATTATTATCCCCATTCCTCCTGCGGATACGCGTGCTCCGAAACCTTGCCCTATCATAGTAGGCAATGCCAACCAAAGTAGCCATGCCATCCAATGGCCCATTCGAGTATCCCATGCCCACATTTCATTTGTGCGCCATTGCCTGTATTCATCTGGTAAGCGGTTGTACACTTGATTTGAAATCCAATCAATCTCAGGAATACGTTGCCAAATAATCATTGCTAAACTTTGCCAAATTAGCCACCCAACGAGTATTGCTTGTACCCAGTGCCACAAAGTTGCTCCTAGAATTCCAAGTAAACCAACAGGTATTGCCCAAATGGCGAAACCGATCGCTGCTGAACCTGCAGTTCCGATCCAGCCAGCAGCAGGAATCATCACGACATCAGGAGCTTCGATTTTTTCTTTAGGCAATCCCAGTAGAATTAGTGGCATTAGTATCAATAGAGTAGATGGTGCAAGCATCTCGAATGGGTTTCGATCCCCCCCGGATGCCGAACTATCAACGGCCTTTTCGATGTCTATTGGATTCATCGTAGTTACATGCCAATCGACGATATAACCTGCAGAATCAATGACAACAACTCCTTCACCGATGCCTGTGGGTAACTGATTGGCTACAGCTGCATCACTTTCATCAATCATCAATGGCCAAGAACCATTCAATTTCTCGGCGTAGCTATCAGCATCATACATTTCGACATTTTCACCTGTTATTATTTGCGCAAACGAAACCTCATCCCCAAGTTTTTCTTGAACATCAACGAAATCTTTCATCTGCAAATCTGCTGCAGGGGAACCCGCAGTAAATACGCCAAGAACCAATGCATCTTTGCCATCTAGTAAATCAGACAATTTGGTACTCCCCCCACCATGATTCAGCAACATAAAGTCCGGCGATGTAGTTTCATGCTGTTGCTCACCGGGCCCAATTTCGGGTATCACCTGCATCGAAGTTGTGGCGGCTACAGCCAGGAGAGCGATGACAATGAAAACAGGCCAAGGTGGTAATTGTGTGTTTAACAAATATCCAATAAGGCCTAGTACCCCTAAGATTGGTAATGCAAAGAACCAACCCGATTCAATCCAAGCACTCGGTGGTTCTGAAACTTCAAAGCGTAGTACACCAATTACGTGGCAAGGTTCAGTGTAGACTCCATCTGTTGTTTTGACACATAGATCAATTACGTACATCCCAGGGTCGAGAGGATTTTTGGTAATCCATGTCCATGCAGTATCTCCAGTGTCAGTCTGCCGTATTCCATGTGGTGGATTTTCATCATCCATTTTCATTCTGGATTGAAATTGTTCCTCTTCAGGAGGTATTGGATAGTGCACACCCTGTTCCCAAGAATCCAGTGGTCCAATCACATCAATTTTAACTTCTTTATAATCGTCGGTTCCAAATGGAGAATGCGGCGCTAATTCGATGCTGGGTAGGCCATTGGAACTGACAGAAATATTGAGTGAAGGAGTTAGCATATCTGCAGAAATTTCTATCCCACTGGGCAAGTCATAGGTGTCCCAAAAGAGAAGACCATTTGCAAATTGGCAATTGTGAACTACCGAAACATCTAGCGAAATAGTATCATTTCTATTTAGCAATGTGTCAATTGGAGTTGTGATGGTAATCTCATGTGCATTATTCCAATCATATTGGAGAACTATGGATTCACTTGGTTCATTATCCATGACTAAAGATGTGCCCACCATAACTGTGGCATAGAATGTCGTATCTCCGCCAGCAGGTGTTCCTGGAAGAAAATTCTCTCCACTGCATTGTGCACCCTCGGCATATAGTCCTGTGAACAGCCTAACAGTTAGATTGCCTTGGAGTAGTGCTGGTTGAGTTGCAGGTTCACTGCTTACTGAGAGAAGATTTTGCATCAACGATGTCCCACTAAATTCGGCCTCACCATCAGGTTGCCCTGTCTCAGATGGTAAGATTCTACCAAGGCTAGTTTGTCCCTGATCCCCGTTTATGAAAAGTCCATGTGAATCAGGCAATGTCCAATCGAGGCCAGGTCCAGAAGGGAATTCGGTTGTCTGGGCACTCGATGAGAAGGAAATTGCTAACAGTGCAGCGATTACAAGAAAAACCCAGCCTCTTCGGCGGACCTCCCTGACTCGGTGCATACTTCGCGGAGCCCCGTTGACCTCAAGAATCCGGCGGCCCTATGGGGCCGCCGTTCAAAAGTTGAATTCTGGTAATAGGAAAGCAGCAATTAGGGCACCTGATGTTATTGCCAATGCATTGACAGTTCCCTTTCCAATCCAACCTCGATTCTCAAAGAGGGCGCCAAGAAGCGAATCAATTTGACATCCGACAAATCCGATAACAGTAATTCCTCCAATAAATCTGAGTGGTTGTGAGATTTCCTGTGCCTGAACCAGCCAGCCCAAACTGATGCTAACTATACCAATCAATAGCGCACCCAATAGTGCTGCAAGTTGTCCATTTGGACTGAATCCTCCATTGATTCCAGGTTCACATTTCTTCAAGGTTGTAATCATATACACCCTGTCATCCAAACAGCCATACTCACTTGCGAAGGTATCAGAAGCTGCAACTGCTACCGCTGCTGCAAAAACTGGAAGCATATTTTCCCAATCTTTTGTTGTGAATGCGACTATCGAAATAACAAGTGGAATTCCACCATTTGCTACGACATTGGTCCAATCCCTCTCACCCTCATCTCCTTCATGGAGGCCACGACTTTTCTTCTCATCATACCTCCAACGAGTAGCGATAAATCCAGCGGTCAAAAATGAAAGCAGAATCAATAGCCATGACCAATGTCCTGCTATTGCTACACCCAATCCCAATATTGCTGCTGCCCAAGTCCCTGATTCATTCAGAACCTTACGCATCCTACTAACGACCATTAAGACAAGAATCAGTATGGCTGAGATGATCAGATTTGTCTGATTGAAACCTCCTTCCATCACCAAGTCGAAGGGAAGTATATCCTGAGATTGCATGTGCTCTCTCCAAGCATTGCGAGAAGGTTTAACGGTTGAATGTTTTCACTATTAATTACCACAAATAAACAATTCTTTTGACTAGATATTCGAACTCAAACGATTGAGTAAGTTTAAACTTACTAATTATTTTGTTAAATCTGCTAATTGTGATTGATATTCATCAATTTCTCGCCCATCTGGTGCTTGACGAACACCATGTAGAAGGCCAGAACCAATTATGAGAAGTGTGCCAATCATAACAGCAAGTGTACCCAAACTGAGGAATAATTGTGCAACAGCTGAGAAACCAATTCCTTCTGCAAACGATATAACAAATATAGAGATGCCATTCCAGAGAGCGTGACCAGAAATCGCTAGAACAAGACCTACAGGGATTGACTTTGGAAGTGGAAGTGAAATCCAAGGCTTTTTTGTGATAATATTTTGACTTGGTGTCCAGATTTGGTAACCAGAAGAATCAATCTGGACTCCTAATTCCCTTGACGAAGAATTATCCCTAACAACTGAGCCATCCGAATCAACTAGTTTCCAATCGATCGATTTGTCAGATTCTGGATGGCTTATCTGGTGCCCCATCCTTGCTGCCATGTGCATAACATCAGCTCTATTTTTCATCAAATACCAGCCAATGGCTGAACCAGATAAACCAGTATCTTCGCCATCAAAACTGGCAAAAGGATAAACGGAATGAACGCAAAGCCACCGCTTATTCTTGTTGCCGACGATGATAAGTCGGTCAGACTTGTTGTGCAGCAGGCGCTTGCCCGTCAGGGCTATGCTGTGCAATCAAGCGGTACTGCGGCAGGTTTGTGGAAGTTG
>PBMO01000021.1 GCA_002722595.1 Methanobacteriota archaeon | reverse complement strand
GATTTCGATAAGGATTGCGATGACTTCTTATGATGATGACTCATTTTGATAGCTCACTTATGAAGACCCAACTTATGATGACTCACTTGTGATGAAAGCAACAGCACCATGTATGCCATTCCAGGTATCATCCCTGGATCAAATGAAGACCTAGATACATTTGCTGAAATTGTTGCATTTATGGACACAGATTCAAGTGGAACACTGACAGATGGAGATGTAATTTGGGTTGGAGACAATGTTAGCGTAAACTGGACACATATTCGCCTGCATTCAACCTCTGCCGATGCTTACAGTGATGAGAACCCAATGCTAATGCCTGGCTTCACAACCGTGCTTGGTATGCTTTCCCTCCTAGGTGCAGCAATGATTGGTCGTAGAGACTAATCAAGCAGAACGGTTGGAAATCTCAGCCTGAATATTTGCGACAAAGTCATCGAGAGCCACGCCGTTGACCTGTTCGCGATCAGGCCCCATGTAGGATACGGTTCCACTGTTTGCTTCCTCATCTCCTAGGATGAGCAGATAGGCCGGGCGCATTGCGCGATGGGTTCGCAACTTCTTACCAATCGTATCGTCACTGGTATCCATCTCGACACGGACGTTGGCTGCTCTCAAAGCGGCACCAACCTCATTTGCATAATCGATGTGCTTCTCTGAAATGGTCAGAATATGTGCCTGAGTAGGGGAAAGCCAAGTGGGGAACATACCGCCAAAGTGCTCGATGAGAACGCCACAGAATCGTTCCATGCTCCCAAACGGTGCGCGATGAATCATGACCGGACGGTGCTTCTCTCCATCTGCACCCACATAGGAGAGATCGAACCTCTCAGGAAGATTGTAGTCGACCTGAACGGTGCCTAATTGCCATTCACGCCCCAAAACATCTCGAACCACAAAGTCAATCTTCGGACCATAGAATGCGGCTTCACCTTCTTCTTCAGTGAATGGAACACCAAGAGCTGCTGCTGCATCTCGGCAGGCTTGTTCTGCTTTGTCCCATTTCTCTGGTTCACCGACATACTTGCTGGAATCGGGGTCGCGTAGACCCACACGCACGCGATAGTCATCCATTCCGAGTGTGCCAAAGATGACCTGAACTAATTCGATGCAACCGAGAACCTCCTCAGCAATTTGATCTTCAGTGACGAACAGATGGGCGTCATCTTGGGTAAACCCTCGAACACGAGTCATACCGGAAATCTCACCAGATTGTTCCCATCGATACACGGTACCGAATTCGGCGAGACGTAGTGGAAGATCACGATAGGAACGAGGCTGACTCGCATAGATTCGAATGTGGTGTGGACAGTTCATTGGCTTCAGTAGGTAACCTTCGATTTCTCCCTCATCCATGAGGTTCGATAATTCGCCACAGGAACAGCCCTCATGTGCGAGTTTTGTCATCAGGTCACGTTCAACCAATGGAGGATACTGACTCTCTTGGTAGTAGGGATAATGACCACTGGTTCGATACAAATCGAGTTTTCCGATATGTGGTGTATAGACTTGATTGTAGCCCTGTCTACGCAAATGACTGGAGATGAAGTTTTGCAACTCATTTCGAACGATTGAGCCACGAGGTGTCCAGAGAATGAGGCCCTGCCCCACCATCTCATCGATATGGAATAGTTGCAGGTCTTTGCCCAATTTTCGATGATCTCTCTTGGCTGCCTCACGCATCATGGTTTCGTGATTTTGCAAGTCCTGCTTGGTTGCAAAGCACCAACCATAGATGCGGACCAAAGATTCACGTGATGCGTCTGCCTTCCAGTAAGAAGTGCTGGTGCTAGTCAATTTGAACCAACGCAGCATGGCAGTGGTTGGAACGTGAGGGCCTCTACATAGATCAACAAAATCTCCTTGTCTGTAAACTGAAGAACCTGCACCATCCTCTATTTTGTCGTCCATTATTTCAATCTTGAACGGATTGCTCGCAAACATTCCTCGCAATGTTTCGTTACCATACTCTTCTCTCTGAACTGGAATATTAGATTTGACAATTTCTTTCATACGCTTCTCGATTTTCCTTAAGTCTTCATCTGAAATAGGATTCATGCAGAAATCGTAGTAAAACCCATTTTCAATTGGCGGCCCGATGGTAGGTTTTGCTTCTGGAAATATCTCAACAACTGCTTGAGCCAGTAAGTGAGCGCAAGAATGGCGGAGTATGTACAAACCTTCTTCTGAATCGGACAGTATTGGTTCAACTGTTTGTCCATCACTCAATACATGACTGAAATCGTGTTGTATTCCATCGATAAGTGCGGCTACTGCACCTGATTTCTTTCCATGAACGTTGCGGATAACTTCACCTGCGGTGGTGCCATCTGCATACTCATGGATTGCGTCCTTACCGACTGTGATGTTGAGCACGTACTAACCTCCTACGGCCCCTACGGGGCCGAATATTGCATATCAAGGCGATGGCAAGAAACACGTTCAAGATAGCAGACGCTCGATGATTTGCGCTTTTGTACCAGTGGCTTCTACTCCATGACTTTCTGCTAGAGAAACCAATTCAGCCTTCTTCATACGGTTCAAAGTAGATTTATTGGGGAGAGATTCTTCAATTTGTAATTCCTGTTCACTGCCCGCTTCTGAGTCCCATTCAACATCGTCTTGAACAGCTGCTGGAACCTGCCCCGTATCTTCGGAAACAAACACACTGGCATCCTCCTTCCAATCTTCACCCCAATTCGAATCCCATGAGTCAATGTCAACTCTGTCAAAGCGAGGAGTGGTTGGTATAACTGGACCTGGTTCTTCAAAGTGATCAGTGAGGGTTGAAGGCGGGGCTTCTGAAATCTCTTCGACTAGAGGGGGGCTTGAGGGCATTGCAGATAGCAATGCATCCATATGTGATTCTGAAGATAGATCTGGTGCATCAGACATTTCATTATCCATCTCATTTACTAATTGAGAAATATCTGTGATTGAAGTGGGTTCACCTTGGAGGAGCAAATCCATCGGCGGTGCAGATGGAGGACCTGGTGGACCGGGGGGCATCGCATCCATCGACGGTGCAGATGGAGGACCTGGTGGGCCGGGAGGCATCGCATCCATCGATGGTGCAGATGGAGGACCTGGTGGACCGGGAGGCATCGCATCCATCGGCGGTGCAGATGGAGGCGCGGGTGGACCGGGAGGCATCGCATCCATCGGCGGTGCAGATGGAGGGCCTGGTGGCGATGATGGAGGGCCACTAGGAGGTGGCCCAGGTGGAGCTCCAAATACGCCAGGTGGGGGAGCAGAAGTAGGCTGACTTGCAGGTGCAGATGGAAGCCCTAGTGGGGCTAACAGAGGATCTGATTCTGGGGGGCCAGGAGGTGGTGATGGAGGTCCAGTTGGGGGCGTCAAAGGATCTGGAGTAGGAGGGCCGGGTGGAAGTGGCGTAGTTGCTATTTCAAAAGCATCTGCAACTGATTCCGGTTCCTCTGGAGGAGCGCTGTCCAACTCTTCTCTGGCAGCTAGAAGCCTATCCATGTCTTTGGCGAAGATGTTCTCAATCGTGTCGAGGTCCTCGTCCGCCATGTACTTCGACTCCTACTCTACCCCTTGAAATATGTGGCTTCATGGGGTCCTGCCCCTAGGGCAGGATTGATGCCCTCCAATTGCTTGGCGCAGACATGGCCCGCCGCATAGGCATGATTGTGAATCCAGATGCCGGACTTGGTGGTCGGCTTGGATTCAAAGGCAGTGATGGACGGGCAGATGAAGCAAGAGCCGCCGGTGCAGAGGATCGTTCTGGACCACGTATGATGTTAGCATTACAGCGGTGCCATGACAGATTAGAGGATGTTGAGATTTTAACTTGTTCAGGGAATATGGGCTCAAATTGGTGCCCTATTGACCATACTGTAATCTTTGAAACACCAAAAAGGACCTCTGCTCAAACTACTCAAGAGGCTGTCAAATCATTGTGCGATTCTGATATTGAATTATTGCTATATGCCGGGGGAGATGGCACAACTAGAGACATTGTCGAGGCATTGAGTGACCCAGATTTGCCGATTATTGGAGTCCCGGGAGGAGTCAAAATGCACAGTGGTTGTTTTGCAGCATCGCCAAACGCTGCAGCTGAAGTGCTAATCGCTTGGCTGGAAGGAGATTTGCTATTGGCTCGAACCGAGGTGATGGATCTGGATGAAGAAGTGTATCGTCAAGGTCGCTGGTCTGTTCGAATGTATGGGGAGGCTATGATGCCGGCAAGTCCTCGTTGGATGCAAGGTGCAAAGATGCGTGTGCAGGCGACTGAAGAGGATGAAGTTCTGGAGGCTCTCGGGGATCATATTCGGGAAGTGTTCGTTGAAGATTCTGAACGTTTAGTCATCTGGGGTTCAGGGGGGACGTTGCGAACTATTGGAGAGGGAATTGGTTTTGCCCCAACTTTACTCGGAATCGATGCAACAATCGGGGGAAAACAAATTGGAACTGATCTAAATGAAGAATCTTTATTGAAACTGATCTCCAACCACAAGGGAGAGTGTACACTATTGGTTTCTCCAATGGGAGGACAAGGGTTTCTCTTGGGTCGCGGGAATTTACAACTATCCCCGGACGTATTGCGAGCGATTGGGATTGAGGCTGTTATGGGTGTAGTCACGCCTGCAAAAATGTTGACTGTTAATCAATTGAGAATAGATACAGGAGATACTAACTTGGATGCTGAATTTCAGACCAAGAAATATCTCAAGGTTCTACAGGGATATCGAACAACTCGACTTCTTCGGGTGGCTGTAGAGTAAGGGTTCAAGTAAGTCGGAATCTAGGTCCACTCCTATGCGATATAACATAATCACTGCAAATCATATGGAAGATAAACCACTTGGGGTTGCCAATTGGCCATCTATGGTTAACCAAGGCCTTATTTCACTCGTAAACGACAAGCTTTCTGAGGGCTGGCGGCCACAGGGTGGGATTCAAAGAACAAATGATGTTGATGGAAAACCACTATTTCTTCAAGCAATTGTTCTGAAAACTTGTGAATGTGACCCGTTACCCTGCCCCGTCCCAGAAATTGATCGACAGTGAAAATCTATTGTGCGTTCAGTGCTGCTTCAATGAGTCCCACAAATGGTGGGCTCGGGCGATTAGGTCGACTCTTGAATTCCGGGTGATACTGAGTCGCGAAGAAATAGGGGTGTCCAGTGAGTTCGATTATTTCCATACGTTCTCCTTCGGTGTCTTTACCAACAAATCGCAGACCTGCGGCTTCTAACTCGTCAACCATATCTGGATTGACTTCGTATCTGTGGCGATGTCGCTCGTGGATTTCCATCTCACCACCATATAGACGGTATGCGTCACAATCTTCAGTTTGTAGATTGGTTTGACGGCTTCCTAATCGCATGGTTCCACCCATGTGGGTACGGCTACCTTCAGGCATGAAAATGACTGTCGGGTGAGGTGTGTCTTCATCGAATTCGGTACTATTGGCCCCCACCTTGCCAAGAACGTCACGTGCGAAGTCAATCACTGCAATTTGTAAACCTAGGCAGATGCCTAGGTAAGGTTTACCGGTTTCTCGACAATAGCGTGCAGCACACATCTTGCCTTCTACACCACGATTGCCAAAGCCACCTGGGACCAACACTCCATCGGAATCTTTGATCATTTGCCAATAAGCCGCATATTTCTCTGGATTCGACTTTTCTTGGTGAGGTTCAAGATATTCGGCTTCGACCCAATCGATATTGATTCGCGCACCAGCATTAAACGCAGAATGTTGTAATGCCTTGATTACACTGAGATAGGAATCAGACAGTCCAGTGTACTTACCAACCATAGAAATTCGGACATCTTTATCCAAATTATCTACTCTTTCTGCCATTTTTCTCCATGAATCAAGAACTGGTCGTGAAGCGGGAAGTGGTAGTCCCAATCTATCCGATAGTTTCGATGTGACTCCTTGTTCATCAAGCATTAGAGCAACATGGTAGATGTTTGGAACATCATGGGCACTATACACATTTGAGGGTTCAACATGACAAAAAGAGGATAATTTCTCCTTAACTTCTGAAAGTAGGGGTTCGCTACTTCGACAAACGAGGAAGTCAGGTGCTAAGCCTGCTGCTCTTAGTTCCTTAACTGTGTGCTGAGTGGGCTTTGTTTTTTGTTCACCAACTACTCCAATTACAGGAACCAATGAAACATGGAATAAACACATGTTTTCTCGGCCAACCCTAAATTGGAACTGTCGAAGTGCCTCTACAAATGGTGCACTCTCGATGTCGCCAACCGTTCCTCCAAGCTCAATTACACACACATCGGGTGTCTCGCCCGAACCATCAGTAGATTGAGCAGCAACCCTTTCAACCCAATTTTGAATCTCATCGGTAATGTGGGGGACTACCTGAACGGTTTTTCCAAGATAATCTCCTCTTCGCTCACGTTCGATTACTCCAGAGTAAACTTTTCCAGTTGTTAGATTGTTATCTCGACCAAGTCGAATATCTAAGAACCGCTCGTAATTACCCAAGTCTAAATCTACTTCGCCGCCATCATCGAGCACAAACACTTCACCATGTTCAAACGGACTCATGGTCCCAGCATCACTATTCAAATATGGATCAATCTTTATCGCAGTGACTCGAAGGCCCATTGATTTCAGCAACACACCTATGCTTGAGGCCGTTACCCCTTTTCCAATCCCACTAAGGACTCCGCCCGACACTACGACGTACTTCATGCCATCAACGGGGTTTACATGAAGTGAGTCATGCCTATGAACATTCGCCCGGATGAACTTGTTCATGACTCCTTGACGTGGTCTCCCCCATGTTCAAGTATCGTCAAAAATTGACTATGTATATGGGTAAGCGCATTCTTGTCACCGGCGCCCTTGGGCAAATCGGGACGGAATTGGTCACGGCCTTACGAAATGTGCACGGATATGATGCAGTTATACCAACTGATGTCCGTGAAAATGATGATTGTCGAGTACTAAATGTTCTGGATTTAGAGGGTATTGATTATCTGGTTCGTGAGGAAAATGTGTCAGAGATTTATCACCTCGCAGCTTTGCTTTCGGCAACAGGAGAAAAAAATCCTGAATTATGCTGGGACATTAATGTTGTAGGATTAGAGAATGTTGTTGAAATTGCAAAGAAATACGATTGTCGTTTATTTTCTCCATCATCAATCGCAGTTTTTGGACCTGATTGTCCAAAGATTGCACCGCAAGTAACTCCTCTTAACCCAGCGACAATATATGGTAAAACAAAGGTGGTTGGTGAACAAATGGCAATTACCTCTGGAATAGATATGCGAGGTATTCGATATCCAGGGTTAGTATCCTACAAAGCGCCTGCAGGAGGGGGTACTACCGACTATGCTGTGGAAATATTCCATGCTGCTTTGAAGGATGGACACTATGACTGTTTTGTGCGAGAAGACACTCGATTACCAATGATGTACATGGATGATGCAATTCGCGCCACATTGGAATTAATGGACATCCCTATGGAAAAATTAGGTGCGGCAAGAGGTGGCTACAATATAGCGGGTTGTTCATTTACAGCAAAAGAATTAGTTGGGAGTATTCAACGCCATTTACCAGACTTTACCTGTACGTTCACGCCTGATATTCGACAAAATTATGCTGATTCTTGGCCTGATGAAATTGAAGACGAAGTTGCACGATTGGAATGGGGCTGGAAACCTGAATTTGATCTTGATAAAATGGTTGATACCATGATTAAAGGGCTCAAAGGATGAAGTGGTGCATCCTCACACTATACGATATGACATCGTTGAACAAAACAGCCCTTCATAAGTGAGGAGGATGAACGAAGCCTATGGCTTCGGCGTTTTTGGATTCAGATTCTCGTTTAGAATCTCGTCAAAAAATAATTACGCAGGCCTATACCGTGTGTGAGAATATCACTCGTTCTGCATCAACATCATTCATGCGCTCATTTCGCTATCTTGATGAAGAAAGGAGAAAATCCGTATTCGCACTATACGCTTTTTGTCGACGAGCAGATGACATAGTCGATGGTGATTGGCAGCCAGATGTAGATTTATCACACCTTGATGAAAGAGCTGAAAATACTGCTTTGCAAATGATTGTAGATAGGCAATGTGAATCACATCAATCAGATGATTTCGTCCGGAGGGTAAGAGCACTATTGTGGTTCCATGAAAACTTGAACTTAATTGAAAATGGGAAGGAAGTGTATTCTCCAATCTTCATTGCATTACAAGATACTATCGAGAAGTTCTCAGTTCGGATTGATGATTTGAGGACATTGCTTGAAGGTATGGCTGATGATTTATTCCCTACTGAATATCGAACTTTTGAGGAAATGCGTTCATATTGTTTCAAAGTTGCATCGACTGTAGGACTCTCTCTCATTGAGATTTATGGTTACACTGATCCAAATGCACGAGAACATGCCGAAGAAATGGGTATTTTCCTCCAAATGGTAAATGTTCTTCGCGATATTGATGAGGATCTCGCACGTGGACGCGTTTATCTTCCAATGGATGAATTATCAAGATTTGACATAGATATCAAAGAATTAAGTGACCCTGCTCTAGCTAGAACAACTAGGTGGCAAAATTTCATGCGCCATTATGTCCACAGAGCAAAGACCCATCGAGACAATGCCATGCGTCTATTACCACTTCTTGATCGTAAGGCTCGAAAATCTCCAGAAATGATGTGCATTGTCTATGGAGAAATCTTGAATGAGGTGGAACGCCGAGAAGGAGATGTACTATCTTCACGAATAAAGTTAGGCTTCATGAGAAAAATCAGATTCGCCCTCAGTGCATTGGGTATCTGGTCAATAACTGCCTAATTTGAGGTTAATTTTCTCAATTGGCGTATTGTCCTAGTTACGTGTTTGATTGGGTTAAATTGTGATGTTGTCGTTGCCTGAATGACTCCTTCAGGATCAACAACAAAGGTGACTCGGGCGCGCATGAAGCCAAGTGTCCGTTTTAGGCGCAGCTTTTTTGGCAGACGATTCTGAGGGTCGCTGAGTAATTTAAATTGGATGTTATGCTTTTCTTTGAATTTCTGATGACGGGAAACTGAATCCGCCGATATGCCGATTATTTTGGCGCCAAGGCTTTCTATTTTCGATTGTTTGTCACGGAAAAAACAGGACTCAATGGTGCACCCTGGTGAACCATCTTTAGGGTAGAAGAATATTACAGACCAATCACCAAGTAAATCTGCTTTTGAATAAATACCGTCAGAATCGTCTTTTAAAGAGAAATCAGGGAATTTTTCGCCGATCCAAAACGCATGAGTATCCATTCTCTCATCTCCAAACACCAAGAGTATCACGAAGTGCCTGTTCGAGTTTTTCATGGACAAATTGGTAGCCAGATTGTTGCAAACGACTGGGTAGTACATGTTGACCTTCGAACAATAACGGACCTGCTAACTCCCCAAACAAAATACGCATGGAGATTTTTGGAATTGGGGCAAATGCAGGACGCCTCAATACTTTTCCGAGAACTTTTGCGAATACTTTCTGCCTAGCAGGATTAGGGGCTGTCAAATTGTATGCACCTTCGGTTTCTTTGCTCATAATCAAATGGTGGATCGCATAAATTTCATCATCCATTGATATCCATGACATCCACTGTTTCCCATTTCCAATACGTCCGCCTCCACCCATTTTCCATGGCAAGAGCATTCTGCCGAGTGCCCCTCCTATTGCAGAGAGTACTATCCCATTTCTTATCTTGATTACACGTATTCCTGATTTTCGGGCAGACTGTGAATAATCTTCCCAAGCAAGAACTGTTTCAGTTAGGAATCCTTCCCCATGTGGGCTTTTCTCGGTTAAAATTTCGTCTCCTCTATCGCCATAGTAACCAATTGCGCTTGCAATTAGGAAAACTTCAGGTTTTTTCTCAAGACTACTCAGTGTATCGGATAAAAGTGTGGTCGAGTTTTTCCGGGACGAAACAATCAGCTCTTTGCGTTTCTTCGACCACCTTTTGTCTCCAATACCCGCGCCTCCAAGATGTATTACGATATCAAAACCCTCAATATCTGTGGGATCTATTTCTCCAGTGTCTGGATTCCAAAAAATCTCTTTCTCCCCATCCTTTATTCTGCGACGAACTAGGCGCCAAACATCATGCCCCCCTGTATCTAAAAATGCTACTAATTGTGTACCAATTAGTCCTGAAGACCCTGCAATGAGTATCTTTTTTCTTGATATATGAGAAAAATCCGAGTGTCTTTCAAGATCACGAATCAATCTTACTTCTCTAGCTTTGAACATGCGATCTAAACGCTTGCGAACCATACGTGAACCAAATACTCTACCGAGAACTCCGAGTGGTAATTTGTAATCGATGTTTTCCTGCACAATTGTCGAACCACCCGTATCGACAAAACGATGTACATGGTGCCAACTACTGAATGGACCCTTTTTCATTACATCTTCGAATTTTTCGGGAGGATTATATCCTGTATGTTCAGCAACCCAAGTCATTTTTATCGGACCCATTGGAAAACGGAAAATACGTTTTGCACCGTCTTCTAAACTGTCATCTGAACTGACTAAATCTGCTACTTCCCAAGGAGGCATTAATCGGATGAATGAGCCCTTTCTTTCGAACCAGTTAAACACTTCATGACGGGGTGTTTCTGTCCGAGTTTCATATTCAAATTTCATATCCAAACCTCACGGGTAATCATTAGAATGGAGCGCATCTCTAGCCCATCGATTCAGATATCCATCTACTTTCAATTTCCTCGCAGTATTTGCAGAAGACATGTATCGAACTTTACCAAAAATCGGCCTTTCAGGCCCCCATGCCCGATCATGTCTGCCTAGTACCCAAAATATTCCTGTGTAAGAATTAGGATCTCTTCCATCTAGAGCCCATTTGTCATTGAGATATTTCATCCAATCTGCAGCAGTCTCTGCATTAGGCGCCCATTCTAGGATTCTCTTACCCCATACCATCCGCAAGTAATTGTGGATTATGCCGACTCTCATCAATTGTCGTTGTGCTGCATTCCACAGTTCATCTTCAGTTTCTGCATTTTCAATTTGTTCAAAGGTATAACTTTGACGGGGATCTTGATGATGTTCCTTAAGAGATTTCTTGGCCCATTCTGGTATGGATTCAATAGAGGTGTGATCTTCTCTATAATGGGCGAAATTGAAACCTAGTTCTCTCCAAGTAATTATCTGATCGAGGAATGATTCAACAGGCTCTGGAAGACCCCACCAACCTGAACGAGAGCCTCGTCTACTAGGATCTATCATATTTGGATCCCAATCCTCGCGTTTGAGTATCTGCATGATTACTTCAATTGTTGAGAGGTGTCCAAAATGAAACCAAGGAGATAAACCACTAGCAGCGCAACGAACCAAATCATTCCTATCTGTGTGATATCTTCTAAGTCCATCCTCCATAAATCTGGCCAGACGAATGAGTGCACTCGAACGACCACCTTCGTAAGACTTGACCGCACTTACTGAATGATCTATTTCCAAGGCTGCTAAAGCAGTTTGGCCAATAGTACCACCTTGGCAAACCCGCCAAATCCATTCTAATGGTGTAGGTTCAATAGAGCTGGAACTCAATATTTCCTGATAATGTTCTTCGGGGATTGACAATGCATGTTCTGTTGGGATTGGATTCTCCAGGGGAATGTCCTCCCAATTTTGAATAAAGTGATCGTGCAAGTGTCTGCGGAAAGAATGAGCAGTTGGGAATGCTTTGTTTCCAATCGAGAGGGGGAGATATCCGTTACCATCAATTGCCTCGAATCTCACTTTGACTTTCTTCTTTGCAGATTCAACCACTTTCCTTGGATGATATGTTGGAAATAAATCTGTTACAACAATCGCTGCTTTTTCGGAAATTCTTTCCAATAAACCAGTGCCTGATTGGATGGGAGTGGATACCCACGGAATATATCGGATATCATGAGCCGAAAACTGTTGCTGATTTTCAAGCATACCTTGGATCATGAAAGTCAATATTCGATCACTAGCATATTGATGCCTGGTTGAAATTGCTTCCAAAACAATTAGTGGTTTTTTTAATTCAAATGACATCGAAATGGCATGTTGTAAACTAGGATTGTAATGTATACGACGGTTTGCAATCATCCAATATAGGACAAAATCGCCATTAGTATCGATGTCATGTTCATTGAGAACATGAATCCTATCTCCACTAATTGGTTTCATGAAATTAAGCCTCCCCACATAGATGAACGAGGTATGGATAATCCAATTTGGATGTGAAATCTATTGAAGATGTGAGTCCACTCGCTTCAAGCCCAGATTTGGCAAGAAGATACATTGCATCACTAATCCATCTCAATTCAGATAGCTCATCCAATTTGAAAAATCTAGCCGCAGATATTTCATCGAGATTAGGACGTAAATTATCGGTTGGAGAATACACTTGATAGGCTATAAACACGCATGGATTCGAATCTCTAAGTGCTTCTCTAATCCCAATTAAGCCGGTTATTGTACCAGTGAGGCCACATTCTTCGTATAGTTCTCTGATAACTGCATTCGCTGGCAATTCTCCTGGTTCTACGAAACCTTTCGGTAGACCCCAATGTCCCTGATGCAAACCCTGACCTTCCTGGACTAGCAATATCCCCCCATCTTGGACCACGATTGCTGCCACACCAAGGTCAGCATCTATCGTGCGCATGGCGAATTATCGTCAACCTACAGTTATAATGCGCTGTTTAGATGCAATCGTGACATTCAACATGTGTTTATCAACTAAAGTATGGTCGAATAAACAGTAGGGCGTGGAGATGTCACTCTGACTATTGCATCGGTTGACTTACACGTAGTTTCAGGTTGGGAGAATTAATGGCATCATCTTTGACTGGGCAAAAGGCACCTGACTTCACCTTGCCTACATCAGATGGCGAATCATTTAGTTTATCTGATTTAGATGGCGCATGGAAGGTTTTGTTCTTCTATGCTAGGGATGGTTCTCCCACTTGCAAGAGAGGTTGTTTAACTTTCAAGGAACAATATGACTTGTTTCAATCATTGACACCACCTGTTGAAATTATCGGAATTAGTCAACAACCAACTAGAGATCATGAAGAATTCAAGCAGCAACTGGATTTACCATTTCCAATTCTTTCCGATGAAAATCGTGCTGTGGCTAATGCTTACGGTGTACCAATATTCCTGGGTAGATTTCCTGCCAAGTCATCATTTGTTATTGGTCCAGATCGCACAATTCACTATTGTTATGATTGGTTATTTAGACCACGACGACATGTTGCTAGAATTCTTGACTCATTGAGTACCGTAACTCAGGGGGCTTGAGGATGTCTTGGCAACAAGTCTTAGTCGATGCAGGCCTCACACCAAGAGAAGCAGAGGCTATTCTTATCCTCTCCGCAAACGAACGAATGCGGGCAAGTGAATTGGCGAAAGAACTTGGAACTACTCGCCTTGATGCGTACAATTCTCTTTCTCGTTTACAAGAAATTGGTATTGTCGTTGTTTCTGCAGAGAAACCTATGAAATTTAGTTGTGATTCTGTCGATGCAGTTATTCGTAAATTGATAGATATGCAGAGATTGAAACTCAAACGCACAGAGTCTGGATTAGCCGAATTAGAATCTGGAAATAGCCCGATGCAGAAAAAGGGTAAGAAGGAACAAGCGTCATCACTCGAACCCCGATTTGCAGTTTTAAAGGAAAGAGTACACATCTTCAATCGCATCAAAAAGATGGCTCTGGATGCTGAAGAAAGACTCGTGTTACTTCTCGGCCAATTCGGGATATTGCACCTGTGTAGATCTGATGCACTGGCGGAAGTCAATTCTGCTGCACAAAGAGGGGTTGTTGTCAACGTTCTTGCTCAACTAGATCGCCGTACTGTTAGATTCTTCAATGAGTTGGATGATTCAATAGGGGTGAGACACTCAGATGATGTCAGCTCTCTTGGTGCATTGATGGATCAATCTGAGGTCATTCAATTTTTACAGGTTGAAGAAAACCCAGTTGGAAGGGGGAGGGAAGATGCTGCATTAGTAATCGAATCAAATTCGTTTGCTGCGAACCAGTCTAATCTTGTTGAAGCTATCTGGGATGATGCGGTAGATTTTGATGTTGCGAAAGTCCGATTCACAGAGGAAAGAATCGTTGATCCTTTGCGATTGACTGTCGGAGAGGGATCATTTCTAGACACATTCAGAAACGCCTTGGGTCTATCTGGAGAATTACCTGATAAGGATACACCATTTGATCCACAATCATTCCTTGCATCTGGTCACGAACTTAATGATGCTAGACTTGCATTACAAGGTGGAAAATTAGAGAATCTTCGGGCTCTGGGGATTGACATTGGTAGCATCCTAAGACAGGTTGGAAATAGGATCGGAAGGGAGTTGGCTTTCAGTCTACGTGCAATTGAGGGGCATGTGGAGTTCTTGAACGAGATGATGGATTGGTGGGAGCATGCAGGTTTGGGAGAACTGGATTATGAGTTAGACCCCACTTTTCATGTCAAAGTATATTTGCAAAAGCAAGAAAATGAATCCGACGATTCTTTGCCATTAGCTGAACTTGATGATGGAATTATTGGAGGTGTTCTCGAGACTCGTTATTCTGATGGGGACAACGTAACAATCCGCAGAGAGGATGGAGTGGATGGTGAATTTAGTAGATATTATCTAATTTTTCAAGAACATGATCTCATTGAAATGCAGGAGTGAACATGCGTCTACTGACATTCTTACGTTTCATGCGCCAGATTCTTAGGGATCGACCAGCTGATTTGGATTGGATTCAAAGGCAAGGTTTGTTGGCGGTTAAATTAACTCAAATTTTTGCTCTAAGGTCGGATATACTTAGCGATGAAAAATGTCAACAATTGCAAACTTTGTATCAAAATGCCTCACAAATTCCGGCAGAAGACGTATTCATTGGAATCGATAGGAAGGCGCCTATCGGATTTCGAGAGGCATTTGAATCCATAGATGAAACCCCACTGGCATCTGCATCCGTTGGTCAAGTCCATCGTGCTAAATTAAAATCCGGAGAAGATGTTGTTGTCAAAGTAATCAAAAATCAATCCGCAGATGAATTCAGAAGAGACGTCCGACGTATGAGAAGGTGGTTGCGAATCATTATGCTTGTATATCCGAAACTACGACGCGTTGGAAACCCAATAGCTCTGCTAAATCACGTTTCTGATTACACTACAAGAGAACTGGACTTGCGAAACGAGATAAAGGGGGCTGAAGAACTGAAAGAAATTCAAACGTCTATTTCTGATGATTTCCCTATGCCAAAGTTGAGATTCCCAAAATATTGGAAGGAATTATCAAATGAATATGTTCTTGTTTCAGAATACATTGAGGGTACTTCTCTTGAGAAAGGCATTGATGAAAAATCACTATCTTGGCAAACACTCCTCGATCTATTCAGAATACATGGTGCTTTTCTTTTTGGCGTGGGTACGTTCCATGGCGACTTGCATCCCGGCAATTGTATCATCGATAAGCAAGGTAATTTTGTATTCATTGATAATGGGGCGATATGTCATGCACCCAAAAAAATCAGTTTATCACTTTTCAACTTCTTTGACAATCTAGCCAAACGTGAATATGACGCCGCATATGAATCTTTGATGAAGATGTCTGACTCTGAACTTAGTGAAAAGAGAATTGTCAAATTTCGCAGGAAAATGGGAGAAATATATTCTGACTTTGAAACAAAATCTGTTGGGGAACAAAGTCTGACCCGAATTATGATGAAAACGGTAAGAGCCGCTGTTGAAATTGCAAAGGCTGACTTCGGTGAAGAGGCGTTTCCAATCATTCGAGCATTGATGTATATGGATGGCTTAGTTATTCGTACCCACCCCAATGTAAAATTGATCGAATCTATGGGGCCGTATTTGAAAGAATTTAGAACTGGTTTGAAAATACCA
Source organism: Methanobacteriota archaeon (assembly GCA_002722595.1). Classification (GTDB taxonomy): domain Archaea; phylum Thermoplasmatota; class Poseidoniia; order Poseidoniales; family Thalassarchaeaceae; genus MGIIb-P. The sequence continues at coordinate 53,193 of PBMO01000021.1, read as the reverse complement.
AGCCAATTTTAGATTAGATGAAAAACGCCCCCTTATAAGTCGTTCAATACCCTTTGAGTAATATGTCCGATGATGCAAAACCAAAGGTAATCATCGTTGGAGCCGGACCAGGTGGTCTAGCATCTGCATTGCTACTTGCTAAATCAGGCATAGATGTGACAATACTTGAGAAAGAAAATTTCGTTGGTGGCCGAACTCATGTTTGGGAAAAAGATGGTTTCAAATTCGATAATGGGCCTACCTTTTTCCACTTCCCTGAAATTATTGAAGAAATTTTTCAGGCAATAGGCAGAGATGCGCATAAGGACTTGGGATTGATACCAATTGATCCGAATTATCGCTTGGTTTTTGGAGCCGGGGGGCATATTGATGCCACCTGTGATTTGGAATTAATGACTGAAAGGGTTCGTGAGCTTTCTGGTGAAGTAAATGCAAAGGGTTTCCAAAAGTACATTGAAGACAATCGGAAAAAACTCAATCGAGCTAAATCAACTTTACAAACACCGTGGAATTCAATAACTAACGTATTCAGTAAAAGAGCATTCAGCGCTGCTACGGTACTAAGGCCATGGAGATCGGTGGCAACTGATCTCCAACGAATATTTCCCGATCCTAGAATCCGGTTAGCCATGAGTTTTCAGACAAAATATCTGGGCATGAGTCCATTTCATGCGCCCTCCTTATTCACAATTTTATCGTACCTAGAGTATGCCCATGGAGTATTTCACACAGAGGGGGGGCTAGGTGCAATATCTGAACGAATGGCAGATATTGCTAAAGAAATGGGTGTCAAAATACAGCTAGGAGAAAAGGTCGAAGAGATTGTCTTTGAAGGAAATAGTAAGAAGGTTTCAGGTGTAAGAACTGCACAAGGTGTTTACACTGCAGACAAAATTGTAGTGAATGCTGATTTTGCTACTGCGATGAAGGGTTTGGTTCCAGATAAAAGAAGGAGAAAATGGAGTAATAAAAAACTCGAGAAGAAGGGGTACTCCTGTTCAACATTCATGCTGTATCTGGGAATGGACAAATTGTATGATCAGCAACCACATCACCAGATATATGCTGCAAAGGACTACGAATCTAATCTTGATGCCATTGTTGGCGGAGATGTGCCTTGGGAGGACCCCTCGATATATGTGCAAAATGCTTGTGTGACGGATAATACATTGGCACCAGAAGGGAAATCGACACTGTATGTTCTGGTACCAGTACCCAATACAAAACATGATATTGATTGGAACTCAATGAAAATGGAATATCGTGACATTGTCATTCGACAGATGGAAAAACTAGGATTCGAGGATGTTGAAGAACACATTGTATCGGAAACTATTGTCACACCGGATGATTGGGGAGAAAGAAGTATCTACAGAGGAGCTGTTTTCAACCTCACACATAACATAACTCAAATGCTTTGGATGCGGCCAAATAATCGGTTTGAAGAATTTGAAAATGTATACATTGTTGGAGGAGGGACTCATCCAGGAAGTGGATTACCTACGATATATGAAAGTGGAAGAATATCAAGTAAACTAATTTGTGCAGATCTAGGTATTGTACCTGATTGGAATGGAGTAGATACTTGGTTCCCAACCGTTAGAAAACCGAAATCAATTAGGAAAATAAATGCAAATTGAGGTGTTATTATGTCAACCATGACCGTGTTATTCTGGATTTCAAGTATTCTTATACTCCCATTTTGGATGCTGATGTGGTTCTTGCCTAAGCATGAAATTACAGCGAAATTATTGGGTAATCCGTGGTATTGTATCGCCCCATTGACTGTGCCATATGTACTACTTGTAATACCAAACTTGCTGGATATTTTTCTGTTATTAGGAACACAAATGCCCACTCCAGAAATCGTCCTTGAGATGTTTGATGATGATACAACAATTATGCTCGCTTGGTTACACATGCTGGCTCTAGATACCTTAGCAGGCAGATGGATTTGGAAACGAATGAATACTACCGAAAAACCAATTTGGGTGTCAATGCCAACATTGCTGCTTTGCATGATGGTGGCTCCATTAGGAGTTCTACTAGGGATGTCAATTACTCACGAAATAGAAACGAAGAAACAGGAGATGACAGCATGATTTCGACAATGGGCATTATTGTAATTTTAGTAGCAGTTTGTACACTATTTGTATTCATTCTAGCAGTTCGAGAACTCAAGAGGAATCGCAATAGTTGGAAGCAAACAAATCCATGGGATTTCCGAGAAACTCCAATGACGACAAGAGGAAAAAGGAAGCAACCGAAGGTTGCCCCGTCGTCTCGAAAATTTCGCTAGAACCCTTCAACGCTATCGGTGTTATAATCGAATGTGCAACTTCCGTTACATGTATCATTTATGATACCAGTATTCAAGAAATCGCCAACCATTGAATTCACTTGGATAATGGGTGCAATCTCATTGTGTGCCTTACCTGCGTCCCCAATGGGTGGCGCAGCATTCGTTGATGGCATGTCAGCATAACCACCATCCCAGTAAACAATGGCTGAACCATTGATTGGACCATCGGCTACGGTAATTCCATAGGGCATTCGCATAGAACCATTCAGTAACGGAACACCTGCAGTCCGGGCTGAGCGATCAGCAGATAATCCTGGGACCTGAGCATCATTGACCGATATAGTCGACAAGAAATTGAATGATTGTATGTCATCACCATATCCTTCCTGAGAGAATCTCAGCCAGGTTTCAGCATCAGATGCATCCCACATCTGTTGGCAGACTGCAATCAACAACGCACGATCGTTTCTCTCTGTATATGCTTGAGATACTTTGAATGGATCTGAGAATCTGGCATAGTTGGTACTCCGTTCAATGAATGATGAAAAACCAGAGCCCCCAACCCACAGAGCCGCACGATCTATGTCAGGAGAAAACGCTGTAATACTTGCGCCATAGATCCCGCCCAATGAATAACCCATGTAGTGGACATCGGAACTATCTACAAGATTGGTACCATTGTGAAACATATCGGCCAAATCACTACATACGCCCTTGAAAGTTCTAGCCATAGCCATTTGATTGATTAGCATTTGTTGTAATCTATCAGATTGATGCTCGAAGTAGGATGGGTCTCCAAGGCCCATGAATATCGTATCCATATCGGCACCGGACCACCCAGCAATATCTGTAGAAATCATTGCAACCTGATACTCTTGAGCCCAACCAATTGTGTAGCCTTTTGTCGAACGTCCATCGCCTAGGAAACCATGTCCAAATACCACGAGAGGGGCACTCTCATTATTGTCAGCAATTATCTTCGGAATGACTAATGTGAAAGGAATCTCTGCGTTCTCTACAAATTGAGGGGTGCCATTTGCATCACGACTCAGTAGACTTGGAAGCACTTGACGTTCTACATATTGAGGGACCGTGTATGTACCTTCAATCAATCTGAAGTCAGAATCAGTATCATCAATCCAGTTCTCTTCTACATTTGTTACAGTGCAATTGATGCCACCGTCACCGAGACGTTGCAAAGCATCTTCTCTCATTGATAGAGTTCCGCCAAGAATTGAATCCAGAGATGCTGTGTGAAAGGTCCATGCAGCCTTCAAATCTGCAACAGGGTGCCCTACCTTTTCCATTTCTTCGATTAACAAATTCAGTGACTCTCGACGATTCTCGACATCGATTGCGTTGGTCTCTACACCATCCAATATAGCTTGGAATGCATCCGATGGTGAAACACCCATACCTGAAATACCAACGCCATAATTTGTGTTAGGGTCTAATGAATTGAGAGTGCGAATGAATACTATTGTCTCGGATTCCGAATCTGCACGTGCATCAAGCTCAACCCAATGGGGTAACCTTTCACCAGTGTCTAAATTCAACAGAGTCGTCGAATGTCCAGTTTCTAAAGACTGGCCTATGTTGTATTGATCTGCGACACCTGTAAGATTAGGAAGAGTGCTAAAAGCAGTCATAATCTGAGTTGATGGGCTCATTCCATCTAACCTGTTTAATGAATCAATCTGAACATTTCCACCTTGGTTGGTCAGCGTTCCAGAGACTGGCAATGTGTTTGGTGCATAATCCACTCGCAACCCAGTTATTGTGGTGTTGTCATCTTTCAAGAATGCCGATGATGGGAATGGCAACATGCAATGAATTGGGTTGAGATTATCACATCCACTTGTGCTTTCAACATTAATCGTTTGAGCTGGTATTGGGTCAATGTCATCAGGCGTGACAATTTCTGAGGTGTCAGAATCGGAAGATTCCCCTCCCATACAACCTGGTAAAAGCATCATCAATACTAGTACAAATGCAACCTTTTGTCCGGACATAAAACACGCGAAGAGCCTTCGGATTATCAATGAGACCCTATGGAATGGTCATCAAAGAATCAGTGCTCCACATTCTGGGCAAGGCATGCCAGGAATATATGCTCCAGGCATGAATCCACATTCCGTACAAATGGAAAGGACATCATCGAACATGATTAGCGGTATAGTCCCACACATATGAATCCTAATGATTTCAAACGCAACTATATGGAGGGGTTACCTTGACAGGTAGGATGGGGCTGTTATGCGTTGGGGGACAAAATCTCTTTACCAATGAAAAAAGGGTTCGGTAAGACTGACCGAATCGACCAATGGTGGAAAGGTCCTGTAGCCATGGCCTCCTATCTGGGCCTGATGGTTGTTTACGCTACATGGAGAGGATTCATGGAGGCTGATTTCTGGATTTTCAGTGATTTCGGGCGTTCTGCTGGCGCCCAGACAATGGCAATTGAATCGAATCATAGTCACGTCTTGAGCCCGCTATTTAGTCCCCTTATCATTCCTGATGAACATAGTTGGATGCCTGAATCAATTTGGTGGCTTTCACCTGCAATGTTCATCCTGATATTTCCTGCTGGATTTCGTGGAACCTGCTACTATTACCGAAAAGCGTACTATCGGGCATTCTTCCAGCACCCAACAGCCTGTGCAGTAAGCAAACCGTGGAATGCCTACTCTGGTGAAACTGGTTTACTAATTTTTCAAAACCTACATCGATATTTCATGTATGCTGCATTAGCATACTTACCGATTTTATCCTATGATGTATGGCTATCAATCAATTTCCATGACCCAATAACTCATGCACACACATACGGAATCTCTGTTGGATCTCTGATTCTTCTTCTGAATGTATTCATGCTTACAGGGTATACTCTTGGTTGCCATGCTTTCAGACACGTTGTTGGAGGAGGTGCCAATGATTGGACCTCTTCTGGAATGGCTAAGTTGAAGTATAAACTATGGAAATTTAGCACCAAACTCAATGAGCATCACAAAGATTGGGCCTTGTACTCACTCTTTGTTGTGATGTTTGCAGATTTCTACGTTTACGCATGCACTGATCCGATTTTTGGTTGGACTGACATTGTCCTCTGGGGGGGTGCTTAGATTGACTGAAGAATATACAACTCATGAGTTCGATGTTGTAATTATTGGTGCTGGAGGTGCGGGGCTTAGAGCTGCGATAGAGGCCACTAGGTTAGGTGCATCAGTTGCAGTTGTTTGTAAATCGATGTTGGGTAAAGCCCATACAGTAATGGCAGAAGGTGGGGCAGCAGCAGCCTTAGCTAACAAGGACCCTCGAGATTCTTGGCAAACGCATTTTCGTGACACTATGAAAGGAGGCAAATATCTTGGCGATTGGAGAATGGCTGAGATTCATGCGAAAGAAAGTCCAGATCGGATTCGCGAACTAGAACAGTGGGGCGCTATCTTTGACAGAACACCTAATGGATTAACAAACCAACGAAATTTTGGTGGCCATACATATCCTCGACTGGCACACATAGGAGATGCTACTGGATTGGAATTGATTCGTACTCTCCAAGAGAGAGGCATACATACCGGAATGGAAGTATTCATGGAATATACTGTACGCCATTTGTTCAAGACCGAGGGGCGAGTCTCGGGCTGTTTTGCTTACAATCGCGTTGACGGTTCTCTGCATGTTTTCAAGGCCAAAACAACCGTTCTTGCAACTGGAGGGATTACACGTTGTTGGGCCGTATGTTCAGGGTCTTGGGAATATACTGGAGAAGGTCATGCCCTTGCATATTGGGCTGGAGCAGAAATGGGGGACATGGAGTTTGTACAATTTCATCCGACCGGTATGATCTGGCCACCTAGCGTACGTGGAATTCTCGTTACAGAAGGTGTCCGTGGAGAGGGTGGTATGCTTACTAATTCAGAAGGAGAGAGATTTATGTTCAACTACGTTCCAGAAATGTATCGGGAAGAATTCGCAGATACAGAAGATGAAGCAATGGATTGGGTGAACTCAATTGTCGCTGATGAGACGCCCACTGCTCGTCGTCCCCCTGAACTTCTAACAAGAGATGTTGTTGCCAAGGCAATTAATTCCGAACGAGAAGCTGGTCGTGCCTCCAAACATGGTGGAGCCTACCTAAATATCTCATGGAGACCTGAGGAGCAAGTGAAGAAAAAATTACCAGGTATGTATCATCAATTCATGGAACTTGCTGCAGTCGATATTACCAAAGAACCAATGGAAGTTGGACCCACTGCTCACTATGTGATGGGCGGAGTCAAAGTCGACCCCGTGACGCAGGAATCCACTGTGCCTGGATTGTTTGCAGCAGGTGAAGCCGCAACTGGTTTGCATGGTGCCAACCGACTAGGTGGTAATTCATTATCAGATTTGATTACATTTGGAAAGCGAGCAGGGCAGTATGCCGCTGAAGCCGCTGCTGAAATTGATGGGTTCGCAGATTTGGATGAAGATGAAATCTCTAAAGTGATTGCAGAAACACTTGCTCCCCTTTCCCGTAATGATGGAGAAAACCCTGCCAAAGTGGTCGAAGATTTACGGGATATGATGCAAGAAAAAGTTGGAATTATACGACAGGGTCATCAATTAAAAGAAGCGCTTGAGGATTTAGAAAAATTCCGAGAAAGGGAAGCTACTACTTCCCCTGGTGGAAGCCGTATTTACAACCCAGGATGGCATCAAGCTTTGGAGATAGGTGCAATGATTGATATCAGCAAAATGTGTGCCCTTGCAGCACTAGCAAGAGAAGAAAGTCGCGGTGGCCACACACGTCTGGATTTCCCTTCACCTGACTACAAACATTGGGGTAAAATAAACAGTGTGATTATAATGAATAGTTCTGGAGAAATGGAAATGACTCACAGAAAGTATCCACCAATTCCTGCTCGCCTGAAAGAATTATTGGATGCTGAAGATTTGCACGAGGAGGAAGAGTGACATGACTGAAGATGTGACATTCCGAATTTTCCGTGGCGAACCGAATGAAGACGGGAATCCAGTTGGGGAGATGGTAGATTACACTGTAGAGATGGATGAGGGAATGGTTGTTCTTGATGTCGTTCACAAAATTCAAGCCGAACACGCACCAGATATTTCTTGCAGGTGGAATTGTAAGGCTGGAAAGTGTGGATCTTGCAGTGCTGAAGTCAATGGTAAACCGCGATTAATGTGCATGACTCGTATGGAAGAAATAATGGAAGAAACTCCTGAAAATACACCTGTTGTTGTAAAGCCGATGCAAGCATTCCCGCTAACTAAGGACCTTGTGACAGATTTACAATGGGCCTATGACCTGAATAAAACCATACCACCGTTAAACGGCCCTGATGAAATGGATTGGGAATTTGATCAAAAAGAAGCAGATCGTGTGCAAGAGTTCCGGGCTTGCATTGAATGCATGCTCTGTGTAAACACTTGTCACGTAATGCGTGAACATCAACTGTTTGATGAGTTTGCAGGCCCAAGATTCTTTGTTCGTCTAGCCAATCTTGAGATGCACCCTATGGACCAAGATAATCGATTAGAATTAATCAAAGATGATTATGGACTAGGGTACTGTAACATCACTCGTTGCTGTACAGAAGTATGCCCTGCTGGCATCAATATTACAGACAACGCAATCATTCCACTCAAAGAAAGAGTCATCACTGAATATTATGACCCAATTGCAATACTAGCAAAGAAAATTGGGTTGCGAAAATAGATTTAATTGGAAACAAAAAAAACCGCCCGAGGCACGTTGTGCCTCGGACGGATTTGTGTGTCATCTTGTGTTTGGTTGACCTTGCTAAGAACTGTTCAAAGATGCTCAACGCGTTGCTTTTTCACGTTTGCTTTCTTGATCTTCTTACCCTGTAGCCACGCTGGTGCGGAAGCTGGTGGGTCTACCATTGTTACCGAACCTGTGAACACGTGTACACGCTTGGTACCGCGCTCTCTCAGGTGGATTTCAGTGTGGCCACGAGTGGCCGCCTTCAAAGCCGCGCCACGTGGTTGACGGCTTGCGAAGACTTGTGCTGTGTCTTTACCGCCCTGCATTAGGACGAAATATTTCTTATCTGCCATAGAGTTCACCTCTGGGGGTAACGGTACTGAGAACCTCCTTAAGCATTCCCCTTTCTAAACGCTATACTGCGGCCCAATTAGCAGTTTTTCCTATTTTCGGACTAGTTCAGAATATGCTTTGCAGGGCCTCGAAACCTGATGATTTAGCGTTAAAGTAGAATAAATTTCATTCTTCTTCTTGAATAATATTCAAGATATCTTGCTCAGCATATTGATTTTGATTTCGATATGTTTCAACCTGTGCCTGTGTCCAACCAGCAGCAATTAATTGTTCATCCGTCCATTGTTCAGTTGTAGAAGATTCTAGTCCTGCCATTTCTAACAACTCATCGTCAGTACTGCTTGAATTACTCTTTGACCAAGCATCATCTGGTAGTTCTTCATCGAGTATTTCTTCTTCGTCAAATTGTCGCTTGTTGATAGATATCAAAGATACAACAAGTATAGCCAAAGCCACTACAAATACAATTGCTAGATAAGGAGATATTCTTGATTCGACGTTTGTTTGTCGCAAAGAATTGTTTTCAGCATCTATTGATGAAAGATTTTCCATAATGTGTAAATTTATCTCGGATGATGTTGACTCTCTTGTTTCATCAAGACATGTGAAGTAAAGCGTTTGATTGGTTTCTTGTTGTTCAGATGGGATCCATGGTTTAGACCACTTGCCATCCAATTCGGGGCGGAAAATTTCTGAAAAGAGGGATATTTGAGATTCGTCTTTGATTAAGACTGAACATTCCATCCCAGAGATTCCATCTGAGTCTGTAATATTGGCCCGTAGTGTGTATTCATTTCCTGAAACCATTGATACAGGAATAGAAGATAAATCAATAACTGGCGGAGAACCCACCAATTCAAATGTTGAAGATTCAGAAAACCCAGTGACTAAATCGATGTCCTGCACATTGATTTGGTATGAAATTAGCCCCAATTTCATCCCAATTGATATTTCTGAATCTATGGGTATCGCAAAGTATTGTGAATTTTTGTTAAGATTGGATATACACAACGACGGGGGCTGTGAATCGACAATTGAAACATAGTTCATTACATGTTCAATTCCATCACCGTCGCTATATTTGATACCGGCATTCTGAATCGATCTGCTGTCTTCGACTTCTATCCATATATTGCTTCCATTTACACCACGTGTGACTTGGTTAGCCGAAATCCCTTCATGGCAAATGGAGACGACCTTCACACTTGGCTGAGTTAAAAATACAGGGTGATCCCATGTCCACTGCATCCCCTGCCATTTGCCTTCCGAAATGGAGGCTATGATTTGAGCATCACCCGGCTCAAGGCCAGGGGGAGCGGTGGTATATTCTGAATCGACTGATTGGGTGCCTGCCCCTGGCCATTCAATTTCAACATCGACCGAATAGTTAGTTTGAGGGTCGTCCTCATCAAGGATTTCCACTCTAATATGATCATTTACGCCACTGAAAAAAGTTTCACCGAATAGAGACAATACTGCCGTTGGTGGAAGGTCGTCTGGAATTAAGGTTCGATTGGTCCATTCGATTCCATCTGAATACAGTGAAATCGTCACTGCTTGCAGAGGAGTTCCTGCTTCGGGTGACCAGATTGTTCTGTAACATGTTTGGCTACCACTTGTACTGAATATTGTAGGAGTGTCGATTTCAATGCCATCTACTTGTATTGATGGTGCTTGATTTGTTGGATTGTGATCAATATCAATCACACATGCGGAGATGGTATGGTTTCGACCCCGAATCCATCCATCGCCACTTTCTACAGGAGGATATATCCCAAGCCATGGCTCAAGATCCACTGCACCTATATGCACACCATACCATGTAGCACTAGAATCGACAATATCGAAGGCATCACTCCACGTGATTTCAGAACTTAGATTTTGGATATCGTAAACTATCCAATGCAACTCAACACTAGTCAAAGGAGCATCGATTGGAATTGATATTGCAGCAGTCCATGTGAATCCTCCATCATTTGTGGAGGCAGATATTGAACTATAGGAAGAATTAGTTTGGTTATAGCGCCAATTCAATGTTGCAGTAGATATTCCAAAATCATCAGTAACCTCAACCCTGCAAATCACCACACCACCTCTTGATGCAGTCGAAGTCGAGCATGTTTTTTCGTCGATTTCTGGACTCGAATTAATCTCTATGTTTAGTAATGCGATATTGTTCTCAACTATTCGTTCTGGATGAGAATCTGCTGAAATCCACCGAACAATAAATTCTACAAAACCTGTTCTAGCAGGTGTGACATTAACAGGCAAGATTAGTCGGCTCCCTGCATCATTTCCGCCAGGAAGTGTCAAAGAATGATTTGCTAGAAGAAGGTTATTTTGCCGGTCTCGGATTTCAAGGAAACCATTTGCAATGCCTGGTGCGAGGTTTTCTAAAAGAACCTCTAAAGTACCATTCTCTCCAACTGAAAGCCTGTTTGGTGCGTAAACATCAGAGATGTTGATATCGTGTAAACGATCACCAAAAGCTGCCATTTTTGGATCCCCTACCACTGTACCCATCCAAGAAAGCATGGTATTCGAAGCAGCATAACATTCTGACATTGTATACCCATCAGCATAGCACGAAAGCAATTGTTCAGGATTTGAAACCGCCGTTAGATATGGTTCGTACACATATCCCTTCACACCTGAAACGCCATCATCAAGTAGGTCCGAAATCAAACTTTGTCCATAACTTGAGTTAAGGGCAAATGTGCGTCCACCAGTACTAACAGCAGTTTCAGCGATACTCCCATCTAACCATGTGAAATGAGGAATTATTGGATAAAGTTTCAATGTATCAAAGAAAATTGAACCGTTGTATGTCCCGTCAGAAAATTCTGCAACTTGGCGAACTGAGAAACTTGTTGCTTGTATACCCGGTCGGAAGCGAAGTTGCCTATTTTGCCAATCATCTGAAAAGGAACGTGTATCTGACCTATTGATGGATAGTGTGGTTCCATTTGCATCAAATGTTTCTACCTCTAACCACCAGTCACCTTCGACCCATCCTTCTCTCATCGAATATCCATCAAGAACCCAAGCGTGGTTGCCATCAAGTGGATCGCCGGACTCCACAAGGTTGGCAGTTTGTTCAACATAAGCAACGGAGTTGTTGGTACTATCGAATGATGGACAAATCCAAACGATTTCATCATGGACATCTGCCACTTCCTCAGAATTTAGGGCGGTTTCCCAAATCTGTACCTCATCAATCACGCCAGCGAAATGTGTATTCCCTGCTCTGTTAACACCGAATTTGTAAATTTCAATACTATTCACGGTACCATTGGGCACACTTTGATTGAGTACCTCAAATCCATCCATGTAAAGCGTGATTGTGTCATTGGAAAATGTGGCGACAAGGTGTTGCCAAACGGTGTGATCAACGGTTCCAAAGCTGTACGAATTGTTGTGATATAATTCCCAATTCCCAGGATTCCCCCCACTCGTCTGGAACTGGAATGAATCATCATCACCTGCCACATCGTTCACGGCGATTGCAGACGAGTGGCGAGATTGGCCACTATGGTTTGCCTGAATCCACATGCTCACTGTGAAATCCGATACCATATCATCTACATCGACCCTGGCTTCATCATCTATACCATCGAAGAATGCACAATTACCTAGCACACAAGTGCGCCATTGAGAACCATTGGTTCCTGTGAAATTCAGGTGGGCCGAACCGATTGAATCGTTTGCAACATCACCGCTAACTTCGTTGAAATCCCAATGATGAATTAACTCCGCCTCTCTGACGGGGGAACTACTTCCTCGAGTCAATACGTTATTTGGAACAGTTTGTTTTGAGATCCCTGGCCCTTCCCATTTGAGCTCTAGTCCAGCATACCCTCCATGCTCAAAAAATTCGGTACGAAGATGGTGCTCTCCTGCATCAAGCCAAACTGTCCCTGATCTCTCTTGCATGGCGTGATGTCCTTGATTGTCAACTATTTCCGCGTCATCAATCCACAGTTTTGAACCATCATCACTCCGTAGATAGAAGGTCCAATTACCAGCGGTTGGAATGTGAATGATTCCACTATGTCGCGCACTCCAATACTCAAGGAAGCGGCTATCTAAACCAGTCCAAGCACTCTGTGTAGAGGGCCAATCAATATTCGGTTCATGACGCACAAAATCGGGCGTTCTACCTGAGAGGTTTACCATTGTGCTCACATTGTAAGAGACGCCATTGTTGTCGAAGTATTCTGCGAGCAAACCATTTGTAATCGAGGCATCGTTTGCTCCACAAGGCGCATCCTCAAGACGACCTTCCATGGCTGCATTTCCATTCCTCTTTGTTTCGGTTTGACGCGTCCACCACCACTGTTCACCAGAGGACAATGATGGGCCAACACCATCCCAGTATCGTGACCCTGTCGACCAACTTCCATCTGATGTATCGTAACCAGAATTCGCCAATTGATTGTTGCCCCAAGAACCATCATTACTTCCCCAAGCAGCATACATCGAGACATTTTCCATATTGGTAACATAAGTACTATTTTGATTGAAATGGACTGGGAATCCCATATTCGTCAGTGTTTCATTGGTTGTGTATAACAGGTCATTCCACCATTTGTATCCTGAACCATTCCTATTTGTTGCCAAATCCAGAACGCTCAATCCATGTTGCCCAAAACTGTTGTTCGTCTTGGTGATTAAACCCAATGCGGTCTCTACATCGTAGCCAGTCAATCGCGTGACCAGATAGTATCCTTGTTCACTTCGGTCGAATGCTTTCATCTCATTTCCTGCTGCCAAACCATAGTTTGAATTAACATTCCAATCAGCAAAAATAGATGATGCATAGGGACCATTAATCAGGGCTAATTCAGAATCAAATGACGCACGAGAATTTGTTCCTCCATTGACCCGAAGGGGGACTCCTTTGGTTGTAACAAGAACATTCAAATCGGTCAAATTCCGTTCTGAAATCATCTGCGAAATCGGATTAGAGAAATAATCAGTAAATTGATTTGAGTTGATGGTTTCTCCAGTGGGTGTGCTTTCATTTGTTAACAAGAAAACACGCTCCGGAGATATATTACGAGCAAGTGCAAATGCGGTGCCGATTATTCTACTTTCAGTACTCTGATTATTGATTACAACTGCAACATCACTGTAATCTGCGAATGTTTGGTGAGAAAAGGGTTCAACTACTGCAATGTCTCGAAAAGATATCTCTTCCCCTACGCTAGAGTGGATTATTTCCTCCTCAGAGAGGGGCATAGAAGACCAACTCTGTAACGTGAAGAGAAGGGCGAGGATGATCGCCGAACGACGGTGCACAAACTCGGCCCTATCAATCAACTTTTGACAATGTCGGCAGTTTGATGAGGCTGCATTATGTTGAATAATGGTATCCAATTGACATAAATCGGCGATGGGCATAAAGCACACCGCCCCCCCCTGTCGAAGTATGGCGGACGTTATCATCGCTAGGCAATGCCGTCATTCACTACTTCGTGTGATACCTGGAGATTTGACTCGATATGAGGCACAGGTTGCAGTCACATGTGCGAACAACAGATTAGCTGGCCGGGAAGGCTTAGATGCTAAAATGCACACAGCTGCTGGAGAAAAGTTGCGGGAAAAGTGTATCGAAATTAGTAAGGCACAACGTGCAAAAAATATGCAGCCGTGTCCAGTAGGTACTGCAGTAACGACTTCAGCTTTTGATTTACCACATGAGCATCTTATTCATGTAGTCGGGCCAGATTGCCGGAGGCCAAGTCAAGATGAAGGACGAAGAGAATTAATTCGTAAATCATACGAAGCCATGTTTGAGCAAGTAAAGGCCTTGGGAACCGTTGAAACAATGGTTTGTCCACCGCTTTCAATGGGGATTTATGCGTACCCACATCGTGAAGGTGCAAGAATGACAATGGAAATCCTTCTTGGTTGGTTAGATGCTGAAGAAGACCCAGGTGTCAAAGATTTCGTTCTTTTAGTCCGAGATGAGAAATTTGTGAAAAATCTGAAAACTGTGTACCGTGAAACTGAAGACCAATTTCCCGGCGTAGATTGTACACGGCAACATAGAAAACGCCGATTCTGATGCACACGTGATCTAGTGGTTATGATGTATGGTTCCCAACCATACCACCCGAGTTCAAATCTCGGCGTGTGCACTTAATCCCAAAGTGGTTCTTCGTAATCGTCATCAGAAAGGGTGCGCCATAATCCATCTGGAACATCATCATATATTCCAGCATAAGGGTCATCATCGATCACTTTCTTCTTTGGCTTTTCCAAAGCATTGACGGCTTCTGGTTTAAATTTCCAATAATGAATACGCCATTCACGGCCATCCCAAAGTGTTGTTTCCTCTGATTCAGTTGTCAACAAATCGTAATCCTGGAACATGTAAAACAGATTTCTATCTGTTGGTTCAAGTGCATTGTCAATGATGCGATCATAGAAACCAAAGAAACCAAGGGCATGTTCAGCCATGCCTTCAGCAGTGACAGTATCCATATCAGGATCAATATGGGTTTGAATGGCAGCAGTTAGAGATGCTAAACTCATTCCCATTTCATATTCCCCCATGCGCCGAAAATCCTCGGCAACGTTACAGGGGAGGAGGGGGCCCTATTTCAACAGTTGGCGATTTGGGTTAGCAATTAGGCTACATCATGCGGTTTCGTCACCATTAAACGATGGATTGCCCGCGTCTGTTCTGTGACCGAATTCAAGGAAGGGGCATTTCTCGGGATTCCTCAACTAGACGGGGACCCCGATGTTGTTGTAATGTCGGTTCCTTACGAATTGACTACATCTTATGGACAAGGCACATGCCATGGACCTATTGCGACTATTTCTGCATCAGCACAGGTGGAATTATACGATCCTTTGTTGCCAAATGATTTACCTTGTGGATTTTCAATTCATACTGCTAAACCATGGGATGGAAGTGGAAATACATTACAAGAACAATTGGATGGTATATCCCGTTATGTTGCATCCTTTGAATCCGGATTCCCGATAATTTTAGGTGGAGAGCACGGAATGTTACCTGCTATAATTCGAGCAGTTTCAGAGCGTGTAGATTTGCAAGAATTAACAATAGTACAAATTGATGCACATGCAGATTTACGCGAACATCTGAATGGAGACCCTGATAGTCATGCTTGTGCCGCTCGGAGAACTCTAGAATTAGGTGTAAATAAGATTCTTCAAATCGGTATTCGCGCAATCTCAAGAGAGGAAGTAGAGTTCGCTGAATCCGACGAAAGAGTCGATTTATGGTTAGCTAGAGATATTCTGAATCCCTGTGGTGGAGAAGAACATTGGAAGTCTTGGCTTAGCACCCTATCATCGCTGAATGGCCCAGTTTGGCTTACATTAGATATTGATGGATTAAATCCTGCTTATGCACCTACAACAGGTACTCCCGTCCCAGGTGGGCTTGCATATTGGCAAATTGTAGATACTATCGAAACAATCTCACTTAACAAATCAATAAACTGGATTGGGGCCGATATCAATGAAATCGTACCCGATCCAAATAATCACGTTACTGAATTCACAGCTGCAATGTTGGCCACAAAAATTACTGCAGCATTTCTCGCACGGAAATTGGAGGGACTACAATGAAATCAAAAGGGCGGCATATCACCTTGGACTATTCTGGATTCAGAGGTAATGGAAACTGGATGCTAGATGTATTGCAATCCTCTGTTGCAAAATCGAACGCAAGGGAAGTACATGCACATGTTTCTATCTTCGATGGGAGTGTGAGCCCACTTGGATTTGCAGCAGTCGTCCTCATCGATGAAAGTCACGTTAGTGCACACTGCTACGCAGACGAAGGTATCCTAGCGGTGGATTGTTTTACATGCGGTGATGTCAATCCTGCTGGAATCGCTGATGATATTCATGCTAAATTAGTAGATTCTATTCCAACAATTCATTTGGTCCAAAGAACCGAAATTGATCGATTTGTGATGGAGGACTAATATGCGAGATTTCGTTGATCGACATTTTCGCCATTTCAATGCTGGTGAATTACGTCGATGTGCCGAATCATTGCGTCAATTTGTCGAAAATCATGGGCGGCTGATGATTACACTTGCTGGAGCCATGAGTACTGCTGAAATCGGACGAAGTTTGGCCCCAGCCATTAGAGAAGGCAAAGTGCATGCGATTTGTTGCACGGGTGCCAATTTGGAAGAGGATTTGTTTCAACTAATCGCAGCTTCACATTATGGAGACATTCCAAATTGGAGGGACCTTTCGCCAAGTGAAGAATCTCAATTGAAAAATCGAATTACCAATAGAACTTTACCGGAAGAAAATGCTATTCGAAAAGTTGAATCTCAATTGGTTTCTTTATGGAAAGATTCTCATGGGAGGTTGCCACATGAATTTCTCTATGATGTGGTGAAAAATATTGAGGCTGATGCCGAACCTGCTGACTCTTGGCTTCTCGCTGCTGCAGAATTGAATTTGCCGTTGTTCGTGCCTGGTTGGGAAGATTCAACACTTGGCAACATCTTTGCTGCTCGCGTGATAGATGGAACTGTCAACATCAATGCCGTACTTGGGGGCACACACTACATGCTTACCTTGGCGGATTGGGTTCGTGAAAATCCCAATAACGGATTCCTGCAAGTAGGTGGAGGAATTGCCGGGGACTTCCCCATTTGTGCTGTACCCATGTTGCGACAAGATCTCGGTGAAGATGTGCCGCTTTGGGCATGGTTTGCACAAATTTCAGAATCTCGCCCATCCTACGGGGGCTACTCAGGCGCCCCCCCAAATGAAAAGATCAGTTGGGACAAGTTAGGGGTTGAGACTCCAAAATTTGTTATCGAATCCGATGCGACCATCGTGCTTCCAATTTTGCTAAGTTGTCTGCTTAACGAATGAGGCATAATCTCAAATCCACATCACCACACCAGCGGTATGATGCGCGGGCTTGCGGTGTTTCTTGTGGTCATGATTATGACACCAGCAATCGTTACTGGTGAACAGGAATGGCCGGGAGAACCTGTTGATAATCATGTGCACATGACTTGGGCTGCAATGACACTCGAAGTCAATGAGTGGGCTGATGAAAACCCAGATATTGTAGATTTAGTTGATGTTGGTAAATCCGAACTTGGAAAGACTCTCTGGGTGGTTCGATTGTCCGATTGGTCAATGGAAACAAAATCAGATGGGGGTCCAAAAGAGATCATCTACATTGATGGGGGCCACCATGGCAATGAGTACTTGGGAACCGCACTCGCATGGTTGTCAGCTAAATGGTACATCAATGGTTGGAATGATGGGGATGAGGAGGCTGTCCGAGTCTTACAAAATTCAGAGATACACGTTCTGATTATGCTCAACCCTGATGGGAACGATATCGATACGCGTTGGAATATCAATCAAGTCGATTTGAATCGAAATTACGACCATTATTGGAATACCTGTCCGACCACACAACCGGGTAGTAGTGCATTCAGCGAATCTGAAACACATGCAAATTCGATTTACATGAATACAGAGGTTCCTGATGCTGATCTGTATGTAACCATGCATACAGGGGTTTGGATTATGCTCTATCCTTGGGGGAAATGGCCTGAACAACCCTCAGATTGGGAACTTTTTCACTTCATCAGAGATGATGTCCATGCAAACATCTCAGACATTCCAATCCAAAATGCAAATCAGGGATTATATCCCAATTGCGGCACGAGTCGGGACTATGGATATGGAGTGATGGGTTTTCCAACATTCACGTTCGAAACTGATGATGAACAGTTTGTCCCAGGTTCTTTTGAATCTCTAGAGGATCGATTGGGAGAAGAGATGGATGTGATGCGATATCTTATCGATAATGTATGGTATTGGAGAGCGAGACTTTCCATCAATTCATTCGTTGTCGAGGATAATAAAATTGCTCTTGACGTCGACAACTTGGGGCGAGCTAGTACATCAAATGCTACCGTTCGTTACATCGTTGACGGTGACGTTCAATGGACCTCAGAAGCATTTGGAGTCAATGCTACCAACAATACACAGGTATCTCTCGACACCTCAAATTTGACGATTAGTGACACGGGTTACTTTGAGTTGTACTACCAAAAGCGTGTCATTGATGCTAGTATTTGGGTCAACGAATCGATTCATGAGGATCTCGTTGAGATATTGGATTCTGATGATTCGGGGTTCCTCCCATTCGCATCCCCAATGCTAGCAGTATTAGCAATTGGTTTGGCTGGAATCCGTAAAAGTGAAGATTTGATTTGATTTTGGGCATTTTCTTGGTGGAAATCGTCGATTAAGGGCGGATTCAGGGACGCAACCCTTTGTATATCGGAACTGAATCGGCGAGTTCAGTGATTATATGGATGCAAACGTAAGCGAATTTAGCCACATTGGAGATATTCTGGTTTTACCCCTATTTGAGGGCACAGAAAAGGCTCCAAACAACGCCTTGAACGGTTTGTCGAGAACACAGCGAAGTTTGGTCAATGAAGCACTTGCCAGTGAATCATTTACAGGAAAAAATGGTAAGCACCTCAGTGTTTGGACACCAGAATGTCGAGTTGTCTTGGTGGGAATGGGTGAATGTCCCAGTGACAAAGAATGTCGTGATGGTGGGGCAAAAACCTTGGCTGCACTTTCCAAAGACTATGGTACGAATATCACTGTAAGATTCACCACAGGGTGGACAACTTCGATGATGGCTTTGTTTGCAGAAGGAATGATTCTCCGTGACTATGATTTTGACAAATATCTGCAGAAGAACGATGATGAGAACCAAGAGAATTGGAGTCTAGATTGCCAAGCTAGTCGCCGACACCAAGAGATTCTGAAATCAGAGGTTTCGAAATCTGTAGCCATCACGAAGGGAGTTCACATGGCTCGGGAACTTGGTAATGAACCAGCCAACATCATGTATCCTGAGGAGTTTGCGAGACGTGCAACAGAGTGGGCCAAAGATAAATCGAATGTAGAAATTGAGGTTTGGGACTATGCACGCCTGCAAAAGGAAGGCATGCATGGCGTGATTGCAGTAGGTAAAGGTAGTGAGAGGAAGCCATGCATGGTATTCTTCCGCCTCAACCCGACAACAGATAAGAACAAGCAAGTTCCTTGTATTGTGGGTAAAGGAATCACTTTCGATACAGGAGGTATTTCGATCAAACCTTCTGCTGGCATGTGGGACATGAAGTTCGACATGCATGGATCAGCCACGGTCTTCGGACTGTTTGTGGCCTTGTACGAAAGTGGGTACAAAGGCCGTGTAAATGGAATTACTTGCATGGCGGAAAACATGCCAAGCGCGGGCGCATATCGCCCAGGCGACATCATCGATACGTATTCTGGGAAGACGATTGAAGTCCTCAATACCGATGCTGAAGGTCGAAACGTACTCGCTGATGGTTTATGGAAATCTGCAGAACTCGACCCATCTTATATCGTCGATCTTGCAACCCTAACCGGTGCATGTGTCGTTGCACTAGGGCATGAAGCCAGTGGCCTTTGGTCGAATAATGATGATTTGTCCGCCCGAATTCACGCGGCTGGAAATGCCGAGGATGAAATTGCTTGGCCCATGCCATTGCTACCTGCATTTGAGAAAGAAATGACTGGATCCAAAGTCGCCGATGTTCAAAACTTGGGCAAAGGGCGGTGGGGAGGAGCCTGTACTGCTGCTGGCTTCCTCAAGCAATTTGTACAGGAACGAGATGGAGAACAGATCCCATGGGCACACCTAGATATTGCTGGTACCGCATGGGGTGCTTCAACAAATGCAATGGTTGCAAATGGCGCGACTGGTATTCATGTTCGAACGCTACATCGATTGATTACTGAGTAATCATTCATCGTTGTCATCATCGACGACTTCGAAGTCGGCATCGACCACATCATCAGCACCATCCATGCCAGTGTGATCACCACTCTCTTCCTCTGCCATGTTGGCAGCGGCTGCTTCATACAACTTTGATGAAATGCCATGCATGGCCTCTTCGAGTTCCTGGACCTTGGCCTGAATGGCTTCTTCATCGAGATCATCATCTGCTACGAGACCATCATCGGTTCGAATCATGGCCTCAAGTTCAGTGAGTTTGTCTTCAACCGCTGAGGTATCTTCGCCCTCGAGTTTGTCACCTGCTTCCTTTAGTGTTCGACGTGTCTGGTACACGATATTGTCTGCAGTATTACGCAACTCGACCTTCTTCTGACGTTCTTCATCCTCAGCAGCAAATTGCTCAGCTTCCGAAATCTTCTGTTGTATCTCATCTTCTGAAAGGCTGGTCGCACTCTCGATTCGAATGGATTGTTCCTTGCCTGTACCCATGTCTTTAGCAGACACACTAACAATACCATTTGCATCAATATCGAAGGTGACCTCAATCTTGGGAATACCACGAGGCGCCTGTGGGATTCCTTCTAGGAAGAATTTGCCTAGTGTGACATTATCCTTGGCGAACTTCCGCTCACCTTGCAGAACGTGAACTTCAACAGCAGGCTGATTGTCTGCAGCCGTACTGAAAACTTCAGAGCGACGCGTTGGAATGGTTGTGTTGCGTTCAATCATTGGAGTGGCAACGCCACCGAGGGTCTCAATTCCAAGACTGAGTGGCGTAACGTCGAGCAGTAATACATCGGTTACACCCTCATCACCGACAATAATTCCGGCCTGTAGTGCAGCACCCATTGCTACGGCTTCATCAGGGTTAATTCCCTTGAATGGTGCCTTTCCTGTTTCTTTTTCAATTGCCGCTTGAACTGCAGGAATCCTAGTGCTTCCACCAACAAGAAGAATCTTGTCAATGTCACCAGCTGTAACACCAGCATCCTTCATCGCACGCTGTGTAGGTTTCATTGTCGCCTCAACTAAAGGCGCAGTCAAATCATCAAACTGTGCACGAGACAAGTTTAGATCTAGATGCTCCGGGTTCCCATCTTTCATCGTAATAAATGGGAGATTAATATGGCTAGTTTGGGTTCCAGATAACTCAATCTTGGCCTTCTCAGCAGCTTCCTTGAGACGACTCATCGCTTGGTTATCTCCAGACAAATCAATGCCACTATTCTTCTTGAATTCTGAAACACACCAATGGATAATCTTCTCGTCAAAATCATCTCCACCTAGGCGGTTGTTTCCTGCTGTGGCTTTTACCTCGATTTGAG
The DNA here is from genome assembly GCA_002722595.1 of Methanobacteriota archaeon. Taxonomy (GTDB): domain Archaea; phylum Thermoplasmatota; class Poseidoniia; order Poseidoniales; family Thalassarchaeaceae; genus MGIIb-P. The sequence goes on along the minus strand of PBMO01000021.1, from coordinate 31,657 downwards.
GTTGCCCATCGACTTGGTAAATTTCGAGAATGGATACATCAAATGTACCACCGCCTAAATCAAAAACCAGGATAGTTTGGTCGTCTTCTTTATCGACTCCATAGGCTAATGCTGCCGCTGTTGGTTCGTTGATAATTCGAAGAACTTCAAGACCCGCAATTCTACCTGCATCCTTAGTTGCCTTGCGTTGTGCATCAGTAAAATATGCAGGGCAAGTAACTACAGCTTGCTTGATTTCATGACCAAGGTAGGCTTCAGCATCTGCTTTCAACTTCTGCAGGATAAATGCAGAAATCTCTTGTGGTGTGTATTCCTTCTCATCAACACCTTCTTTCCAATCAGATCCCATTTCTCTCTTAACTGAGATGAAGGTTCGCTCATTGTTAGTTACTGCTTGGCGCTTTGCAGTAACCCCTACTAATCGTTCACCATCTTTAGCAAAAGCCACCACGCTTGGTGTGGTTCTTGCTCCTTCTGCATTTGCAATAACAACTGCTTCACCACCCTCAATGGTCGCTACGCAACTGTTAGTCGTTCCTAAGTCAATTCCAATTACTGGTGTTTTTCCCATTTCAATTTCCTCCATCTTGTGCTAAAGACTCTCTGTCTTGTAATTTAAGTGTGATATCGAGTATACCGTTATTCAACTCCCAACCATCAACACTTTCAGCGGCTTTTGGGAGTTCAAAACTCTGTAGTGGACGTGGTTGAGTTGTTCGCATCAACTGCAGGGTTGAACCTCCACCTGTCAGATTTAGTTCCAAATCATCTAAACCAAGTTCGTCGTGTCTTGAAATATCAATTGTGATATTCATCGAATCGCCTTGGACAAACATATCAGCAACCGGAACTTTGCTAACTTCTCCTTCTTCTGCATCCTCTACCTGTACTTCGACTGCTTCTTCCTCTGGAGCTGCACCCATACGGACATCAACACCCAAGTTGGAGAGGAGGTTACTTAGGTCAGGCATTCCTCCCTTTCCAAACATTTCATTGAGATTGCCAAAATCACTCTGCAGATTGATTTTGACCTCGCCAGAACGTATTTTTTCAGGGTCCACGCCCATGCTTTCGAATTGCGATTGAATCTGTTCCATCATTCGTGAAAGATCGCTCTCATCAACGTCTAGACCCATTTTATTGAACATTTCAACCATCTGCTTCAGAATTTGCTCTTCCCAGTCATCTTGATTCATGATAACACCCACTACTTAACCCGCGGTTGTATAGTGCCAGTGTCTAGTCATATATGAAGGATTGCAAAGCGGCGGATTCAAGGCAAGGCGGTATCTCGCGTGTGTCAATGGTGCAACATGAACAGGACAGTGTCCTCCAGGATACATCTCGAGTTGCAGGCAGGCAGGCACTTCGGAATAATGTCGAAGCCGCTGTTGCACTAGCTGATGCTGTAAGGAGTACTTTGGGCCCAAAGGGCCTAGACAAGATGTTACTAGGAAGTGATGGTAGTACACTTGTAACTAATGACGGGGTGACCGTTTTAGAAACTGCAAAAGTACTGCATCCAACCGCACAAATGCTGATTTCAACATCAAGAGCTCAAGATGATGAGGTTCGAGACGGTACTACATCCACAGTAATACTAACCGCAGAGTTACTCGTAAATGCATTAGAGTTAGTTGACCGGGGAATCCATCCTGCAACAATCGCTTCTGGCTATCGAATGTGTCTACCGATAATTGAAAAAGTATTGAAAGATATCTCGCGTAAATCAACTAGTAATGATTCACTTAACACCGTAATAACAAGTCTTGCAGGTAAGGGAGATCAAGGATTGCAAAATGTATTAGCAGAACTTGCACACAATGCAGCAATTAGAGAAGGAACTGGAATACCTGAAGATACTCGAATCATTAAACACAGGACTGGTTCGATAATGAGTAGCAAATTAGTTTCAGGGATTGTATTGGCAAAATCCAGAGTTCATCGCGAAATGAGTATGAAACCCGATACAGGGCGTATTCTCGTATTGGATGGAGGGTTAGAGAAAAGAAAACCGGAAATTGATGCCAACCTCAAGATTACTCAATTGGGTGCTATCAAGGCATTTCAAGAGAGAGAAAACATTGATTTGCAAAAAAGAGTTGATGATTTAGTTTCTGCTAAAATCAGTTGTTTGATTGTCCGAGATGGCATTGAAGATGATGCACATATCATGCTTGCAGATGCTGGAATCCTAGCATATCGTCGTGTTGAAAGGCAGGATTTAGAAGACATTTGTAGAGCAACAGGCTCCCGACCTATCTTTGATTTAGGAGATATTGATGATGAGGATGTTGGTGTGTTTTCTCGTATATATGAAGAAAAATGGAATAATGTTGACCACGTAATTATAGAAGGACCAACCAAAAGTGGAAACACCGTGGTGCTTAGAGGTTCGACTGATTTACGTCTTGAGGAGGCAAAAAGAGCATTTGATGATGCGCTCGGTGTTGCTTGTCAGTTGATTCGTGAACCATACATATTGCCTGGTGGAGGGGCCTCGCAGATTGCTTTAGCACGACAATTGCGGCGATTCGCTGAAACTATTCCAGGTAGAGAACAAATGGCCATCGAAGGATTTGCAGCAGCGTTGGAGGCAATTCCCCGAATACTATCTTCAAATGCAGGCTTGGATCCAATTGATGAGTTGCTTCGTGCAACTGCAGCCCAGGCTGATTCAAAATCAGCTTGGCAAGGTTTAGACATAAATTCCGGGCAAATTACAGACATGGGAGAAGTATCTGTTACCGAGCCACTCAGTGTAACAAAACATGCAATCTCTGGAGCTACAGAAGCCGCCATCTCGGTTTTACGAATTGATGATGTGTTATGGGCTAAACAGGATGCACAGGAGCCAGACTGGAGAGAGGAGGGAGATTGAATTGACTGAACAATTTGTGAACATTTCAGGTTATCGCTTCGTGGATATGCCTGATCGTGATGAATTACGTCAACCATTTCGAGATATTTGTGAAAAAAACAACCTTTTGGGAACCATTTTACTGAGTAAAGAGGGGATCAACTTCTTCCTTTGCGGCGATCAAAAAGGAATCGATGGATTTATCCAATATCTTGAGCAAGATGAGCGTTTTTTCGGGATTCCACATAGAATTTCATATAGTGAAAAACTAGCTTTCCGTCGCATGAATGTTCGTCTAAAAAAAGAGATTATCTCAATGGGAATGGATGAGGTCAGACCCGCTGAATTCACCGGTACCCATATATCTCCGGCTGAATTTAAACAATGGATGGATGAAGGGCGCGACATCACAGTCTTAGATACACGCAATGATTACGAAATTAGAATTGGTAGTTTTGAAAATGCTGTAGACTTTGATATTCAAACTTTCAGAACTTTTCCTGATGCAGTTAACAATTCAAGTTTAGACAAAGACAAGACTGTCGTCATGTTTTGCACCGGAGGAGTCAGGTGTGAGAAGGCAAGCGTTGTTATGTTGAACCAAGGTTTTCGTGATGTACGTCAACTAGAAGGTGGAATCCTAGGTTATTTCGAGAAAATGGGTGGGGCTCATTGGAATGGAGATTGCTTTGTATTCGATCGAAGAGTTGCAGTGGATCCTGAATTGAATGTCACAGGTGCAGAGGTTTGCTTCGCTTGCAGGGAACCACTAAATGAAGAGGAATTATTGTCTCCACTCTACGTACCAGCAATTTCTTGCCCATATTGTATCTGATTATCTGCTTCCCCAATCACCAAGGATATTTCAGATTCCATAGGATTCCATCGTTAATAATCACTTGGATTGCAAGCATAATTGCGCCTAAAACAGGCCAAATTGTATCAGGGGCAATCTCTTGTTTGTGGGCACTCCATGCAAGTAAACCAAGCAGGATGTTTCCTAGGCAAACCAAAGAGAGAGTCCCGATAACCAACCATTGAGTCCATGCCCCATCAGTACGAATATGCAATGATGTGAATTCCAGCCACAACATAGAGGGTACTGTGACCAATAAGAAAGCGATTAACAGACGACTGTGGCCACCTCCTACTCCTCCATCAGCCCAAGGCCATTGAATCGACTCAACTGCTGCCACATCCCATCTGTAAAGAAAGAACCACCACATTATCAGAAAACCTGCTGCGGAAATAAACATACATGCCACATTCAGCGTTCGCCAAGATTCAGGAATCCCGCCCCATAACTGGTTTGGGTCATCCATTTTTCCAACACCATATACATATGACGCCAAAACCAATGTACCTGTAATGTACATTGCAATTCGAACTGTTTCTCTGGTAATTTCCATTTGGTTCCCTCAAGCTAAAGAACTCCAATCAACTTCTGCTTCTTCGATTTCAATTTCATCAACGTCCATCTGAGCCAATTGCAATTTACCACTTAATTCATCATTTACAGCATGCCAGTAAGAATATGCTTCAATTACCCAAATACCAGATTCTCTAGTCCCATTTCCTGACCCTTTGACACCACCAAATGGAAGATGTGCCTCAGCACCTGTTGTAGAATTGTTTATTCCAGTCATCCCTGCCTTTATGCCTGTTTTAAACCGGTAAGCCTCAAGGCGGTCGTTTGTATAAATTGCACTAGAAAGACCATAGGGTGATGCATTAGCCAAATGTAAGGCATGATCGAAATTTTTAGCCTTGACTACTGTAATAGCTGGGCCAAATATTTCCTCATGGAAACATTGCATATCTTCGCTTACATCTACGAAAACATGAGGCCACATGTAAACTCCTTCGGAAGCATCACCAAGGAAACCTATTGGTTTATTTTCATTAGAAATTCGTCCGTTACCAAAGATTTTCCGTGCACCACTAGATTCACACATTTCGACTCCTTTGAGGAAATCTTCAGCATATTTTTCTGACAACATCGAACCGTAAAGAACACCATCATTTCTCAAAGAATCACCAATAGTCGTCTTTTCGACTTTGGCCATCAATTTAGCCATGAAATCATCATAAATTTCTTCATGGATAATCAGATTGCCTAAACTAGTACACCGCTGTCCTGCTGTTCCAAAACCGGCCCAATATGCTCCTTCAACTGCATTATCCAAGTTTGCGCTTGGCATAATAACCAATGGATTTTTGCCACCTAATTCCAAACTGGCTGAAACCAAATTTCGACCGCAAACTTCTCCAATCATCTTTCCAACCGCAGTACTTCCAGTAAACGATATTTTGTTGACTAGGCCTTTATCCACTGCATCAACTAAGTGTTGCCCTGCACCACTTCCTTTACCATGTACAAGATTGATCACTCCGTTAGGCAAACCAGATTCATGCATTATCCGTGCGAGGGCAAATGACAGAAGTGGGGAATCCTGAGGAGATTTCCAGACACATGTGTTTCCACACATAATTGCAGGGATCATCTTCCAAAATGGTACTGCAGAGGGGAAATTGCAAGCATTAATTATTCCACATACACCCAAGGGTCGACGATATGTGAATAGTTCTTTATCTGGAAGTTCAGAGTTCACAGTCTGACCATACAGGCGGCGACCTTCAGATTGGAAGAAGAGACAGGTGTCTATTGCTTCTTGAATTTCTCCACCACATTCCTTCACCGTTTTACCGATTTCGCGTGCCTGCAAACGAACGAGGTCATCTTTATGTTCCATCAAAAGGCGACCCATATTGCCAATTATTTGCCCACGTGTGGGTGCAGGTGTTGCTGCCCATTCTGTGAATGCAACACGTGCGGCATGAAGTGCATCATGAACATCCGCTTCTGATGAAAGTGGAAATTCACCCAAACAATCCTGCAACCATGCGGGGTTAACTGATTTGAATGTCGAACCATCACTTGAAAGTTTGAGTTCTCCATTGATTATATTGTAACCCTTCACACAGGGTAAGTCGTTTGGATTGCTATGCTCTAGGAATTCTAAACCTGTTGAGAGGACGTGCGCCATATCTCGTCGAGTGCAAACCCCATCATGAATCCTCGCATCTCGGCGCTTGAAGACTAACCCTCAGACTGGGGTTTAACCAGAATAAGAAATGAATGGGTTTTAGGAGGGGAAGTGAATCCACCCTTTGCTCTGGAGGCTATTACATGGCTGATGATGAAGAAAAGACACTATCTCTGCGAGTTGCAAAAGCGATACCTAGCGATGTTGGACATGGGCGGGCAAGAGTCCCTTTTGACAATGATTTGGGACTCAAACCTGGAGATGTTATCGAGATAAAGGGCGAGAGGACCACAGCAGCAATCGTTTGGCGATGTAGGCCAGAAGACGCGAATCTTGGCGTTATTCGCATCGACGGGATTATTCGAAAGAATGCCGGAGTTGGCCTTGGCGACCGTGTTACTATCAACAAAGTTGAAGCTTCTGATTGTGAGAGGCTTATACTAAGTCCAGTAATGGCAAAACAGCAGAAAGTCAAATTTGGTTCAGGAATTGAAGGCTTTGCTAGAAGAGGTCTAAACAAGCGACCAGTGGTTGCAGGAGATAGGATATTTATCCCTGGAATGACACTCTTTGCAGAAGCATTGCCGTTTGCAATCGTGTCAACTCGGCCTAAGGGCATAGTGAGAGTCCTTCCCGATACAGAAATTGTAATCAAAGAGGAAATGGTTGAGGATGAGGAATCAGGAGAAGTATCGTCAATTATGTATGAAGATATTGGGGGACTTGGAGACCAATTGCTCAAAGTGAGAGAGATGATTGAGTTACCACTTAAGCATCCTATTCTATTTCGAAGACTAGGTATTGATCCGCCTAAGGGCGTTTTACTCCATGGACCACCTGGCACTGGTAAAACCATGATTGCTAAGGCTGTTGCTAATGAAACGAATGCACATTTTACTAGTATCAATGGGCCTGAAATCATTTCCAAGTACTACGGTGAATCTGAAAAGCAACTACGAGAAATATTTGATGAGGCTGCTTCAAATGCACCAGCTATTATCTTCGTCGATGAGTTGGATTCAATCGCACCCAAGCGTGAAGATGTCTCAGGTGAAGTTGAGCGCAGAGTTGTTGCACAACTTTTGACTCTAATGGATGGAATGCAAGGCAGGGATAATGTTGTTGTCATTGGTGCAACAAATAGGCCTGATGCTATTGATCAAGCCCTTCGTCGACCTGGGAGATTTGATCGTGAACTAGAAATCGGAGTTCCAGACAAGAATGGTCGTAGAGAGATTGTGAATATACACACTCGAGGTATGCCAATTTCGGATGACTTTGATATGGAATGGATTTTGGAAAATTCGTATGGATTCGTCGGTGCAGATATCATGAGTCTCACCCGTGAGGCAGCAATGAAGGCGCTTCGCCGATACCTTCCAGAGATTGATTTAGATCAAGATGAAATCCCACCTGAAGTACTCGAAAAGATGGAGGTCCAAATGGGAGATTTCCGTTTGGCAATCCGTGAAATTGAACCAAGTGCCCTTCGAGAAATTTATGTTGAGGTCCCAGAAGTTTCTTGGGATGATGTTGGTGGTTTAGAAGAAGTCAAAGACCGCCTAAAGGAGAGTGTTGAATGGCCATTGACTATGCCGGATCGATTTGAGCATTTCGGGATAAAACCACCACGAGGCATTGTTCTATTTGGCGCACCAGGTACTGGTAAAACGCTAATCGCAAAGGCAATTGCTAACGAGGCAAAAGCGAATTTCATCACCGTAAAGGGGCCAGAATTGATTTCTAAATGGGTTGGTGAGTCAGAGAAGGCTATCCGAGAAGTGTTCAAGAAAGCGAAACAATCCAGTCCTAGTATCATCTTCCTTGATGAATTCGAATCAATTGCAGGAGCTAGAACTGCGAACTCTGGAGAAGGTAGTGATGTATCTAATAGAGTTGTGAATCAAATGTTGTCAAGCATGGATGGAGTTGAGGCGATGGAAGGCGTCATAGTTATTGCAGCAACCAATCGTCCAGAAATGATTGACCCTGCATTACTCAGGAGTGGTAGATTCGAACGTGTCCTACACATCCCACCACCTGACCATGCCAGCCTAAGAAAAATATTGAAAATTCATGCGAAAGATATGCCACTGGGCAAGTTTGACCTGGAGAGTCTTGCAGATTCTATGCAGAACTTTACTGGTGCAGATGTCGAAGCAGTGTGTCGGGAAGCTGCACTTATCGCAATGAGGGCAGAACGAAAATCCGTCAGTAAAAAGCACTTTGAAGAGGCGATTGCCCGAGTGAGGCCGACTATCACACCTGATATGATTGAGTACTACACAAAACTCGAGGGGTTACTGACCAGTGGGTTGGAAAGTATCCGGCGAAAATCGGACACCCTGATGGGAATTGAGAGCGTCTAAGGTGATTCTATGCCAGCAGCATTCTCTTCGGAACTATCCGGTCGCAGGGTTGTTGATAATCGCGGAGATTTCTTGGGCCATGTGGTAGATTTGTTTCTAGATGATACAAGTGGAGATATTCTTGGACTACTTCTAGAGCTTGATGATGGATTAGATCCTAATTTACTCCCATGGTCAGTGATAGGTGAACATTTGGTGATTCCAACTGAAGAAGTTGCTACGATTGATGAGGACATACACCTAAATCGTTAGAAATGTTGGCTGATACTAAGGCACCCAACTCCCCCAAACCGTCTTAAGGTTAGGATAATCGTCTATGGTTCACACATCCGAAGGATGTGAGGGGCGACCTCTGATGAAATTCGGTTCAATGGACCTGAAATCTCTTCTGAAATCCCGCAAAACTAGGCGCGCAGGGCTGATGTTAGCATTCTATGCAGTGCTCGCTTTACTGCTATTGAGTGTTGCTAATTCATATCTCGTAGACAGTGACCCACATTTGTCCGCATATGACGATGATTGGGATGATCTTTCAGCCTTTCGTGAAGATTTGAAAGCAATGGATGTTGATACCACAAGTATGATTTCTAGTCCTGTACTCTTAGGCGAATTAGAGAATCCAGAAGATACTGTGTTCATCGTTACCGGTGTTGAACAAGATACTATTTCTCTTCCGAGATTTACCAATGATGCTGATGTTATTGATTTTGCAGAGTCTGAAGGGTATTCTACTACTGAAATTCAGGCTATAGTCGAATATGTCATTTCTGGCGGAACCATATTGGTAATGGATGATTTTGGATATTCAGCGGGACTTGCTGAGCAATTTGGTTTGGGTTACAGTGGACATCAACTGTATGATGAGGAGGCTTGGGCACGTGAACTCGATTACAACTATGTTTGGATGAATGAGACTAATCCTTATGTTTATGACGATATCGATACATCTGGTTATCATCCATGTCTCGCTGATAGTGATGGTGATGGTATCATTAATCGCTTGGATGCTGACCCCGATAGTTCAATCAATGCCCAGGATACCCCTGATTGGGAAGCGGAAGCTGGTCTTTGTGCACATCACGTAGAAACTGATGAAAATGGGATGACTACTTGGAACTTTAGTACAAATTACAACGTACTAATGAATACTCCATCGGCATTCGACAAGGGGTCTGCAGAAGATGTAGAAAACGAGCGGTATGCCTTGGGTGGCTCAAGTCCAGATTCATATCTTGATACGAATGATGACGGACGAGGTGATGTCGGTTTCGAGGGAGGTGGTGTTGAAAGTGACGAACAGGGGCCATTTACCACTGTTGTGAAAGTTTGTCTCATTACTGACTGTGCTGAAGGACCCAATGGGCCACCTATGGGTCGCGCAATTTTCGTCACAGATGGATCAATCCTGATGAATGCAATCTATGATTGGGAGGAAACAAATCGAGAAGGATATGGTGCACTAAATGGTCAACAAATGCCAATGAATGACAATCGACGTTGGGTATTGGATATAATTGCTGAGTCACTTCTAATGCATACAGGAGATGATACCACTAATGGTACATCTGGGCTCGGGAAACAGGTAATATTCGATGAAAGTAGACATCAACAAACTAGCGCAATGGGTGACACGTACAACCTAATTTACTACGTTCTTGTTTACTTTACAAATGATTGGATGGCTATGCTGTTCCTTTTCCTTGCTCTATTTATTGCATTTGAGGCAGTTATCATCAAGAAAACTGATCCCGAACCATGGCGACACGTGTTCAGTATCATTTACTACGGGTTTGGAGATGCAAGACGATATGGCTATTATGGCCGGGCGAATAAAGTGAAACAAGTGTTGCTATCACGGGTTAGGAACCTGAATTCCTTAACAAGGGATGAATTCGATGCATTGCCTGCTAGAGAGTTACAGAAAATGATTGGTGATCCGGTATTAATCAAATTCGTGTTTGAAGATCGGAATTATAGTTTGGAACAATTAGTTGCTGTTGTGAAGCGTGTAAAGATGTGGGGGCGTAAGTAATGTGGACCCGTAAAGCAGCATTGTTGCTAACATCTGGAATCTCCTTAGTTCTCATTGGTATGATGATAGCGAACTTCCAATTGATGATATTAGGCCTCATGTTCATTGCATTCCTTGCAATAAATTCATGGGTATCTGGCCATGGAAATCTAGAGATTGTTAGAACATTATCAGCAGACAATTTGTACAAAGGTGATGATTTGTATGTCGAATTGGCAATCACAAATAGTTCGTTTAGAAGGACTCAGCAACTGGAAGTCTTCGACAATGTTCCTCATGAAATGAAACTCAGAAGTGGGCTTAACTACATGCGAGTCAATCTCGGCCCGGGTGAAACAACTAGGATTCGTTATGTTCTGAGATGCCCCCTACGTGGCCACTATTCTTTCGGCCCCGTCTCTGTACGATACAGAAACACGTTCAACCTATTCAGCCAAGAGATGTATATTGACCATCGTTCGGGGTTAATCGTATTCCCACAAGTACGTGAAATAGAGGAGGCTATGATTCGCAGTCGAACACCGAAAATGTACACTGGTGCAATGACACTAAGAACTCCAGGTCCGGGTTCTGAATTCTACTCGCTGAGAGAATATGTTCCAGGCGATCCATTCAAGATTATCAACTGGAAAGCATTTGCCCGTACAGGGGTAATGATGGTCAATGAAAAATGCCGGGATGCTGTTACTGATGTATTCATCCTCCTTGATTCTCGAGACATCAGTAGAATTGGAACTGTTCTAAAAAATCCACTCGAAATGGGAACTGTTGCCGCAGCTAGTTTAGCATCATATTTTATCAAGAGAAGGGATGCTATTGCACTGGCTGTTTATGATGACAGTCTTTCATATCTGCCAGCAGACGGAGGGGATAAACAGTATTTCAAGGTCCTATCTAGCCTAGCTGGAGTAGCACCTAAAGGTGATATGCCACTACAGGCTGTTACTAATTCGTTGGCTCCTAGATTTAGTCGTGGAAGCCCTGTTTTCATTATATCAAGCCTTGAAGGAGATGGTACTGTTCCCCACGCAATTCGTGATTTAGCAGGACGGGGTCACGAAGTTGTGGTTCTAAGCCCATCAAGTATTGATTATGAGCGGCTTGTTAGCCGCATACCAAGAATGTCCTATGAAGTAATGAAATTGGAGAGACAGAACAGATTGTCTGCAGTTGCAGGATATGGTGCAAGAGTGATTGACTGGATGCCAGATGTAGAACTTAGTCAGGCGTTATTACAGGTGAAAATGTAGGGTGGTGAAAATGGCAGAAGATGTTGCTCAACAGGAAGAGGGGCTAATTACCCTTCATCTGCGCACTCTGAGAAAGGAGTGGCGAGTTGTTGGTTTGCAACTGGTAGCAAGTATTGCACTAATCTGGTTGTTCCTAACTTTAACTCGTATCTTTGGTTACTGTCATCCAGATTACATTGCTAGCGGTGAATGGTGTCCTGCGCTAGATCATACGCTGACCCTTGCTCAAATTGAAATGAGTTTTTCAGAAGGGGGGGCGTTTGAAAAATTACCTATACCCAATTGGGTGACTGGGCTAGGGAACCAAGGTGATGGACGCTATTACGTTCCAATTATTCTCTGCATGGTGATAGCAGCAGGTTGGGTGGCACTGAACTTCCAGCCACCAGCCCGCCGACGAAAAATTACACTTGCATTATTGGGTTCAATGATCCTATTCCTTGCTGGAATGTTCATTCTAACATGGACATTTGGGATGATTACTCAATTCGAACTATATTGGCCCTTTGGAAATGCAGATGATTCACTCAATCACGCTAATCATTTGATTTGGCCGTTATCTGTGTATATCCAATTGCTAATCGTTCTTTTCTACCTAGCTCCAGTCCTATTTGGCTTGATGGGGATTTGGGGCCTATCGAAGCGGATGATTAATTGGTCGATGGCATACATTCTAGTTTTCCTTGGTTTGTACGCCCTTCTATCTTACGAAGGAATCGTGGCCCTTCTCTCAAGTGTGAGTAACCCAAATGCTCCTGGATTGAATCCACTTCCAACTCAAATCGGTGAAACTGACACACTTGGCGGCCTTATCTCTGGACAAGTTTGGGAATTGCTACTTGTTGCCGTTTTGTTGATGTTATATTCTGAAACTGCTCATGCAACAATCAGGTTTCTCGAGTATGCATTCCGGCTTCCTGAATCTTGCAAGAAAGACCCAGAATATGTGCGCCAATTCCAAAGTATTCTGAATACACATATGCAGCATACTGTCGTTGTGATTTTCGCAGTAGGTTTTGTGACAATGCTTGCCCTTAAATTCGATGACCTCATCATTGATGTTGTAGGTTGGACTGGTTCTGGGCAGTGGAGTGGTCAAGTTAAGGAATCATTAGAATTACGACTTACTTATGGTAAAGTGATTTCAGCTATGCTGTTCCTTACATTTGTAGCTGGACTCAAATATATCGTACCATGGCAAAGGGTTTCTGGATTAATCGAAGCCGCTCTAAACAAGAAAGGCAATTCGAATCCATGATTCAGGATTTCTGTGAAAAATGTATCATCCTAGCGATGGTTTCACCTAACAGAAGGGTGAATATTGGGAGAAGGCAAAATGTGCTGAACCATAATATGATATCGGGTAAATCAGATTTCTGCCAAAGCCAATAGCCACAATAAATTGAGAGGGATAACGCAACTACGAAACCTATCTTCTCTAACCAATTTGGATAACTCTTACCATGTGTCTCCTGCCTGAGAGTAAGGGTTTCTTCAAAATTAGCCAAGGCACATACCTCACATATCGATGTCCGAAAGTTCGCGCTCTAAATCATCGAGAGCGTCTCTCTTAACCGGATCTGCAGGGGGAGTCACCCCATTTTCTGTACCTTCACGCATATCTGATGCTGAATCAACTTCTGCGAGAGCCATATCAATATCTGCCATCAGCGCAGCCTCTTCCGTCAAACCGGGAGTGTCAGAAGGAATCAATCCAACTGATATTCTCGTCGAAATATCGACACCGTCTGATTCCGATGCTTCTTCAATTGGTTGCCAAGTTGAGTTAGATGCAGGAGCCGAACTTGCTTCCTCAATAGTGGGTGTTGATGGAGCAGATGGTGTAATATTACCTTGAATAATGGGTATATCGCTCTGTGAAACGTCTTCTACCGGATTCATATGCCTAACAGCTTCTGTGTTAATTTCAGGACGTTCGTGTCTAGCAAGTCCATCCACTTCAAATGGCAAACTTCCTGTTTTTTGGAAAGACCAAAGTGAACCATGTGGTTCTTCCCCAGTCAATCCTGCTACATCCAGCCTTCTCAGAAGAGATTCTAACACTTCCACAGTTTCAGCCAAGCCAACCGCATCACCCGCATTCCGTCGATCTGCATCTAGATAGATATCATCCAAAGATTTCTGAATTAAACGACGCACTTCAACTGATATGTATGGTAATGCTTCAGGCATGTGACTAAATCGCTCTAGTGGCTTTATGTCCTCAGAAGGAAGACCAAGATCTACTAGTGCTCTGAGTACGTCTTGCATTTGCGCAAGCATCGTCACTGAACGTTCGTACTCATCTAGCAATCCTTCCAAGTCAATAACAACATGTTGTACTGTTTCAGCGAGTTGATGCTCCAAACGTGATTGTACTGACCATCTAGTTAGACCTCTGACAGTTGATGCCGTCTCAGGTGCCTGTCTTTCTAGCAACTCCATAACTTCCATTGAAAGAAGGTGTCGTGGAGTTTTAGCGACCTCATCAACACAATGTTGGACGATGGTTAAGGCACGTTCAACTGCACGATCGAGTAATACTATACTGTAACCTCTACTTCTAGCATTGGCCATTCTGTCAAGTACAGGTTCAAGGCTAGAAAGACCTCGTTCATCACCCAAAAGTGCTTGAGCCAGGGGTTCTTCTGCTAATCGAGCCCTGATTCGATCTGCTTCCTGTAAGTCAAGTAGGGCCATTTCATGTGCTTCCTGTAAATCTTCAGCTTGTTCAAGAAGCATGCGTAATTCTGTTTCAGATTGGGCCTTCCTCGCATCTAAATCACCAAGTTCTCTGAGTAATAACCGACGCTCTTCCATCATCTCCCGAAGTTCAGATTGCATGATGGTGGATTTCCTTTCAGAATCCATCATTCGGCCCCTCTCCTCTTCCATCAAACGACGATGGGCATGGCCCTCTGCATCGAGTTCAGCCAATTCTGCACGCTGACTTTCAATTCTCCTTTCTAATTCGTCAATCTCAGCCTGACCAGTGCGGTGACGATCCCGTTGTGCACTCACTTGTTCTGTCAATACTCTCTGTAATCTTTCGTCATGGTCAAGTGACTTACGTACCTCGTCTAGCCGAACATCTGCTGCACTCAATTCTGACTTTATGGTGGCTTCTTGATTTGATAGTTCTCTCAAGTCAGAAAGTAGTTCTTCTCGAGAATCGAATTCACCTAATGCACTCGCTAGTTCTTCGGCCCTCTTTTCCACCATATGTTCCAATTCTGATATTCTCTTGGAAAGTCTGTCTGAAATTGAGTTCGCCTCATCATTTTGAATCTGTGTGGTTCTAACCTTTGCTGATAAATCATCTATTTCTCTGTGCAATTCGCTACGTTGGTCTCGCGCATCTGCTAGAGCTGCTTCCAATTCATGTTTAGCATCCCTAGCATCGTCACGTGCTGCTCTAGCATCACTTAATTCACGCTCTAATCTTGCTTTCTCACGCTCTAAGGATATGAGACTGTGTTCCAATTGTTCCAGTCTTTTCTTGATTTCTCCTGCAATAGGAGTAAGCACTTTTTCACTGGATACTGGCATCAATTTGGTTTTATTGTCCACTTCTTCAGGTTCATCAGAAGTTACCTTAGCAGTTGTGGCATTGCTCTCGAGGATTTTCCAAGACCTTCGCCCTGATTCCATCGATTCTAGTCCTAAATCAAAACCAAGTAGAGTTTCTAACCTCCCTAATACGAGTTTCTTCCTCTCATCAGAACGAGTCCTGCAATTAGATATCGTATCAACCATATGGGCCAAAGAAAAGTCTTCCACTGTCGAACCATACAGACCTAATTTAGCACGGCGTTCTAATCGATGCGATTGTAGCCTTCTAGATGAAGTTGTCATTGTGTGCACTAAATCACTCAATTCACTTCCACTTGTACCCCTGATTCCATTGGGCACACCGTCTACTAGAGTAATCAAAATCGGCTCATCAGTATCTGAAATAGAGGTGATGTATCCGGTTACCCTATCATCGTGTGCTAAACGAAGGTGGGAAAGAAGTTGGTCGACCCCTGACTTCGATTCTTTGGTGATGAAGCCCGCTGGAAGTTCATCAGAATCCAAATCTAAATTCTCTTCAGCATCTCCAACTAAAGTGGCCGCATTCGAAAGTATTGCTTGAGCATCGGAACCATGGCGGCACCAAATTGCAACAGATGCTTGCCCTGCTTCTGTAAGCATCAGTTGTCCACCTTCAAGACGTAAGTTGGCAGATAGAGACTCTGGCTGAGAGAATTTCTCAGATATACCACTGAGGTGTTCTTGGCCGGTAATTGCAAGGTCCTCGGGCGTAGATGGCAATTCACCAGCATGATGTATCACGACTCCTTCTTCAAAAGCTAATGCCCCAAGAACTTCCTTCGATTCTGTTAGCCGGTCTACAAGTAGTGCGAGATCTTTTGTGTCAATTGGTAACGCTGCTGAGCCTTGAGCGAGAAGTGATGCAAGATGTGAGGGGTCTGAGAACGACTCTGGTATCTGCCTAGCTACTTGGGTGAATTGGGCTATGTTCCATGACACTGCAGTTGCACGTAAATCATGTGAATCTGCAAGTTCTAGCAACCTTGCCTTAGCAGCATCTCCGGTGACAAAAGTATGCTTAGTTTCCGCTTCAGCCATCCAGCCAACTACTTCTCCACCGTAAACCAAACGATGCGCACAAGCAGTTTTTGCTCGCGGTTTGAAATGAGATATTGCTCCATTTTCAAACGGTATTTGATTTTGACCTACGCTCAAATCGATCTCTGCGTCGACACTATCTCCAGGGGGTAGATTAAACATTTTTACACCTCAATTAAATCCTCTATTACTGGTTGCAGAAATCGGGCCTCATGACTCAGACGCCCTACGGGAAGTGTTTTGCTACTCAACCAAAGACTGCAACCTCCTTTGATTGTCCTGACTGTACAAACGTCTTCACCTTCAAACCACATTTCTTCAACCTGTCCTATTTCAAGCGATGCTGCCATCTTCATTGCTTGGTGCAATAGATCGATGTTTGCTTCACCTTCACCACTAATCTGGTGGCCATCACCTGTGATGAGACAAGCGTCTATTTGCTCAATATTTGAGAGCAAACGATTCAACATAGTTATCCTCAAGATTCACTCAGGCAGAATACGCCTTCAAGAACTTGCCCCTTGACGGCCCCTTTGGGGGCCGTTTGGTGGGTGAATTTAATTCGCCAACTGAAAAATACTGTGTTTTACTGTTTTACAAGACTTTGGAACCCATGATTCGTAGCAATTATTAGCCATTGGAATACATATTTATAATATTTTAATTTCCAATTGAAAAATCTATTTTCCAATTGAAAAAATAAAATGTATTTAACGGTCGAATTGAAGAAGGGGTGGCCGCCCGGCAATAACGTCCATGTCATTAGATGTGCAATCATGTAGTCGCTGTGAACACCATGCTGTGATTCACCAAATATACAGTGGACAGCATTTGTGCCAATTTCATCTGAAAAAATCAATCAAGAAGCGTGTTTCAAAGGCACTCCGTAACCAGCTTGGTTTACCGTCTGATGCTCGTGATGAAAATGGAAATCCCGCAGTGATATTGGTGTGTATCTCTGGTGGAAAAGATTCTGCTGTTCTCTTAGATATGATGGTGAAGATAGTTGGATCAAGAAGAGATGTTGAACTCGTTTGTGGTTGTGTTGATGAAGGAATTGATGGATATCGATCCCCGTCAATGGAGTGCGCTCGTTCTCTTGCTGAGTCTCTGAATTTAAGATTCGAAACGATTGCATATCCAGACCTAGGTTTCGACAGAATGGATGCAGTGGTCAAATCAATGCCCCAGTTATCCAAATTACACAAAGAGGCGCGAGGTATGAAACCATGCTCTTATTGTGGTGTTTTCCGCAGACAGGGTTTGAACGCCTTAGCAGATAAAGTAGGTGCAAAGTGGATGGCTTTAGGACATAACTTGGATGATACTGCACAATCAGTTCTAATGAATCTAGGGAAAGGAGAGATGGAGCGCATCATTCGATTAGCGCCCCACACATCAACCCCTCTTGATGGCCTTGTCCCTAGGATTGTTCCATTGCGCTGGGTCCCCGAGAGGGAAATTCATGCTTATGCTGTTGGAGAAGGGTTACCCATACACCATGATGATTGTCCACATGCAACCGGAGCGTTGAGACAGAAACATAGAGCTTATTTGGCCGAAATGGAAGCTTCTAACCCTGGCACAATGCATGGGCTTGTACACTCGATGGACGCAATCAGAAAACTGTGGAGTTCTACCGATAATCCACCAAAATCATGGAAATCCGGTCAAGCGTCAGAATGCTCAAACTGCGGCTCACCTTCAAGTCAACCTGTTTGTCAGGCTTGTACATTCCAGACTTGGTTGAAAGAGATCTCAGGATAATCAAATCAGGTTCTCGACTAAGTCTGCTATTTCTTGAGGCCGACCGCAGTATCTACATCGTAGTTCTAGTGGCTCGGTGGCTACAACTCGGATTCGGTGATCTTGCGGCTCTCGAGGATTTGTAGTAATACAATTTGAGAATGTGCATCTTGCAACATTGACAAGTTCCTCTCCAATGGTAACAACACGCTTCTCGGCAACAGAATATGAACGAATAATTGCAACACTTGCTTTTGGGGCAATGAGGGCTAGTCTGTCTAATTCGTCTTGAGTCAGTTCCCTATCCTCAACTTTGATGATGTCCTTCCTTCCATGTTTTGAAGAGGGGACATTCATAACAAGGCTGACTGGGGACGCGCGATCTTCTGAGACTCCAAGCATTCGCAGTACTGAAAGGGCGGCGCCTGCAGGGACGTGATCTATCACTGTGCCATTGTTAATCGCAGTTACACGACGCATTTCTCCCCCTGACATCAAGCATCACCTCTTGGAACATCTACACCCAATAATCTACACATCAAAGCCATTCTTGCTACTACACCATTGAAAGCTTGCTCAAAGTAACGAGCATGCCTAGTAGAGTCTACATCCGGAGATATCTCACTTACACGTGGTAAAGGATGCATGACAATCATCTCACTTTTCGCACCAGAAAGGTCAGGTGCTGTTAATTTGTAAATTCCTGCTACCTTAGAATATTCATCTTCATCTGGGAATCTTTCTTTTTGGATTCGAGTCATGTAAATCACATCTACATCAGTTATTGACCCATACAGATCAGATGTTTCTTCGATTTTGGCACCCATTGCAGTCAAATCAGAAACGATTTCGGAAGGCATCCGCAATTGTTCAGGGGAAATGAAAACTAGACTGCTATTGAATCTTGCAAGAGCATGCGATAAACTGTGAACTGTGCGACCATATCTTAAGTCGCCCACTAATGCAACATTCAAACCATCCAATCGGCCATGTGCTTGGCGGATAGTGAATAAATCGAGAAGAGTTTGAGTTGGGTGTTGTCCAGCTCCATCTCCTCCATTCATAATTGGGATTTCACAAGCATCTGCAGCATACTGAGCAGCCCCCTGACGAGGATGTCTAAGTGCTGCAATGTCGCAGTAACCATCAACCATTCTCATGGTGTCATAGAGTGTTTCCCCCTTTACCGCGGATGATGACTTGACGTCTCCAAGGTTAACTACATCCCCACCAAGTCGCTTCATCGCAGTTTCAAACGACATGCGAGTGCGAGTGCTTGGTTCAAAGAACATGTTCGCCAATAACTTGCCTTGTAAAAGGGGGAGATACCTCTCACCATGTGCCACTGGGAGTAATTCTTCTGCATCATCAAGAAGTGATAATATCTCTTCATTAGTTAAATCTGCCATTGTGATGAGGTCGCTTTCCATAGGCTCGCCGTAACCTCTCGTACGCCTCCCGACTTTATTCATTGGGGTGGAACAACCGACCGATTCCTTAGGAATCGGAGCCGAGGACTTGAAGGGGGATTGCTGAGTCCGCGAGTTGATGATAATCAGTCGGACGCCAGTTCGCGTCTCGTTTTGTGGAGGTGGGACTGATCTTCCAGCTTACTATGAAACAAGCGAAAACGGAGGCATGGTGACTTCTATGGCGTTATCTAAGCACATACATGTCACTGTCAATAGAAGATTTGACAATAGTGTCAGAGTGAGTTACTCAAAAACCGAAATTGTTGATGATTTTGAGAGACTAGAACATGAACTTGTCCGAGAAGCAATGCGATTGACCGGCGTTACCCACAGTGTGGAGATTACTACAATCGCAGACATTCCTTCTCGTGGCACAGGCCTCGGTTCATCCTCTGCATTAACCGTTGGTTTATTGAATGCGTTACATACCTATGCAGGAAGAACACCAGATGCGGCACAATTGGCAGAAGAAGCCTGCAGAATTGAAATCGATATTCTTGGACAACCGATTGGGCGACAGGATCAGTATGCTGCTGCTTTTGGTGGTTCAAATCAGATTTCTTTTATGCCTGATAATTCAGTCATCGTCACTCCAATAGAGGTAGATTCAGATGCATTGAAATCCAATTACTTCTTAGTTTACACAGGTATTACAAGAAAAGCGAGCAATATATTGGCTAAGCAATCTGAATCTACCGATAAAAAAAGAGCAGATTTAGATTTACTTCGCCAACAGGCAATCGATGTCCGGCATGCATTACAAACCAGTGAACACGCAATTGTCGGCAAACTTCTCGACGCATCATGGCAAATCAAGCGCAATTTAGTCGATGGGATAACAGGTGGAGCACTTGATGAAATATACTCTGTTGGCATGGGCATGGGTTCTTCCGGAGGCAAATTACTAGGCGCTGGTGGCGGTGGTTTTTTCCTATTCCAAGGCTCAGAAGAAATTCGTAGAAAAATGGAGAAATTGTACAAAGTCCTTCCACTAACTATCGATTCATCTGGTTCAACCATCATCTTTGATGATGGGGCGCGTCTATGAGGGGTGTTTCAATGCGAAAGGCGGTCATAATCGTCGTGATTCTACTCATCACACCATTCCCGCTTGTGGAGGCAGAAGGTGACACAATCCACCTTTGGAGCAATCAAGCACCAGGTCCAGTATTGCTTTGGGATGAATCTGGCAACTTAACTTCAGTTGACCCCAACACGCCTATCAATTTGCATCTACCTGATGGAAATTGGACAATGGTTCGTTTGATTGATGGAGTTCCACAGAATAATTCCTTAATCTTCAATGCGGACTTTAATGCAACCTCATTTCTAGATGTAGGAAATGAATCTCCTTTGGAAATCACTGGTTCATCACATTTGAACATCAGCGGACCTATCTCACAATCCACACAAACGAATGCGACTTGGACATCTTCGATTTCGGTCCCCAACACTCTCGGGCATCCTGATTTAGAAAAACCACACCTCGGCATACACCGCCAAATTACCAACCAATTCAGTGATGACGCTGATCTGTTTTTGCAATGGGTCACCAACAATACAGATGTCGATTGTTGTGCCTACGACAAAGTCGATATGGCTGGCGATGCTGATGTTGTGGCCTATATTGACAATCAAACTTGGGGATGGACAGCACAAGCTAATCTATCTGGCCAATCTGATGGGCGAGCAACACGGCTAATTTGGGTACCAATCACAGGATCTTTTTCAGACCAAACCGATTTACGTATCACTCTCCCTGCTCCATACGAAATTCGTTATTCTCCGCAATCTGAGCACATCTCTGGTTTGCCGGATGATTTCATTATTGATCGTGGTGCAATTGGTGTCTCGGGCAATGTCACAATTGCATTGGGCACCAATTCCGCACCCATTGCATCCTTTCATGGAGAAAATAGGGATTTGCCTTGGCTACCATTTTCTCAATATTCTGTGATAAAATCCGATTGCACCGATACATCAATTGTTGAACCTCAAAGTCGATTTATCCTACATGATTCTATTTCTACCAATGAGCAAATCGGCAATACATTAATCGATTCACAATCAAATAATATCACAATCGATCCGATGTTTCTAGGCCTAGAACCCAGCACTTGGTTGAATCTAACATTAGAATGCACCGATTCTCAGGGTTTGATTTCAAATCATTCAATGGATGTTTACATCGATGGAGTAGTCCCAACAAGGAATCTGCAAATGGAATATACGCATCCAGAAATCGAAGGCGTTGTTGCAATAGAACACGGAAATTCAAGCATCACAATCCCATCTGGTTCTGTAATTTCAGCATTTGTGGAGGCTGGGGATGACTCAGCACCTCCTGTTGAAATTAAGTGGTTTAGTAACAAAACCACAGGTTGGACACATAATGGAATAGGAAACCATGCTTGGAACGATATTTTCTTGCAAGGCTCTCATGTGAATGGACAACATTTGACAATTGACGATAGGCATCAAGAAAAATCACTTACTCAATATGAATTGCAAATGGAGCTGGTTGATGCAGCAGGGAATAAAGTGACTCAACATTGGGACATCACAGTTCAAGATCACAATGCTCCATCCCCGCGCCCTGCTATCTTTGTGGATGGAAATTATTACGGAAATATCAATCGACCTGTGGAAGGATTATCCTCAATTGAAGTTAGACTTACTGAATCTTGGGACGATATTGACAACATCACAGAATTGGAGTGGGAGGCGTGGTTGGATGACATCAAGTTAGATATCGGAAGTGAATGGGGTGAAATAGAAAATTTTGTTCTCCCGCCTCTAGATTTTGGAACACATACTCTAATTGTGAATGCTACGGATACCTCGGGCAACACTGGAACTCATTCAATGTCAATTGAGGTAGATCCATCATTTGGCGCAAAATATCGAGTCATTGAGGTCATCAAAGTTGGAGAGGGAGGTCCTGGAGAAAATGGCGCGCTGGATGTTACCCTAGAGAACTATGGCCAAGGTGTTTCCCGATTCAAAATATGTTACGTTGATGCATGTACAAATGAATTAACAGCTGTTGAAGCGAGTGTGGATGGCCCTGGCACTATGACTCATCGATTAGTGGTGGATGAATGGTCATCTGGCCCCGTAATGGTTGAAATAATACTTGAAAATAATACAACTATTGAATTTGATTCTGGTTTTTCAATCCAACCTACTATGACTCCACTCATGTGGATTTTCATTATCGCTCCACCAATAATTGGGTTGATCGTTTTGAAAAACTCAAAAAAAGAAGAGGGAAATGAGGAGTCTTGAAGGCAGACCACTATTAGGGGGACAAGGCATCGCCGTAGGCGATGGAAGGTGCTGATGCCCTCGCTGTTCGGATTGATAATGAGATTCTGATTCAGAATAATCGTGTATCTAGTCTGGCACTTACTTGCGCACTAGCAACCATTGGCAGTGCAACATGGTATATGTGGCCTGCATTAAATGGTGATGCCGTATTGTTTGAAAGAATAGGGCCAGTAGCGATGCTTCTAACTGCATCTCTTTTGTTACAAGATCTAGTTGACTACGATGCGCGTTCCAGAGGACGGATAGGAGTCGCAAGCAGTCTTGCTTGGCCTGCAATTGCAGTCATTGGGGCAAAATTTGTTGCGACTGAAAGTACTGTGCAAATTGGTCATGGGATGATGTTTTTCGTATCCATTGCATGCCTAATCGCTTCACGCAAGAATCTACGTGGAAGCCTAGATGCACAGAGATATCGGGGTGTGGTCACCTTAGGGGGTCTCACGATTGGGGGTGCTGTGATTATTTCCAATGAATATCAAAGTAATACTCTGATGATTTCTGGAACAATACTCACTCTTGGTTTAATCTCAGTTTTGATGGATATATTCGGTGGTGATTTAGATCGTCAACAGCGGAAAAAATTCAGTAAAAAATTGGATGCTATGGAGATGAAAATTCTACAACTTCAAGCAGATGGAGTTAAGCTAGATCAAGCCTCGAGTTTGTGTCGTAATGCTTCAGAAGTCGGATACAAAGATCCTGAACATGGTTTCAGAATTCTTGCTGAAGTAAGTGATGATATTGAACGCACAATCGCTTTGTCAGAAGATATCTCAGAAATTCGCAAAGTGTGTGCAGCGTCTGTTGCTGATGCATTGGCTATTGCTCCAATAGCAAAGAAGCCGCAACGAAGTATGGATGCAGGCGACAGAGAACGTGATTTAGGTAGCCTTCGTGAGGCTGAGATGCTATATCGAAGAGCAAAAAAAATGGCCCTAAAAATTCTAGAATATTGGAAGTCTGCTGAAGACAAAATTACTGAAGCAAGTCATCTAATATCTAATTTGAAGGGGAGTCAGCACAGGCAATTACATGATTTATTGGATCAAGCTAAGGCTGCACTAATTAGAGAGGACTGTGCACTTGCATTAGAGATTGCTGAAACTATACCAGAACATGTCCATAATTTGGGTGAAGCTAGTGAAGGAGCCAGTGATGCTTACACTGATGCTGTAAAAATATTGGAAGAAGGAGAAGGGTTAGATCTCAGTCTTTGGGAAGAGCGATTAGAAATGGCATCCAAACATCTTGAAGATGGGGACTTTAGTTTAGCACGTGGCCTCTCTGATAGTATTGTTCGAGAAGTCCGGAAGGAACGAGATGCGATGGGTGATGTTCAACGTGCACTTCGACAGAAGAAGAAAATTAAGCAACGTTGGAAAGGGCATGACGATGCTAGTCTATGGGATGAGCGAATCAAAGACGTTGAGGCTGCTACAAAACGAAAGTCTTGGTCACATGCAGCCACTTTACTTGAGCGCCTGACATCAGATCTTGATGTTATGGATTCAACAAGTGCAGATGCAAAAGAATTACTTGAATACGTACACCAAGAATGGGTATCACTTCGTAAGAAATTGGATGCAGCAGGAATCAAATCGAACGATGAAGAGCGAGCAGATTGTGAGAAATGTGTTGGCGATGCCAAAGCTAATTTCGAAGTAGGAAGAATCGAAGAAACTCTGAGTTCCCTAGGAGATGCTGATGCTCTAATGGAAAAATTAAGGCGACGTGTTTAAGCACTAATCAGTAACTAATCCGCTGAATTTGACGCCCAATTGCTTCTTCCATGGACATTCTTCCAACTGCAACTGCCTGAGCAAGTCTCTGAGAAATAGTAACCTGCCCACCAGAAAACCTGCGGCTTAATCGTTGGACTTCCTTCACTTCCCCCATTGTAGGAGATACTGGTTGTTTTTGTGTAACTGGTGAACCATCCATTTTTGCAATTCTAATCGCGGAAGTATCATGCTGATTTCTCTGCAAACCTATCGATGTACGCCTCTCATCGACCCGCTCAACCCTAAGGCCTCTCGCCAGACAGACATTCATCAAACGATTCGAAATTGTGCGTGCACCATCTCCAATTCGAACAATAAGAGAAACATGACCAATATTTCCTGACAATGAACATATTCGATCAATTGTTTCATCAATAGATTCGAGTTGTGTAGAGCCCAAAACCCGGTTATCTCCCACCCATGCAAGACCCGGTCTAGGACCTGGGTCTATGCCGAAAGTCAGATTCTGAATCGTGCCACTTTTCGAAACTAAACGGAGAGCATGTTCGATTGATGACTCAACTGTGTCCAATGTAACAGCAATTCCATGAGGGTCCGCTGCGGCTTCAACTTCCTCTGGAGATGCTAACCACGCTAGTGTAGAGGGAGGGAGTGTGGCATTCTGTTCTATGTGCGCACAACGAACTTTCCGAGATTTCAAAATAGTAAGTAAACGATAGGCTAAACGGAAATCCGCGGTGCGGACAATTATCTCACCCACGTCCATGGGTACAACTGAGGATAGTCAAACCTTCGGACAAAATGATTCGTAAATTCGGTTTTCTTCTAGAAATGATTCTGATACGCCGGACTTTAGCGAACAGCGTAATAACCGCGGATGGTCCGGATGCCCCGATGGCGTCTAATTATGAGCGAGAATTACGCGCCGTCCTTGCAGGTTCTCCGGCAGGAGTTAGAGCCGTTACGCGTTCATGCACAGAAATAGAAAGGGCATATGCGATGCAAGTTGTCCAACGCCCATTTCTAGTAGTAAGAGCGGCAGGTTCTGGGATGGATGGGAGTGGTGATTTGTTAGCCCTTAGAGGAGATATTTGTTTCCCAATTGAAGTGAAAACTAGATCTGACAAGAAAGTGTACCTATCTGGTCAAAAGGAAGATCAGTTGAATGCTATGCAAGAAATTGGAGAAAAATGTGGGCTTATGCCATTGTACGCGCACAGACTGAAAGGTGTCCGAGGTGATTCGTGGAGGATTTTTCGTGTTGATACTACGAATCTATCTGGACGGTTATCGACTCTTGCCCGCAGAATACCAAAACTACCACTAACTCGAAATGGCAAGCCACATCTTGACTGGGACAAGGGTTTACCATTGCATAAATTTCTAGCTCTTGTTTGCAGAAATTCGGAGACTGGGAATTTATCAAAATTGGTTGAAAGTGCAATTTCTATTGAGCCCCAGACTGAGAAAGTCGTAGAAATTGAACCTGATATAATTCCAACATGGATGGAAAGATTTCGGGCTTAGATTTCCTCTCCGGCGAGTAATGCTTCAACTTTCTCAAGAGAAACTGTTTGTCGGCCTACATCACGATTGATCTTTGAATAATCCGCTTGTTCAAGCATGCGCCTAATAGCATCCCTGTCACGTAATAGCGTATTGATTCGACGTTGGATCCAACGTTGCTCATTCGCTTCGACCATGTTAGTCCCAAGAGGCACTAGGTCTTGAGGCCTCTTACGATGCTTCAAGAAGCAGAAGGGTCAGGCGAAGGTGTGAGCGATACTCTGAGAGCCCGTGATAGACGGGCACTGATTGTACTATTCATCAGTGGGTTTCTTGCTTATCAAATCCACTGGATTTTTGCAGCACTGGGAATATGGGTCATCACCCTCAGTCAACTTGAAAGGTTTGGAGTCCTAGACCGCTGGAATGCTTCCAGAGTTCTTGGTGCCTTGCTAATGTTGCGAACAAAACGTGGCCAAGACACTATTGAGAAGGTAGCAAAACCTAGGGGCTTTTGGAGGGCATACGGAGAGATATCGTTATGGACATGTGCCATTGTAATGATATTCATTACCCTGTTCTTGATTCTATCATTTGCACTTGCATTGAGATATGGTGTAGAAAAATCAGATGCTCCTGCTAGCCAACTAATTCCATTCCCAGGGATTAGTCCAATTATTCCATTTTGGTGGCCAGCCATTGCTTTCGTAGGAGCTCTAGTCATACATGAATTCGCACATGCCCTTCAGGCAAGAGCACATGGTATGAGAGTCAAATCTGTTGGATTACTCATGCTCGGTCCCTTTCCTGCTGGAGCCTTTGTTGAACCCCAACATGATGAATTGTTACAAGCTCCTAGAAAAGAGCGTGCGCGCCTATTTGCGGCGGCGCCTGCCACAAATCTGTATGCTGGATTCTTTGCTTGGATAATGATTGGTCTATTAGCCACACAACTCGCTGTGGTTAACCCCGGAGTTCATGCTTCTGGAATTCTAGAAGAATCTGCCGCTGATGGGGCAGGTCTACAGCCTTGGGAAATTATCACTGAGTTCAATGGTGTACCTGTCCATTCGGGTGAAGAAATGAGTACTGAAATTCAGAAATTCTTACCTGGTGACGAAGTGGAGTTAACAGTGCTTGGTCATCCTGATGAAAATGGCACAAGGGTGCAAAGAAATATCACTTTAACACTGGGTAGTCATGCAGAATATTTGCGTTCTCAAAATTGGACTGATGAAGATATTCAAAATGCTGGGATTGATGAGAATAAATCCTTTCTCGGAGTATCTGGGATGGCAAGCGGATCCATTGGAATTGATACATTATTCCTACCACGAGTATTCGATGAAGGGACTACTGGTTATCAAAAAGTTGTAAGTTTGGCCATACAACCAATTGTTATTATTGGGATTCCTATCGACCATGATGGACAAATCATGGATCCACATGAAATGGAATACATCGCGGCAGACGGTGTTGTTGGAGACTTATTTGGTACTACAATAATCATGGCATTAATCACTCTTATGTTTTGGTTCATATGGTGGAATGTGGGATTAGGCATTGCTAATTTGATCCCAATTATCCCATTTGATGGTGGTCATCTTTTCAAAGACTTTCTAGCGGTATTAGTTGGTACTTTCCACAAATTTTCGAAGGACCCCCACCCTCTCAAAACGGAAGCCACTGTGGCTAGAATCTCTACATTCACAAGTCTATTCTTGTTCTTCGGATTGATGTTACTGATTGTTGCCCAACGACTCTGAGGCCGTATTCACTCTTCCTCAACCTTGGCTTGTTCAACTTCGGGAGCGGTTTCCATAATTTGATTAGCGAATTTCTCCCAAATAGCTGGAATTGCTAGCAAAACAATCGCAGTTAGAAGCAACTTTGTCCAAGATGAACCCGGAACCTCGTCGCTATTGTTAGATAAACCAAGTTTCACTGCTCCAACCCATGGAATCTCAGAACTGGCGACGCCAACAACCCAATCATCGCGAACTGCCGTCACTGCTTGTCCATATTCATCAGTAAGTCCCCGCCACGTATGTGTTGTTTCCCCAACTGCCGCATACTGATCAACATTGCATCCATTGGTTCGCAAATTGTCCCCTGAGGTTAGGTAACCGGCATGCCCAGGGTCCCAATCGGATATCGTTAGTTTCTGACCATTCAAACACAAGTAGTCGAGGACCAAATTAATCTTGGACACATTCGTTACATTTGTTCCAGGTACACTCCATGTTAATACACATGTACCGGGTAAGCCATCAGAATCAACACTAATTGGATCCCAACTGCCCTCATTGGCGATACAAGGATCTGCAGCATTTCTTTCTGGAGAAACTGTTTGCTCTGCTACTGCTTTAATCAGAACTCTGTGTATTACAGGAGTCATATTGCCGCCATTTTTCTTGTAAATTATTACATCTCCCGGTTTTCCATGACTTTCGTACCCTTCGTAGGAACCGCCTTCTTCTGTGGCTTCAGCAAATGAAATTATACCTGACCGATCTGGTGACATTACTAAGACTAGATCACCGGGGTCTATTGCCCCTACTTCTCCGTCAGAATTATGCATCATTGAACTCGATTCAATAACAACCATTGGTGGCCAAGAACCTGTCATCAATACAAGTACAGCAATTAGTGTGGCAATCAATCCGCCGGCCAGCAATACCTCTCGGGTCCAGGACCAAGCCTCTCCCATTAATTTCACTCCTCTTCATCAATCCAACTTTTTTCGGCTATTGATGGCTCAGGGCGTATACCGGCCGCGGGAGTTGTTAGCCAGAGAAGAATTACTGACATCAATAACAAGGCCCAGCCAGACATATCATCGAAATATGGAGCAGCATAGGATCCCGGCTGTGAATCATTTAGGTATTCCCAAATGTGCAACGTATTTTCCCTCACTCCATTTTCAGATTTTGCAAGGCCCCAAGCCATATTGTATAATTGAAGAATTACAGTAGTTAATCCAATGAATAAAAGGCTTCTATTGAACCAAGGTTCACGTAGCAACTGTATTGGGAAAGTTCGTGAAAAGCGTGAATCGTTAGTGCGCCACCAATTGATAATGATATCCTCTGGAGCTGATTTTGATTCGACCTCATATTTCCGGCCTCGAATAACTCCATGCTCAATGAAATGCTTTTTCAGTCGCGCAGTCCACACTGAACCAAGCAACTTCGCTGCTTCTTCTGCCTCTTTACGTTGGCGAGTTAATTCAGGCTTTGATGTGGATTGCAGAATTTCCATCAACAAGGTCCATTGTGTATGATATTCAATGAATATTGGGCCTGCAAAGATTAGTGCTGTGAAACCAATCACTAAACCAACCCATGTCCACGTGGTTAAATCCTTCAAATCGGGATCTTGTGCTCCTCCGAGGAATATTAAGAAAACAATTGCCCACATAACCATTGTAAAACTGAAAAATGAAATTGTACCAAGAAGGAAGAAATGTCGGTCTTTTTGACCATCCCACCACCTATTAAATGAAGAAAAAATTGTACTTAGCATCAAACCACACCTGCCAAAAAATAGTTCTGACCAATTACCGCGACATGTAGCCTACTGTTGAGTGTTCGCCTTGAATGGACCCTGACGAGGCCGGAATAGATTCAAATCCAAAGGCCCGGAGTGTCGGCGTAGCCGACAAGGCGGGTGACCGATTAAAATGCGAAGAATTGCGATATTCATCCTGACAATACTACTTCTTTCATCGGCTTTGCCTTTGGCATCTGCTGCAACTGAAACACAGTTTTCAGATGGGACTTCAACGTTTACCCGTGTTTTTACCGCAAATGGTGGTGATGCGGATACTCCTGGGGTGACATTGCCATATGGTGCTGATGTGCAAAATGTCGAGTTTGAAATTGAAGGCTCGGCTTCTACTTCAACTTGGATGAATCGAACTTCAAATGCTGATTTCGGTGGACAAGGGACTACCGGAAGTAGTCAGACATCTTGGTACATCAATCAAAATGGCTGGTATTATGGATATCGACAGAATGTCAAAGTCGATAATGGGCAAGTCGAATTGAGACCAACTGAGTCAACAACATTCTGGTCGATGTCTCGTCAAAGTGATGCTGCTTCTACATCTGGAGGCAGTGTAAACACAACTGGACAATATTATTCATCCGCTGATGCTGGATTCAGGGGCATAACTGATACTGGGCAAATCAGCCTCACTGGGGGAACCTGGGGACAATCACCCGGACAGTATGTAGGTGCAACTGCAAAGCAAGGTAACGAATACCATGTTATTCGGTACTCCAGTATTACATCTTCATATGGCGGATATAATTTTAATGCGATTAATCGTTATAATGCTGCCACTGGAGCCTATATTGGGACTGCAACTATCTCATATGGAAACTGTAGTTCCACGAACGTAAACTATGTCTCAGATATGACAAGTGATGGAGATGGAACTGTTTGGATGGTTTCCTTTTACACAAGTAGCAGCTCGGCATATGGAGGCATTTCCAAATGGACAGTTAGTAACGGTTCTTACACATGTGACAGGTTTTGGATGGCGCAGGAGATTGGTGGCATATCCATAGATCCAAATACAAATGATATGTATGTTGTTCAGCGCATACGAAGTGGAAATCAATACAATATCGACTTGTGGGAAGTCAGTCGAAGTCAACCAAATATCGCTCTACAAACTTGGAGTCTTGGCGCAATATCGAGTGGTGGTGGAAGCAGTACTTTCAGCAGTTATTTGAAACCCACAGGTTTAGTTGTACAGATGCCTAGAATTGCAGTGAACATTTACTGCTACTATTATGGATATACCTACTACTGTGACTCTAATCGAGTTTCGTGGACTAGCATTTACCATCAACGCTCGAATTGGCCTGAATTGCAGGGCGAAATAACCAGATCATATTCTTCTATGGGCCTCTCTAACATTGATGGGGAGATTGGACATACTTGTCTTTACGCAACATCAACATCTTATTGTCCAACGTCTACGACAAATCGAAAAATCATTACAAGTGGGAATAGTGCTTCTGATTGGATGGGCACACCCTCATCTACTTCAGCAACTGTGACGTCTAGTACTCTATCACTTTCTCGACCTATTAGCGAAGTGAGTCTCGAAGTTGCCACCACTTGGGAACCAACTGGAACAAATGTCGATTTCGAAATTACCAATGATGGTGGGGCCACTTGGAAACGTGCAAATAATGTTGGCCAAGTAATCACTTTCACGAATGCCGGCACAGATATTGCTTGGCGTGCTTGGTTGAATGGTACAGCTTCTACTGCTCCAATAGTTGACACTGTTGGTATTAGTTACACTTCTAGTTATGCTAATTCTGGTCAATTTAGATTGTACAGGACTTCATCATCTGGAACATATCCTGTTGCAGCAAGTGTGTGGTGGAATGCATCAACACCAGGTGGTAGTTCTATTGATGTTTATTTCAGAGATGGAGGTAGTAGTTGCACAAGTGGAACTAGGGTAAATGTTCCAAGTCCAGGAACAACAGTCAGTTTGAGTGGTTCGGGTACATACATGAACCTCTGCTTTGATTTCGATGCCGGTGGTACGAATAATCAGTATACTCCAATACTATACGATGTTAACATTGTTCAATACACAAATGCGCCCAGGGATGTTACAATCGACATCTATGATATCGACACT
>PBMO01000020.1 GCA_002722595.1 Methanobacteriota archaeon | reverse complement strand
GTGCTTTGGCGACTCTCCATTTGATTGGTCAGAATACAGCTCTGACCACGACAAAATTCGAGACCTCATTTCTAGTATAATTCCTGGCTTTTCGGATTACAATACTCGAGTGAGAAAAAAGGGAGGGTTCTATCTCCCAAATGGTCCAAGAGATGGGCCAACATGGAATACCCCTTCCGGAAAGGCAATTTTCCACACACATGATTTACCTTCACGAGAAATACCAGAGGATCACTTCATCCTGATGACTCTCAGAAGTCATGATCAGTATAATACTACAATCTATGGGCTGGATGATCGTTACCGAGGAATTTACAACTCTCGCCGTATTGTGATGATGAATCGAGAAGATATGGAAATGCTAAACTTGAGCCCTGCAGATTTAGTAAATCTCACAAGTCACTATGAAGGGCGAGAAATACATTCTGCGAAATGGAAGGTGATTCCATATGATATCCCTCGCAGAAACCTCGCGGCTTATTTCCCAGAGGCGAATGTGCTCGTACCATTGGAATCCGTCGCCTCAGGAAGTAATACCCCGACATCAAAATGGATTCAGGTCAGTATCACACCACACAAGGATTGAAAGCACTAGATATCCAGCGATTAGTATGGCGGAAGATGATTGTGGGGCCTCGTTCGCGCTACCCGTGGCAGAAGACATTCAAGTCGTGCCCGTGACTATTGATGTGACAGATGATGCCATGTCTGCAATGCAGGGTGCAATGAGTGCTGCTGATTCTAATGATGTTCTCGTGGTTAGTGTTCTTGGAGGAGGATGCTCTGGGTTCATGTATGATTTGCAAATACAGAGTCGCCCAGAGGGTGAAGGCTGGCAATATATCTCATGTGATGGCATTACGATTGCAGTACACGACAAAGACAGTGTGCAATTGTCAGGCATTACTCTAGATTATGTGAACAGCTTGATGGGAGGAGGATTCAAAATTGTGAATCCAAATGCGCAAAAGGCCTGTAGTTGTGGGAAATCATTCCGTTAACTAAACTCCTCTGAATATCTTGAAATCTGGCTTGCTAGGCGGCAATGCATCTTCACCTTCTTGAAGAGTCGATGGAGCCCTGAGCATATCTTCAAAATCGAAGGGCTCTAGTTCCTCCGATGCTTCTCCATCAAAGTGTAAATGCTCTTTAAGCGAACGAATTGGACGCAATTCCATCTTATCATGCTCGCGTGTAAATGCATACAAAACTGGATCATGCATCTCGACTATTTGGTTTTGAAAAACCATTCGAACGCGAGCAGAGCGGAGTCCGAAAAACCATATTTCAACCATAATTGCAACTGCGGCTGCACTGTAAAGAACTATGATAACAATTCCAGCAAACCAAATTGGATCCGCGAATACCGACTTGCTTGCTCCAATTTGTGTCAAAAAGAGTTGGCGGCTGAGTAGGAAGAGCAAACCAAGGCCGACTACTGGAGCAAGAATGTCATCGACAAGGCGTTCCATTGGTTGCATACGCCTTTGACTGGTATCTGCAAACACCAACTCACCATGCGAAGCCGCCTTAACTATCACGATGATACTTGTTAATACAAGGAAGAGAGTGATTGTCAAACTTATTCCCAGCCATGTAGGAAGGGGCATATATGACACTATCAAGTAGCAAAATAGCCCCAAAAATGCAGTTGTCGGTAGCCGATGCATGTGCTCAACCATTGCATCTTCATCCCTGACTCCAGTATCGAGGCGGTGTATTCCGATAATCCCCCAGTGCATCACACGCATTACGAATGAGACAATTTTTGCTAGAGCACCACTGTCAATCAATAGCCATTCAGCAACAAGAATAAGTGGAAGAAGGAGTACGAATACAATCGCTCCAATCAAGCCAACGACTGGTGATAATATCAGAACTGGGAGTAGCATAAAATGTGGTAATTTGAGAGGGTGTAGGACATCCATTTCAATACGACCCTGTCGAGATGGTTCAATTGGCAAACCTTTCGCCAAGTGATCGAGTTCTAGGCGACGGACTGAAAGGGGTTCGCCTGCATCCAATACTTGCCGAACCCACCGCCTATACCTGACATGTTCAGGTTCATTGCCTACACGATACATCCACCAAAAGCGGAGCGGAAGTGCCAGAATGACTGGGATTAACAGGACGCCGACCGCAATCAGTAAACTGGTGAAATCTTCTGCCACATTGCGAGGCTTTGCAATCAAGACTTAACTGAAACGGAAATTAAGGCGATATGACGGCGATTATCGTACTCCTTTCAATCGCGCCAAAGTTGTTTGAATCCTGACTTTCAGTTGGATCAGGGTTATCTCCTGTCACGAAAAAAAAGCCATTTTCCTCTCTTACAACTCGCTTTATCAGAATACGATTCGTACGAGGGTGGTTGAAGACTATGATGTCTCCAACTGCGGCATCGTGAGTCCTAGTCCCCTCCACCACCTGACCTTCACGCAGTGTAGGCCACATGCTATCTCCGTTCACACGGATGCTGATTTTATCAGACATTTTAACTCGCACGGATCCAAGGTACTTCACGACCCTTGACTGCCCAAAACATGTTGTGAATTGATTCAATTGCATCCATTAGTTCCTGGGCATGCACAAGAGAAACCTCGACCTTGCATGCAGAGCATAATTTCGCAGCATTCCAGAAAATTTGATGCAAATCTGGGTTGCTCTCAAGATGCTGTGGTTTGAAAAAATCGGTCCATAGAACGAGTAATTCATCCTTGCACTTTTGTGCCTCTTCTTCCTTTATTGCTGCATATCTGCTCATTGTATTGATGTATGCTGCAGTCCCGCAATCTTCGCCGTGTTCTTCAGCCAATGATACCATTTTCTTGGTCATTGATTGAACTGCTTCGCCTGCGATTCGAGCGCTAGCTGGGTCGTATACCCCACAGGGGCCATCACAGTGGGCATATGCTTCGATAATCGTTGTATCATCTGACATACCTACCGCGAAACCAAACTCGCATAAGAACATGCGTATGTTGAAGGAGTGAACTCGACAAGGCTGTTCATGGCAAAGATTGCTGTGACTGATGGAATGGCTCCCGCAGCAATTGGAAAATTACGCGAAGCTGGGCATGATGTTCACCTTGCCCCAGAGTGTCTCGATGAATACGATGCCGTTGTTATTCGTTCTGCGACAATAATATCTGCTGATACCATTGCAACATCTCCTTCAATTCGCCTCATTGGAAGAGCAGGTGTGGGAGTTGATAATATTGATCTGGAGGCTGCTACAGCTGCTGGAATCCTAGTTTGTAATACCCCTGGCGCATCGACACAATCTGTTGTAGAATTGACAATAGGACATCTGCTCGCTTCAACAAGACACATTACTACTGCTGATCGAAATCTGCGTTCGGCAAAATGGACAAAGAAATCACTCAAGGGTACCGAACTCTCTGGCAAAAATATTGGTTTTATCGGTTTTGGAAGGATTGCGCAGGGTGTGGGACGAGTAGCCAAGTCACTAGGGATGGAGCTGCATGCATACGACCCTTACCTACCTGCCGAAATTGCGACTGAGCAAATGTGTAAATTGCATGATGATGTCGAGGATGTATTCAGGAATTGTACTCACATTGCAGTACATTGCAACTTGACAGAAGAAACACATCATCTGGTTAATTCGCACACACTATCGTTGATGCCAGGAGTCGGTGCAGATGGTATCCAATGTGGAAACCATCTAGTTTCTTGTGCTCGTGGAGGGATTGTCAATGAAGAGGAGGCTTTACAGGCACTCAATGATGGTGTACTGAGTTCATGTGCCCTAGATGTCTTCGAAAATGAGCCTGAAATTTCTCACCCAATCTTGCAGCACCCAAATTTTCATGGAACACCACACATTGGTGCTGCGACCTATGAGGCCCAGGCCCGTATTGGAATCGAGATGGCTAACCTTTTGATTGATTTCTTCAATGGAAATGTTCCCGCTTCTGTTGTCAATAGAGATGTTTTGCAGTGAAGAGTTCTTGTGCTATCGTTCAATTGAATCGAACATGGGCGAGAGAATCTTGGTTCATTGCGACCTCGATGCATTCTTTGCTTCCGTAGAAACACTACACCATAATTTGGATCCTGAAAAACCTTTGATTATTGGAAGTGACCCAAAGGGTGGCAATGGGCGTGGAATTGTTTCAACATGCAACTATGCTGCAAGAGAATTTGGAGTACGAAGTGCAATGCCCATTTCAGAGGCGTGGAGGAGGTGTCCAGGAGACCCTATTGGTGAGGCAATATACCTCCGAGGAGCGCGTAGGTTATATCGCAGGGCATCAAATCGCGTGATGTCAATACTCTCAGAAAATGCTGACTTGTTCGAACAAGCGAGTATCGATGAAGCCTACCTAGATGTAACTGAACGTTGTAATGGTAATTGGGAATTGGCAGAAACTCTATGCCGTGAACTGCAAAAACGTATCCTAACTGATATTTCATTGAGTGCCTCGTTTGGGATAGGTCCAACTAGGGTGATTGCCAAAATGGCTAGTGAAGCACGAAAACCCGGTGGAATTTTTCTCGTCACACCAGGTGGAATACGGGATTTCTTAGGCCCACATAAGTGCAGAGATGTGCCAGGAATTGGCCCCAAGGCAGCACAATCTCTTGGAGAACTTGGCATCATGGTTTTGAATGATGCATATGAAGAAGGTCAGGATTTGCTTTCAGAGGCTTTGGGAGCCAGAAGATCAACATCACTATGGAGTATACTCGAGGGAGAATCCAGCGATGAAATTTCAACTCTTCGATCTCGAAAAAGTATAGGTAAGGAAACAACATTTTCAATAGATACAAAAGATATTGATCTAGTTTTTTCAACATTATCGACTCTAGTTGATGCCATTACTGGACGACTAAAGAAGGATGATATTACTTCACGATCTGTGGAAGTTAAAATTAGGTACAAGGGTTTTGAGACAGTTTCGCATACGCGGACATTGGCCGTTTCCATGGATGATACAGAAACGTTCCAGCGTGTTGCCGGAAATTTATTGGCTGAAATTTATGATACAAATCGGCCAGTTAGACTAGTTGGAGTACGCCTTGGCGAATTAGAAGCGCCACCAAATAGACAGTCGAAACTGACGTCATTTATCGAACACGATTGGTCAAACTAATTTGTGCATGCGAGTCAAAGTTTGTTTGAATGTATTCAGTGATTCAGGAACTTCTATTCCACTAATTTCCGCATTTAATGAAAGCCCCTGTTCCTTCTTTGTTCTCCAAACCTCACTATTGAAAGACTCGATTTCTTGAGACAATGAATTTAACTCCTTATTGACTGGATTTTGTTTGGGGAACGAATCAACATCAACCGCACTGTATCCATAAAGGATTGTAGATATGTGGTGGCAGAAGAACGGACAGATGGGGCTGAAGGCAGATAAGTAATCGCGAAGAATACGATGTATTGTCCATGCGGCATGTATGTCGCCATCATATAGGCGTGATTTAGCCATTTCAAGCCAATGGGATGGTAAAATACCAGTTCCAAAACTCTTCAATGCTTGCGTAGCAGTGTAAATGTCCAGGTCTTTCCAAGCCTTCTGAACTATTTCCATAGTTGCAGAGAACTCAGATTGTATCCACAAATCTTCTACTGGGAAATCGGTTTCCGGAGAAGATTCTGGAACTTCAAAATGACTAGCAAATCGAGCAACGTTGAAAAGTTTGGTCAAAACACCAAAATATTTGGCCTCAATTTCTTCTGGATTGATATGGAAATCATCACCAACTTGTGCTTCACAAGCTTTCCAAAGCCGGAAACATTCACTGCCAATCTTGTTCGCTTTCAGACTAACCGATCCGTCTGGCCCTCTAACTTTCCACGAACCTGTGCGGCCTCCTGCACCGCATTCGAGAACACTGTCTGCATCAATTCCATTACCCAATGATTTAGACATTTTTCGGCCCCATGGATCCATTCCGAGCCCATCAATCCAAACATTTTGGAAACCTGGTGCATCAAGAAGTAGAGTTGACTTCAGGAGCGTGTAATATAACCAAGTCCGAACTATCTCCTTCCCTTGTGGTCTCAGTGCAGTAGGAAAGGCTCTTGCAAACGTATCCGGATGATTAAGATAACCTGATACAAAGAGATTGGAATTCGAGGAATCCATCCACGTGTCGAATACTTTTTGCTCCCCCCGAATGGTCCCCAAGGCGTCGCTCAATTCCGAATACGAACCCAGATCACTCCGTGATTCACGTGACAGAACTCTGCTACCTTCTGGTGGATTTTGGCACCATGGTTGAACATAGGTGCCTGCAGGCGGTACGACTACTTTGGTTTCGTCTTCTGAATACCAAATTGGTATCTCTGTATGATACCATCTACGACGACTGATTGGCCAATCAATGCTGACATTCTCCATCCAATCAATTAGGAATTGCCTATTTCGGGGAGGTACAAAGTTAATATTTTCAACATGTTCCATCATGCGTTCTTGGATATGGGTTTGACGTACGTACCACTCCTTGAGAAGTATAATCTCAACAGGATTTTTTCCGCGTTCAGAGACTGGGACTTCTTGTTCTCTTTCAACGATATTAGAAATTCGATTTGCTGCAGAGAGCATCTCAATCACACTCTCCCTTGCTTCAGGCACAGACAATCCTTCAAGTGGGCCGGCAATAGAGGTCATGCAGCCATCTAAACCAATCGCTTGGTAAGGTGTCAAACCAAGTTCTCTGAAAACTGCCACATCGTTTTGGTCACCAAATGAACATACCATTAGTATGCCTGAGCCAAATTCAGATTTGACTGATGGATGTGTTTGAATATTGACCGATTTTTCTCGACCATTGACATCCACTGGGAGAATCGCTCGCCCACCTACTAGGTGTGTATACCGTTCATCATCGGGATGGACTACCACTACACCACAAGCACAGATAAGTTCAGGCCTTGTTGTTGATATGATAATTTCCTCACCAGTTTCAGTTTCCCACCGCACATCGATTAATTTAGTCAAGCGATGCAATCTTTCAACTTCAGCATCTGCAATCGTGGTACCTTCAACTGGATCGTAAATGTTGGGCCGCAAGTCCTCTACTATCTCCCCTCGTTTGAATAAGTCGACGAAGATCGACTGTGTTACTGCCCGGTAATCAGGGGCATCAGTCAGATATTCACGTGCGAAGTCACACGATAAGCCGACTCGAGATGCCGTATTCCGCATGGCCTGAGTGAACTCCTCAATCGTTTCCTGGCACAATTCGAGAAATTCAGCCCTATCATATGTCTTCATTTTACGGCCAGTATTCTTTTCAACCGTAAATTCGATGTTAATCCCATTACGATCAACGCCCCATGGAAAATATACTTCCTTTCCCAGAAGGCGTTGACTTCTGGCTATGACATCAATCATACTATACTGGGCAACTGCTCCAATATGCCAAGTCCCACTGGGGTATGGTGGTGGAGTATCAATGACAAAAATTTCCTTCCCACTAGTAGGATTGAATCCATACCGTTGATTGTATATGTCGCTGTCTTTGTAGTGCTCTTCTTGTATTCGCTTCTCTAAATCAATAGTCCAGCGTTTCTCTGCGATTTTAGGATCTGCCATTGGTGTTACCACCTAAGCCCTGCATCGGTAAATCGAACAGGTCTGGTGCCGCGTCGAGGCTCTCTTTTTTCAAGGCTCCGTGTCTCAACTGGCATTAGAAATTAAAGGTCGAAGGTAGACAAGCGCCCTAGAGGGGCGCCTATGGTCGACGAAAATCAGGAGGTCGATACATCCAATATCGATTCTCAAAGTTCGACTGGAATACAAGGATTTACCAGCGACATGAGGCGAAAAATCGCTGAATTTGAAAGTAGAAGGGCCGTAGATAATCTACTCGCCGCTCCAAAAATGATAAGACGTGAATTACAGGAAATGTCAGTCTTTGGAATGTTAACTCGTTTCCCAGCTGCCAGTGTTGCTTTTTGCCTATTAGTTACTCTTTTCTTTGCGCTAGAATCTGGCCTGACTGATCAATGGACCGGGGAAAGATCGATGAATGTCAATGGTGATCTGCAGGCGTTCCTACCAGATGGGAGCCAAGTGGCTGCAGATATCGAGATGGTTGAAGATGACTGGACAACAAATGTGATGATCATTTATGTTGAATCAGGAAAAAGGAACATCACAAATCAGGAAATATTGACTCAAATGGATGAACTGGAACGAACCCTGAATTGGCAAGTTTCGGATGAAGGAATTGATGACAACATTATCTATGTGCTTAGCATTTCTTCTGTTGTCAAGGAAATCAACTCCAGTGCGCCACGGGTTGCGGATGCGTTTATCCAAAATGCTGGTGATGCGTGTCCATTGGAAGGAGCTTGTGAAGACCTGGCCGATAACGCCAGCGATGTAATCAAAGATTTAGCAGATATTGTTGGTGGATATAATATTCCTGATGACCAAGCAAGAATTGACCAAATCATTGGCGAATTGCCCGATAACGCTCGCCAAAAACTGGTCCGAGATGTAGGTAAAACAGAGAACGGAACTCTAACGAATGAAGAAAGTGGGTATGGTTGGAACCGAGCAGTGATCATCATTGGTGTGGCTGGAACCGATGCGGATGGCGATGGGGAACCCGACATACCAATACCAGACCTGATTGCCCAGACACAGCAATTAATCGACAACTTAGGTGCCCAGAATAATTGGCAGGGCGAAACAAAGAAAGAATGTGCTGAAAATCCAGAATGCTTGGATTTAACAATGACGCTGACTGGACCAGTTCCAATAACAAACGCTGTGACAGAATACACATTTGCTTTGTTTTGGAAGATATTTCCGGTAGGGGTTGTAGCAGTTGCTGGTGTACTCTTCCTCTTCCACTGCGACATACTTCAGACTGGCACACCGCGATTCAAGCAAGGTGTTCAAGTTGTTATCATCGCAGGTTTGCCCACACTATGTTCAGTATTTACCACACTTGGAATTATTGGATGGACTAACTATGAAGTTACAATGACTGTCATTATCGTTGGACCGATTATACTGGCGCTAGGCGTTTCGTACGGACTCCACATAACTAATCGATATGCTGAATCAAAGGGCACTCCTCGAGAAAAAATGGCCCTGGCACTACAGTCAACAGGACGAGCAGTGTTTCTATCGGCTGTTACCACGGTGATTGGTTTCGTGTCACTTATACTTACACCAATGGCACCAATAAAAACAGTAGGTATTTCCTTAGCAGGTGGAATTATTGTTGTGTATCTGTTTACAATGGTCATGGTTCCTAATTTGACGATGTTGCTAGATTTACAAAAACCGGCTCACCCTCCTCCAAAAATCTTCGTAGCAGCGGTACGCGCACCAATTCGTTGGAATAGATTAGCGCTTTCTGTTTTCATTATCCTGATGCTATTCAGCGGCCTTGTGAGTAGGACCAATGTGGTGGAAGACGTCAACTTACTCGAAATGGCTCCACAAGAGGAGCCTGCTGTATCGAAAATGATTACTTACTCAGAGGAATTTGAGGGTGGACAGGTAGGCATGATGCTGGTCGAGGCAGATATTGCCGCAGAGCCTGAATTCCTTGCGTCAAGTGGTGGCAAGGATCCATATGAGAGTTTAGAGAAAATACATACTCTGACAAACATGACCAATAGTGTTGACCAAACGACTGCAGTTTCTGTTGTTTTCCTTATGGAGGCAATTGGCGTTTCGTTAAATGCCTCTGGAGAAGATCTTTCGCAATGGTGTGACTTATTCCCAGAAGAAACAATTCCACACCAAGTTTGCATGATTATATTCGGCCAAGAGGTTGATGAAGATGCATCATTTTGGGAAGTTCTAGATACTCTCGACGATGGTGAAAGGCTTGGCACTGAGACACAAAGTTTCCTGATTTCGGTGTTCTATGACGGACTCACTCCCGAATTAAGACACTTCTTCGTTTCGAAGGATTTCCAAAGATCTCTGATTTACATTGACATGCCTTTCATGCCCGTGAAACAGACGCAGGCTGCTGCTGAGGAAATTAATGACTATTCAGACTTCATGACCGAGCTAGGGTTCAGGCCGAGTAATCTTGTTGGTGTTGCAGCAGTAACTATAGATGTCAACAACCTGATTGTAGGTAGCCAGTGGCAATCACTTGGATTTGCATTATTATTTACTGTGATTACGCTTGGATTCGTATTCCGCGATGCGCGTTACGCAATTCTCACCACGTTCCCAGTGATATTCACGGTTGCGATGCAATGGTTCGTTATGGACCAACAATCAGTGACTTTGTCACTTGTCACCGTTATGATTGGTTCAATATTGGTAGGAGTAGGTGTCGACTTTTCTATCCACATTGCCAATCGTGTTCGTGAATTAGGAGGTAGTTTAGAGGCTATTCAGGATTCTTGTGCGAGTACAGGTATGTCTCTATTCGAGGCGACTGTAGTCACATCAGCTGGGATGATGACTGCATTCTTGATCCCAATTCCTGCCCTAAAACCATTCGTTTTAGTTATAATCACCCTACTGATTTTCGCAGCGATAAGTGCTCTACTATTACTCCCTGCCATATATGCAACCTTTGTCAAAGAGGGCTGGGGTCTAGCGGGTGGCAGTGATGCAATGCGCCGTAAGGCTGGGCTAGCCGGTGGTGTGAAGGCTGTTTCAGCCACTAGGGATGCTGCGGAATCATACGATGCAGTATTGCTAGCAAATGCTGATGATGCATGGTGAACCCTTTCAAACCATGGCGAACCCGTTCAATGTGATGGTGTCGTATTGGTTGATGAAATCCGAGCCCCATGTGTACCCATGGGAACAATTGGTTGAAGATGGTCAAACCCATTGGGATGGTGTACGAAACTATCAGGCTCGAAACACTATGAGGGACGATATGAAAATTGGTGATTTTGTACTATTCTATCACTCAAACACCAAGCCACCACACGTGGCAGGGATTGCAAAAGTTTGCCGTGAAGGGTACCCTGATTTCACTGCACAGGATCCTAATTCAAATTACTTCGATGCAAAAGCAACACCTGAAAATCCCCGGTGGATCATGGTAGATATTGAGCCAGTCGAAGCCATGGAAGAAATTGTTACACTCCCAGATATGAAGGCGAATCCCGCACTTGAGGGAATGCCCCTTCTGGCCAAGGGATCCCGATTGAGTGTTCAATCCGTATCCTCTGAACACTTTACCGAAGTCCGCCGAATGGGAGGACTCCGATGAGTGATATTCCTGCTGCTGAACGCGCATCTCGAATTGAATATGCCATTCGAGATGTAGTTGTACCGGCGGTAGCTCTGGAAGCAGAAGGCCACGAGATTATCAAACTAAATATCGGAGATCCCATCGCATACCCTGGTTTGCCCACGCCCAGACACATGATTGAGGCATTCCAAAACAGCCTGGAAAACGGGGAGACTGGATACTCACCCTCATATGGATTAGAAGACTTGCGTAATGCAATCGCCAGAGATGAAATTCGCAAAGGTTGGAATTGTACTTCTGACGATGTTTACGTTTGTCACGGTGTGACTGAAGCTCTGCAAATCATCTTCGCCGCTACACTTGAAGAAGGGACAAAGGTACTCGCTCCCGGACCCCATTATCCACCATACATGGCCTATCCGCAGATGTTCGGGGCAGAAACTGTCGAATACAGACTTGATTCAGAGTGCGGGTGGCAGGTTGATTTTGATGATGTTGAGTCAAAGATGGATGAAAGTGTCCGACTTTTGGTTCTAATCAATCCGAACAACCCAACAGGGAATGTTGCTACAAAGGAAGAAATTGATCGATTAATTTCGATTGCAAATCAATGGCCAAATTGCATGATTATAGCCGATGAGATTTATGATGGATTGACACTATTCGGAGACAGTACAAGTGTCGCTTCAAGAAGTAACAGTGTACCAGTTTTCGTATTAAACGGAGTTTCGAAAGTGTACTATGCGCCGGGCTGGCGTATTGGATATATGGCACTGCACGACCCCGCCAATCGATTGGGTGAGGTCCGCGATGGAATCGAACGTTTGCTTAGAGCACGGCTTTGTGCTTCGACACCCGCACAAATTGGTTATCTGGCGGGTCTAGAGTTGTCCAGAGATTGGATGGAAGAATATAAGCAAAAAATCATTGAACGTAGAGAAGTTTGTCTGAACAGAATCTCGCAAATTGATGGGCTTGAGGTGCAAGCTCCCGGAGGGGCATTCTACATGTTCGTTGAAATCACTGACCCGATATGGGCTGAAAATGACAAGCAATTTGTTCTCGATTTGCTGTACGAGGAACATGTTTTAGTCGTCCATGGCAGTGGTTTTTCCGATGAATTCGGCAGGGGCCACTTTCGTTTGGTTTACCTGGCTGAGCCTGAAATTTTGAACGATGCATTTGATCGGATTGAGCGGTTTTTACAGCGTCCTAGGTGAACCTCTCACGGGCGTGTAATCGGAACCGATTAGAACCAGAGCATGTAGGGCACGCCATGCGGCAA
Source organism: Methanobacteriota archaeon (assembly GCA_002722595.1). GTDB lineage: Archaea > Thermoplasmatota > Poseidoniia > Poseidoniales > Thalassarchaeaceae > MGIIb-P. Next base: position 5,398 of record PBMO01000020.1, on the reverse strand, counting down.
ATGCGATTGACCCTGCTGGGACTACTCGCGGCAATCAGCCTTCTGCCAACATGTGCTGCTCAGGCCTCAATTGTAGATACGGGTTCATTGAGCCCTGAAATGCTTCTTCCCATTGTAGCTGCATCGATTGGGACCGTCATACTATGGCGATGGATTCTTCCATTGAATCTTAGTAACCTACAAATTGCATTCGAGGTCGATGATGATTTATTCGAGGTACACCGGCTAACTCGTACAAAAAAACAGTCGCTACAATTGCTTGGCCTACGAGGAGTCTCGCTTGGAGTTATGACTTACCTGCTGGCGATGGGGGGAATAATGCTTGTAGTCGCAGAATTGTTGCTCGTCCCAGGTACGTTCTACCTCCCGATTATGTATGTGACAATGGTATTCATTGCGATTCCAATTCTAATCTCACCAATTGTAACCATGTATGCTCAAATCCGTGCAATGAATAACAAGATAATCTCCCAAAAGGTATCGGCTCAATTGGTTGGTTATTTGGGAACTTCGTTAGCCATGCTACTAGTTCTTGGAACTACCCTGTATTATGGATTCACTGTTTCCAACTCTAGTTCTGAATTCAATTACCAGACTATGGTTCGTTGGGTTGGTTATGCACTACTTATTTTCATGGCACCTACAATCTTAGCTTATGGTCGTATCATGGGTGCATCATGGAATACTCTATTGCTCTCGAAATGGCGTACAGTTAAGGGGTGGAAAACACCAATCGACCCAGATAGTCCCAAATGGATGCGTCGACTTATCTCCTGCTTCTTGGTGATTTTCCTAGTCACTATGCCTGTGACTGCGATTAATGGAATAGTTACGCTAATCCATGTTGTAATCAATCAGCCAGAGAATACTAACCGTTTGCTGGATCTAGGTGGTATCCTTGGTGAATCAATATACAATCTTGTCGAAGATGAGCCGGTCTTGCAGAAGTTGATTGATTTGAAAACTCTGGAAGAGGTTCTCGCAAGTTATCTGATGCTGAATGTAGCGATTGTAGGATTAGCCTTCATTTTTGAATTGACCCGTAACCTATTCCTCGGAGGGCAAACGTTTGGGGGAGTAGGAGGAGTAATTCTCGCTCAACCACGTGATATTAGAACAGAAAATGAAGTCCAAGGTCGAATTCTTTTCTTTGGTCTAGCTGGATTCTCCGGTTATATTGTCCTGCTCTTAGTGCTTCAAACATACAAGGAATTCAGTGACTTGATGCCGTATGGAGCATCGATTACAGATTCAATGGAAAGCCTGTTGCTTGAAGTTACATGGCAGTTTATTGCAGTAGGTCAGGCTATTTTCCTACTCACATGGCTTTTATCAATAACCAGATTTGGACACCTACGCGCTCTAAAGTTCGATTTAGCACCAGATGAACGGCGTGAAGGTGTCATCATGGCAGGTGGAGGCGACTGGATGCGTGATCATATCGAGATTGCTGCTCGGGCAGATGACATCGCTGCATTACGTGCTTTCCAAACTGAAAAAATTGACGGTGACAAAGCTGTTGTCCGACTTGAGAAAGCACGTGCGAAGATGATTGAGTCTGCTCTGAGAGGACTCTGGCCGCGCGCAATAGAGGAAGCGCGTAAAGTATTAGCACAACAAGGCGGCGATGATGATGAGGCTCGAATGATTATTGCTACAGGCCACATTGCATGTAGAAGGTTGGATGCTGCAAAGGAAGCTTTGCGAGGCATGGAACAGCCTGAGGGTTATGACGAACCTGAATTGTTGGCACTTACAATGGAATGGCTAGATCCATGGACTGGGAGAATTGATGCTGATGACCTGTATGATTGGGAAAACAATTCCACAGTCGACCACCTCAAAGAATTGCAAAAGCGGCTGAAATCTTGGTCGCCCGATACAAAGATGGGGGATACACATACAGATAGACTGTCCCTCCATTCTCAGATTTCTTCGGTCGCAATGCTGCGATCTCAGCGAAGGAGTGAGGAGGCCTTGGATTTATGCTTAGACCTTGTCAGAACCCATCCCGACTCTACTCTTGCAAGAATCGCCTGTTCGCTTTGTATGATAGACTTAGGTGAATGGTTTGATGCGCTTGATGTTTTTGAAGAAGTAAATGCATCAAGTCCTGAAGACCCACGAGTCCAAGCCCTTGCTGGAGTTCTGGGCTTTGAGGCCGATCTTGATGAATTCGAAGTTGCCCTATCAATTGGAAATGAAAAACAGAAATCTTCCTGGATTGATGATGCCCCTGTCAACCCTTATCCTGCACTTAGTGCGCGTAAAGGTATGGATGAAGCACTCAATGCGAATGTGATGGTTGTTGCGCATGAAGCATTGGAGAAAGGTGTTACGCCAACATTCAACCCGTCACTTGCAATGCTTATCGTGAATTGGGCCATTCTGTTCCCTACTTGGTTGGTACTTGCTTGGTTTGCATGGATTGAAACCAATCAAAGTGCACTCGCAGGAATTGGAACGGCCATAACTCTGATTTCAATGCACATCTTCACTCGGCGTTTCCGAAGACAGCAAAGACGCGTCATAAAGCATCGAGATCAGAAAGGAATGCTACTGTATTCAAGAAAAATGCGACGAAGTAAAGTCTCATGTGATGAAAACAAAATGCCCATTGGAAACAATTTGTTGCTGAAAGGATTGCTCGTTACAATTAATGGCAATGTATACGATGTTGGGTTCCCAGGATGGTTGGTTGTCCGCCTACCCAAGGAGCGTGAACGACCGTTTAGGAACCGCGTCAGGAGTCGTATGCGGGAGTTGAAATCTGGCCGCTTGGCACGAGCCCAGCCCTTACCAGATAGATGGTGGACAAAGCGGCCAAAACCTGTTGATAAAGGCATGCGAACCTTAGAACGATTAATCGGCCCGGCAGCTTATCGTGGGGCGCACAGAAGAAGTTTAGGCCGCTCAAGTGACTTGAAGACTGGTCAGCAGAGAGATCGACGACACATCATGGAAACCAGACCCGAGCAGCGTGGTATACCTGTACACTCAAATGCAAATGAAGGTGGAGCAAGAAGGCCAACAAGTCGTCCAGAACAAGTTCAAAGAATACAGAACATCTCCAGGGGGCCGCCTAAGCGGAAGAATAGGGATAGACAAGTTACTGATGAAGAAGATGACTTCCAGGACTTTTCATGAGAGGTGGGAACATGCCGCTGATTGAAGATACAATGGATGAATCAACTCCTTGGCTAGTCTCAGCCCTCAGGGAACGATTCCAAGCCACCGAAACTGGTATGATTATCGATGCAAATACTGATGGAAATTTCACTTGGTGTGTACAAATCTCAGCCTTTGAGCGCTGGTTTGCTGAACTAGAATCATTACTGGACCAGACATTGGGTCGGAGAATTGCTCATGCTGCAGCCGAGTCTGAAGAATGGCATTGGATGCAACAGGGTGAACTTCCGACACCGTGGTTCAAACGAAGAGCCAAGAGGGTTGATACAGTAAATGAAGATTGGAAATTGCGTGGATTAGGCCATTTTACTGTACTCGAAAGTTCTGAGAAAGATTCGACACTTTTAGTTACAAATCGTCCCCATACATCTCTTGCTGCAGGCATGGCTAATGCAGTTTGGGAATGTATCGAGGAGAACCGTTACAGATTCCAATGGTCCGATCGGGGTGCCAAGGAAACAGTGATTCAAGCAAGTCTTGATAATAGGACAATTCCAAATCAAGTCCCAGTAGAATACAACTGGAACGATGTAGATGGAAACACAGATGATTTGTCGAGAATGTATGATTTAGCGAGATGGGAAAGTGATGGTTTTTGGACGGTTGAGGGAAACCGTACAGTTATGCTTCACCGAGATTTGTTCATTCGCTTTGAAGCATTATTGTCCCCCTATATTTCACAAACAGAAAGAACGAGCGATTCGCGAACTGAATGGTGTGGTATTGATGAATTGGACAGGCTTGTTACATGGGATGCAATGGCTGATGCATCCCGTCAGCAGTTTTTGGCATCGGGTGAATTGATTCTCATTGCTGATCCTGAACATTGGGAAAGTATGTCGCTTCGACATTTGGCTTTACAAGGGTTAGGTCGCATAGTAAAAGCTGAATCTATTGATGCAAATGGAGGTGTTAATTTACACCTTTCCGCAGCTTTCCATCCAGCAATTGTTGTTGGCCGATTATTGGGATGCTGGGAACGCGCAGAAGGGAGATCTGCAAAGGCTAAATGGACATCTGATACAACTGGTCACCATATTCAAATTACTAGTCGAAGAGAAATTGCTGACTAAATAGGGTGGAGATTCCACACAAACGCGACCACTGAATCATTAAGTGTAGTGTGACCCTCGGTGAATAGTCGAAGGGTGCGTAGCACCCTGTGGAGTTGAGTAATGTGGGACTAAATCATAACCAATGGGCCGTAGTTGCAATCACTGCTACAATTTGTTTAGCTGGCATGTATACAATTGTTGGCTCAGCGCTAGAAACCCTTGATTCGGCCGGATTCGAAGGCGCTGGTGACGATATTATTGCACCTGATGACGAAAGTCAAAAGGCAGGCGATGATACTGATGGAGATGGTCTTACAGATCGGATGGAAATTACTCAATACGGAACTGATTTCGATAATGATGATACTGATGGAGATGGAATGCTCGATGGATGGGAAGTAGCGAATGGTCTCGACCCCCTAGATGACGGCGATGCCGAATTCGGTGAAATCGAGACAAGTCAGAACCCAAACGAAGACGATGTCACAACTGGCGAAAATAATGAAACATTCCCTGACCCAGATAATGGGCCAATGGGCGACCCTGATCGCGATGGGTTACCTAACAGTCAAGAGGCTGAGTATGGTACTAATCCCAACCTGAGAGATAGTGATTCTGACGGACTCAATGATGGCTGGGAAGTTCTCCATCAGCGAACTGTAATCGGAACAGATGGTATGACATTCACACTGATGAATCCCGTTGATGCTAACTGGGACTGTAGCCTACTAACTCCTGAGGCTGAGGCCGAATGGATTCTTTCGTTTGGACAAGATGAATGGAATCTCCTAGAAGATTCCTTTACAGAGCGTCATTCCTGTGATACAGTTTTGGATGTTGATGGTGACACTATGCCAAACTATATCGAAGAAAGATATGGGACTGACCCTTGGTCAGAAGATAGCGATGGTGATTTAATCGGTGATGAAGTGGAAGTTGGTTTCGGAGATATCAACGTTAATTCATTCTGTGGAGAGGAGGAAAATCCACCACTCACACTCGAAGCACCCTTCACACAAATAAGAGGAGTTGAGGAAAACGAGTTGTGGTTTGAACAAGACATGGACAATGATGGGCGCCCTAATGGCCCAGGAGATTGGGATACTGATGGAGATGGTATGCCGGATGGTTTTGAGTACTGTTATGGTTCAGTC
>PBMO01000019.1 GCA_002722595.1 Methanobacteriota archaeon | reverse complement strand
GTCTCGGCGTTCTCCACCCCGATTGTCTCTCCTTTGGCCTCCGCCTCGGATGTTGTCTCGGCGATCTCCGCCGCGATAGTCTCTCCTTTGGCCTCCGCCTCGGTTGTTGTCTCGGCGATCTCCGCCCCGACTGTCTCGGCGCTGGCGTCCATTTCCACCACCACCAGTTTTTGGGGCTTCACACCGATTGCAATTATCTCTCCATGCGAAATTGTGGTTCTTACACTTGGAACATGTCCAATCACCCTCCTTCATATTGGAGTTATTCCGATGTTCCCGCTGATTCTTTTTCTCTTTTGGAGGTGCAAACTCTACAGGTTGACCAATTAATAATTTACAATCCACATCACGGAATGGGGTGATGTGTACTACAGCTGCAGAAATTTCTCCAATTACAGTATCCACCTTCCCAATCCACTTACCACCAGGTAACTGCATAATTTGACCAAGTTTTGGTGCATCACCTGTGAAAGGGGCAAGTAAGCCACCTTCATGGCTTATTTCCCGGATGTGTGCTTCAAAGGCCATGCCACCACCAATTCAGTGGCGGTGGCACACCACCTATCAAGACTCCCTTAATCTCGACGATTTCTACCAATACCTGCTAGTGCAATTGCTCCAAGCGCGGCAAAGATTCCAAATCCGGGTAATCCCCCACCCTCTTCTTTCACAGCAGGTGGTGGTGTTGTACTTTCCACTCCAGTGTTTCCACCTGGTGTTGCACCAGCATCATGTGAAAGTGTAGTACATTTGTTCCAACTATCACAGGCAGTGAATACAATGGTGTTTGAATCGGAATCAGGAATCCCTGGGCCATTTACAAGCCACTGGTTGCCACTCACTCCAACTTCAGCCCAATCATTTCCATTGATTGTTGAAGTTATGGTCACAGGATCCCCGTCAGGATCACTAATCTGCCCAGTTAACTCGTAATTTTCACCAATCCATTCACTCATTGCGATTGTCATTGTAGGTGGGTTAGATTCTTTGGATAAACTCAAGTCGTAACTATGTGAAAACGAAGCCATCCCTGTTCCACTTGCTTGAATCATTACCGTAAATGGGCCAGGTGATAATTCACCCATACTGACTGATACTGTACTTTCAGTTGTTACTGAAGTTGTTGGACTACTTGATTGTGCATTATCTTGAGTTAGGGTTACTACAACATCCATTGATGGTATTCCAGGTGTAGGGGTCACAACTATGTCTGCAGTACTTTGACTAGTAGAACCTGTTACTCTTAGTGGAACTTGGAGTGTGTAACTCCGTGCATCAGTTTCTTGTCCTGCTGAATCTGTCGCATGACAGGTTACAGTGGTACTATCTTGGCCATCAGGTGCATCAGCGATTAAACCCTCTCCATCACTAGTCATAGACCAACCATCTGCTCCAGTACAGGTGATTAGTGGTGAACCTTGGTCATCACTCGCCCATGATGCCATCTGGGAAGTAGATACAAAGTGGGAAGGCCCATCGTCTGCTACAGGAAGAATTTCCCCATCCATTGGTGCAGAACCCGTCCAAACAGGTGGATCATCAACCTCAGGCGGTTCAGTCGTCATATCAAAGAACATATCCTGTCCAATCGGCCAATCTTCCATGTCATAAGTCACATGGGTATCTACACGTAATCGAGTTTCTCCGGCAATACTTACCAAGCGACTTTGCTGGGTTATTGTTCCATCGCCAGTGCAAGTTCCAGGGACTGGGGCAGCACCTTGATTATCGTTATTTTCGGCATCAATAAGCCGTCCATCACATTCTTCGAAAGCGCCAACACGTAGACCTGAGAGCGCTGGATATGTAAGGTGCAAATCTGCATTGGTCATGTTAGATGTGTTCATTGCAACGGTGAATTCATCATTCCCAATGCCATCGCCAAAAGTTAGTCCGGGGAATTCGAAGGTACCGTTCAACCAAATCACAATTCTACACTCGTCTGGTTGGTTTACGGTGGTATCACAATCTCTCCCTGGCGTGCGTGGTTCTACGGGTATCTCGGTACAGTCGTTATTGGGAGATGATACTGTACAGGGCCTTTCATCTGCATGATTGGGTGGCATCAAATTGTATTCTTCAAGTGAAAGTGGATTTTCTTCTGTATTAATCCATGTCGCATTGTACCAATTGACACTCTCTCCACCGCGATGAGGTGGTCCTGCTCTGAAGCCCACTCTCGGATTAGTTTGTGTCACACACTCTGCTGCAATTTGTTCAATTGCATTGTATTCATCAGATGATAACCATCCATTGTTTGTTCCCAATGGCTCGAATAAGTCCTCTAAATCTGTTCGCACTTGATCGGCCAAGGTTCCATTAACCCAAGCAACAGCGCTGACTTCAGCAGATTCCCAGTCATCATTAATCTCCATATTAAAAATAGCATGAGTGTAGTTGAACATGTCTTCAAAGGTCAAACCTTCGCAAGCAGCTTCAACTCCACCGGCTTGTCTTCCTGCTTCGGATGGAGCGGTTTCTTCTGGTATTTCATTAGGCAATTGTACTACACTTGCAACCATTAAAGTCGCTAGAAAAATGGCCCACATGTTGCACTTAACGATGTCTCGCATATCATTGGCGTTCCATTGGCGCTTGAATATGCTTTCCCGGCAAACACTGAGTACAGTAGTGAACACCATAGGTGTTCCTAAACATTGACATCTAACCAAATGCCCACTTCTTGTTCTGCATAGGGGTCATGATGAAATGGTGATTGACTCAAACCCGGAATACTTGGCTTGATGATTGTCAACAAACGAATCTCTCCGCCCCACATTCCCATTGCAACAGTAACCATTTCGCCAATTTTATTCCCATTCACTTCAATATTCTTTATGGAATAAGGAAGTGTAATTCCAGATTCGTATTCATGAGATTGGCCGCTGGCAGTTGTGCGCAGAGTGAACCATTCTGATTGCAAACCTATTCCCTCGAGTTGTTCAATTGCCAATTTCAATCGTTCTTCATCCACATCTGAATTTTCTAGGTGCCATAGAATCATCGAACCGGAACCCATTGATGAAAAGGCACCAGGGAATCTAACATGGTTAACTACTATGATCGTCGTACCATCGACCCATATGTGCTGCTCAGACTGAGGCCAAGAAGGTGCATCGGGGTTTTCAGTAACCACTGGAATGCCCCATTCAGGCACGTCTACAGGTTCAGTTACAGAAACAAACCCTGAAACAGGAATGCAAATTAGGATACTTGTCATTATCGCGATTCTAACCTTCCATCTGTTTTTCCACACCAACCTAGAATCCTTTGAGTTGAGGACATGAAAAATCATCAAGATAGCCATGAAAGGCATTAGAAATATCCAACCAGTTGGTATTACAATAACTACAATCGAACAAACTACGATTGCCGAATTAAATCGATCGGCTTGCCAGTAATCTTGGATGTGAACATCTTGATATCGCGATTTCCAATCAACTAGAATGACAGAAAATATCGCTAACACGGGTAGAATTAGCACCGTGACGGAATCCATCATCGGGTACGCGGAGGGCTTCGCACACATTGAACCATTCGCGAGAAGCGTAGTTTAGAGCACTATTCACAGCAACTCCTTGAAGGACGGCATGCACGGAGGGTTGAGGCCTATGCTGGAGTTACGTTCCGCCACGTTCCGTTACCCTGTTCGCAGGCCACAGCGTTTTCGACCATGGGCAACTGTACTTGGTCAAGGTATCCGCAACATCGACATTTCACTGGAGAGTGGTTCTGTTTACGGTTTGGTTGGCCCAAATGGTGCTGGAAAGTCAACATTGATGCAAGTACTAGCGGGCCTGATTGATTTAGATCAAGGGGAAATCGAATTGGTTGGGAAAAAAAGTCCAGAATCTATTCGAGAATCAATTGGGTACATGCCTGAAAGAGTTTCTTGGGGTGGCTCAGGCACAGCAAGACATGTTATGCAACGACTTTGTTCAATGCGCGGGATCTCTTCCAAATCTGCTGATGAATTGCTTAATCTTACAGGGCTTGAACAAAGGGCTGATGATGAGATTAGGACGTATTCACAGGGCATGAAACAACGCCTTAGTTTGGCAACAACTTTGCTTGGCGACCCCAACGTTCTCCTGCTAGATGAGCCATTGAATGGTCTCGACTCAGTAGCTCAAAGCGCACTTTGCATACTGATAAAACAACTTGCAGCAAAGGGCAAGTGCATAGTCATCAGTAGTCACAATCTCAGTGATTTAGAGAAATTGGCGGACAAATTCTTGCTTATGCATAATGGTGATTTGGTCGCGAAAGGTCGTCTAGATGAAATTGAACGTGATTTGGGGATAAAACCAATTCTCGAAATCGGAGGCGTCGGCCCCTTACCACATATTGAGAATACTACAATCGAGGTTAAGGAAATCCCGATTTTCGACGGTGAAGAATGGGCATACAGGTTACACCTAGACGGCCAGGACTGGTCTACTGAAATGCGCCAAAATTTGGGTTCAGAAATCAATTTCACCCGCTTACATCGCTTGCCAACTCGGCTTGAAACTGTAATTTCTGCAGCAACTGGGGTTGAGATTGAGGATGCAGGTTTTTCCATACTTTCTGAGGTGGATTCCGATGATTGACCGCCTTCGAAAAATCATTTCAGTTAGTCAACATGACACCATGTCCCACCTCAAAAGTCAACGCATGATGGTCATTGCACCATTGGTAATATTCCTCCTCTGCGCAAGTTGTTGGGGTTTTGCTGATTCGAGGATAGTGCCATCTGGTCTGATTGCTAATACCCCTGCTGATGTACTGTTTCTTTCTAGCACAGCAGTTGTATTCATTTGCACCTTGAGCGTAGTGCTTCTTGGCTTTGATTCTATTAGCAAACGTAGACTCACCGGAGAATTAGCGATAGATCTCTCTCAGCCAATGGAAAGAGTCGATTACGCCTTTTCACAGATTTTGGGGGTATGGTTGGCGGCAATGTTACCAACTTCTCTTGGTCTTCTTATCGGAATCGTTCTTATCGAACAACAGATGGGTATGTGGGCAAGTATGGGTGATATTTGCATTCTTTTCATATCTACAGGACTCTTACTTTGGTGGTATACTTCCTTGCAATTAATCGCTTCTAGTTTAGCACGAGACATTGGTTCATCAGTAACCATTGGTGTGGGAACATGGATATTCTTTGTATTCTTGTGGTTAATACCAACATTAATTGCTGCTCAGTCTATGGGTGTGGATATTACAGACACCACCTCTGTAACATTCGATCGCGTACAGGAAAAAGTCGATATGTTTAGCCCCAATGGTGTGTATCAGATACTTATGGAAACAAGATTATCAGATTCGATGAAACCGCAAATATCGGTTGGTTGGCTCACACTATCTACAGTGCTTTGGACCGTAGTTCCGACTTACCTATTTACAAGAAGAATCAGCATCTTGAGGCCCTAATTCAAAGGTTTTTGTAAAGTTCAGGGCGACCTAATGATATGATAAAATTGAATAGCAACCGAAATTGAGGCCCGTACATGAGCGATAATACCCTATTGATTATCTTCGGAACAGAAACCGGAAACGCTGAGGATTTAGCAGAGGATGCAAAGGTTATCGCGGCAAAATACGATTTAGATGCAACTGTGGCCGATATGGATGATGTAAGTGTTGATGATATTGCAGATGCCAAACGGTTACTGATAACCTGCAGCACATGGGGTGAAGGCGATCAGCCAGATAATGCCCAAGCTCTCTATGACGATGTCTGTGAATCAGACGAGGGGTGCATGAGCGGCGTTAATTTTGCAGTTTTAGCCCTCGGGGATACTGCCTTTGAATTCTTCTGCGAATCTGGAAAGCAATGGGATCTAATTATTGAGGAAAAAGGCGGTATTCGAGTGAAAGATCGGATTGATTGCGATACCGATTACGAAGACTTCGCTGAAGAATGGATAGAATCAGCAATGGAAGCGTTTCAAAGCGTTTAGTAGTATTTCTATTCAATTTCTAGACGATTTTTCTGAGATACAGATGCTAGGCGAAAAAAGAAGTTCAGGGCGACCTAAACTTTATCACCTTCTCGCAATCGCCCCAGTCCATGCGCACAGTATGCGCTTGAGGATTTGATGAAAATGAATAACAAGAAAATGAAGGGAATGACATTAGCATTACTGATGATGGTAGCCGCACTTGCAGGTTGCATTGGTGGCGATGATGAAGCTGATACTGAAGTTGAAGAGATTACAGGCATGGATGCATCAGATGGTGGTTACACCTACGCATCAAATGTCGACAACCATCGAAGTTTGATGAAGGATCTTTGCGATATCAAGGCTGCAGCCAGCTCTGACGGCGGCTACAACTTTGCTTTGGCAAAGGAAATCTACGTGAATGGAAGCAACGCTCAGAAGAGCGATGGTTCATTCCGCACACTATTCGGATTCGCATCAGCTGATGCACTTGGTGCTGATGGTAAGAACCACGGCTACGATAGTTACTACGGCATCTCGGGATCTGTTGATGCACACATTATGGCTGCAATGGATGGCACTGGCGACTTCGTTAATGCATCTAACACCGTTCGATACCAAGGAATCGCTAAGTTAACCGTGAACATGGGTATGGTTGCATACACAATCCACGAATTGAACACCGCAATGGACAAGGCAAATGCAGGAAACGTCGACAACGACTCCGGCGCCCCGCACAACTGGGACGAAGGATGGGCCTTCTTCCACGGACCAGATGAAGATTGGAGCTGTTCTCCAGCATACGTCATGAAGAAGCGTGCTGCTGACTTTGGTACAACAACTAACGATGTCTCGAACGCTCTAACTGCAACCGAGACTGCAATGGTCGACGGACTTGCTGCTCTACAGGCTGGAGACTCCGATGGATACACTGCAGCAGTAGACACAGTTGTCAAGAACCTAGTGATCACATACTCACAGGCAGTACTCAAGTACACTTCGAAGATGGACAGCAATGACTCGGCTGAAAAGTACCAAGCTGAAGGATACGCATTCTGGAAGGCCATTGAAGCGCTTGTCGCGGATCACACAGATGCATGCTACAACAACCAAACTCACGGTATGGCCTGGATTGGTGCTGGCGAAGCAAGTGACTGTGATGGATTCTCTTGGGTCGAATCACCTAGCACTGGCGAGATGGTCTGCTACAACATGGGAGCTGGACACTACGTCTATGCAGCAGCAACAAACGAGACAATCTGCAACGGATTCGCCTCTGTATTCCCAGGTAGTGGAATGCCAGGTTACTACGCTGACTACGGTGCAATGGGTATGAACGGCGTCCTAAATCTGGATGATCCTAGTCAATTAGGTACATCGTATGATGTATCAGCATGGCTAACCGGTGCATGGGCACACTTCGGAATCACTGCTGGAGATATTGGCACTTACAGTTGAGTCCTCCAAAATGGATTTAGTGGTGAAAATAATCGCGGGGTAATCGGGTTGAGACTAAGCCTCCTCAACTCGGTTGCCCCCTACAATTAGGTGCGCCGGATGAGAGTTGCTCAACTGATTTCGACTTTACTTATTGTATCGATAATTTCAGCACCAATGAGCGTTTCTGCAGATGGTAATGCGGAAACATTCACGCTCACAGGACACGTTTACGATTCAGACGGTCAGTTAGCTGGAAGTACATCGATCAAAGTCGATTCAATGACCTCATCTTGGTCTGAGGATGGATCATATATGTTCTCAGGAATCACTCCTGGTGAACACACTGTTCGAGCATATTTCATGAACAATGGGCACACAGTTGTCTATCGAAAAATGGTTTTCAATTCTAATATGGAATTGGATTGGTACGAGGGCATGAATTGGGTCACTGCGGAGATGTTTGATACTTCAGGAGATCCAGTTGATACTTCACCAAATTCGACAGTGGAATTGTTGGAGACTGGGGAAATCCATAGTTTGGAAGATGGTCGCACTGAATTTGGTTTGCTGAATATTGGAAATTACTACACTATCAAATCTTACTATGGAGATATAGATCAATCCACCCAATATATTCACTTCAAGATGGATGCTGGAATACCGAATGACTTCGATTTTAATCATGGAATGAATAGCGTTTATGGATTTATCACTGATGGTTTCGGAGTACCGGTTTCAGGGGCAACAGTTAGCAATGGAAGCAGCAGTGTATTCACAAATTCAGATGGATTTTACTTGATGCAGAATCTTGCTGTTGGGAGCACTCAGAATATCTCATTCCATGTCGAGGGAGTTCAAATCCTCGACTCTGTCACCACGTCGATTACAACAGGTGAAAATTGGCTGAATCAAACTTCAACAGTCGATGTTGAATTTCCGCACAATGTGAGTTTTGTTACTCAGATGCAAACTAACACAATGTCTGCGATGGAAATCGAGTGGAGTGGGGGCGATTACACCGACTATTATTCATTATACGTTGGCGAGGTTGATGAAGGGAACCTGGTTTATCGGGGATTCTCAGAATCATTTACCTATACGCCTACCGAAGCTGGTACAATTGAGTTTAACATTGTTGCAAACAACACCAACGGTTCGAATGAAAATGCACAACCACTGCTCATCATTGTCCTTCCGAATTCCTCTGGTGATGAACTGTGGTCTGCGGGGATGAGTTGGAACTACTCATTGTTACACACACCTGAACATCATCAGAATAAGACCTACACCGTAATTGGAACAGAGGTCCTTACCGATGCTTTTGATCGAGAGCGAGAAACATATCTTCTCCGCGTCTCTGATGAAAGTTATGAAGAGGGAGAAAAGGCATATCGTTGGGTTGATTCAGACAACTTGCTTAACGTGAAAACATACTGGGTTGACGCCCCATCATCTTCATCATATTACCAAGAAGGGCAATTGGGCTGGAACTTTACCCACAGCGGTCAAGAAGTTGATTTGTTATCGGGAGATGGGCCAACTTCACTTCACTTCAATAGAACAAATATCATCGGTGTACCCGGTCATCCAAATGGATATGATGACACAATCAATTCGATTACAATAGAACATGATGTCGAACTGACAATCGCTGCGGGGACCTTTGTAACAACATATATCTCGATTTTCGATAACAATGATGGGGTTAATTCATGGGAACTGTGGTATAATTCAACAGTTAGAAATTACGTCAAAATTGTTGATAGGTTGCCCGGTTCCCATTCTGATATGGTTGAGTACGAGTTGACAGGATATAATTTGCCTACTACACCTCAATTGACTACCGAAGAAGGCAATATTTCAGTTAATGATTACAGTATCGAGTGGGCCGAATTTGAAGGTGCAGATGCATACCAATTGCTGGAGAATGGCGATTTGATCTACGAAGGTTCCTCGACGTCATTTGAAATCGAAAATCAGAGCGATGGACATTTTGTGTATGAACTGTATGCTATAATGGACTTAGGATATCTACTCAAAGGAGATCAAGTGGAATTGAATGTATTCTTCATACAGACACCACCAGTCGTTTCTACCTCGACTCAATCTATTGAAGCCGGGCAATTGATGGAATTGTCTTGGGAACCAGTTGAGGATGTTGCTTGGTATTCTGTCACAACAGAGGATTCGAATGGAGTGATTACGGAAGTTTACAATGGAACAGAGAACATGTTTGTTCTAGATGAGCTTGAATCCGGATTGAATCGGATACGCGTCCAAGTCGGCCTTAACGACGGGAAGATATCCGAAAAGTCACCATCGATTTTCATCACAGTCGAGGAAATTGAAGAATCAAAACTCACTTCAACTGATGGATTCATCGTCATGATTGGTTTGGTCACAGTTTACATGATAATTTCTGCAAATAGGGGGCCTGAATGATGAAAGGAAAAGAATTGGCTTTTTTCCAAGCTCTACTGATTATTTTCTGTTCACTTGGAGTTTGGCAATACACGCTTCAAGAGACCTCCTCAGATGAAGGCGGTTCTCTAGTTGTTACAGATTCAAATGGATTCAATCATAGTTTCCAAGAATCGCCATCGCGAGTTGCCATAACCAACACTTATGCAGCCAGTGTTATGAGAATGCTAGACGTCGATTTGGACGTTGTTGTAGGTATTTCTGGAGATTTTTCGGATGAGTCTCTATGGCCAGAGTTCGTAAATACACCCTTGGTTCAACAATCAGCCCACTCTGAGATTGATTTTGAGTCACTGCTTGATTGTCGGCCTGAAATTTACATTGTATTCGCTACCAATGGGATGGTGGATACCAATGCAATTCGAGAGAAATTGGGACCCGTTGGGATTAAAGTCATCGCGTTAGATTTTTACAAATATGACGTCCTTAGGGAAGAAATCAGCGTCATTGCTGAATTGTTTGGAAAGCAACAGCAAGCAACTGAAATTTTCGAGGAATTTGATTCAATTGAGGCCATGGTTGCTGAACGGATAGACAACATGTCAATAGAAGAGAAACCAAGAATTGTGATGGAACATCATGCTTCCCTTGTACGTGACCCAGTTGTATTAACCGGCACATCACAGTGGACAGATATGATTGAGAAGGCAGGGGGAATCAATGTTTTTGCAGATTTACCCGGACACACAACCCATGTATTGATGGAATCGATAATTGGTAATAATCCAGATCTGCTTTTGTTTGATGGTATCACCTTCGACATCGGGTACAATAGTTTTGATGAGGAGAACAAATGTGAGACGCACATGAATCATGTTTCGGATAGAGATGGTTTTGAGAGCGTTACAGCAATAGT
Organism: Methanobacteriota archaeon; assembly: GCA_002722595.1. GTDB lineage: Archaea > Thermoplasmatota > Poseidoniia > Poseidoniales > Thalassarchaeaceae > MGIIb-P. Next base: position 6,042 of record PBMO01000019.1, on the reverse strand, counting down.
GGAAAACCGATTGGCAATAATGTCTGGTGAATTTGCCGGACCAATGATGATACATGGTTTACCAACCTTGGCAAAACTCCTTCATCCCAACTTATTCTTAGATGTCGATACTGAGCAGTATCTGGATAACTACTTTGCAGATTATCACGATGTTGAGAGAATCGGTAAATTTGTTTGTACTTACACGGATACGGTGGCTGATTAAATGGATGAATTGTCACTAAAGCATATTGAAAATGAAAAAAAGCAAATTTTTTTCATATTTGTATTAGTTACTGCAACTATTTTTTTATCGATTATTGCCCTTAGTTTGGGCCCTACCATAGATATTGTCACAACAGCAAAGATAGTCTTAGGTTTGCAAGAGTCGACAGATACACAATCATCGATTATTTGGAAAGTGAGGTTTCCCCCTATACTTATGGCGATTATCGGTGGAGCTGCTTTGGCAACAGCGGGTGCTCTAATGCAGGGCTGTTTGGGTAACCCCTTGGTATCTCCATTAACTCTGGGTGTTGCTTCTGGAGCGGCTCTTGGTGCTGCTCTTGCCATTGTTCTCGGGTTCACGATTGTCAATATACCAGAATTGGGAATAGTTGCAAATGCATTTTTGTTTTCACTGATAGTTGTTTATATCATCATACAACTCGGGAATTTTCGCTCAATTTCCGCAGAATCTTACATTTTGGTTGGAATTGCAATCACATTTATTGCAGGAGCAATAGTCTCTACGATGTCATATTTTGCAACTGATGCGCAGTTGTCCGAACTTACGCATTGGTCTTTTGGTAGTCTTTCCCGGCCTGAAATGGTAAATGTGCTTTGGATTGGAGTTGTAGTCGTTTGTCTCTTACCCACTGCACTGAAATGGTCTTGGGATCTTAATGCACTAACCTTAGGTGGAGATGATTTTGCAATTTCCACAGGTGTGAATCCAGCAGTGATACGAAGAAACATTCTGGTACTATCTGCTCTCATGACTTCAGTCGTCATCGCATTTACTGGATTAATCGGTTTCGTTGGTCTGGCAGCACCCCACATGGCTCGTCAATTAGTTGGCAATGATTTTCGGAAATTAATCCCTGGTTCGGCTGTATTTGGGGCTTTTCTGATGTTATTCGCTGATACTTTAGGTCGCACCCTTTTCGCTCCGATTGTAATTCCTGTTGGAATTATGCTCTCAGTGATTGGAGGCCCATTCTTCATGTATCTCTTATTGAAAGGCCGGGGGGTGAACTCTTGAGTGCAATCTTAGAAGCCACAGGGATATCATTCAGTTGGGGTAAAAACCACGTCCTCAAAGACCTTGACTTGAAGGTAGAGGGGAATGAACTGGTAGCGATTTTAGGTGTAAATGGCGCTGGCAAATCGACATTATTGAAGTGCCTGAATCGAATCCTAACTCCTCAATCAGGGCAAATAAGGGTTTCATCTGCGGACGTGTCTCAGGCTAGCCTACTTGATTTGTCAAAATTGATGTCGTACGTTCCACAGTCTGTCCGCTCAAGTTTTTCAATGGACGTATATGATGTGGTGTTGTTGGGTCGTCGGCCACACATTAATTGGAGCATTGGTGTGGATGACCGAGACAAGGTTAGTGAAACCCTGCGCTTCTTGAAGTTGGAAGAATTTGCTTTCAGAAGATTTGATCAATTATCTGGTGGTGAAAGACAACGAGTTATCATCGCAAAAGCTGTTGCGCAAGATCCGATTTTATTCCTTTTTGACGAACCAACAAGTGATCTTGATTTGAAAAGCCAAATTGAAATTATGAAGACATTGAGAGAATTGGTTTCTGATAAAGAGTCTCCAAAATCTGCTTTGGTTGCGATCCATGACATCAATATCGCAGCAAGATTCGCAGATCGGATTTTACTTTTACATGAAGGACGGATTATAGCAGATGGAACCCCCTTTGAAGTCCTAACATCGTCTAATATTGCAGAAGTTTTCGGTGTGACAAGTGAAATTCAAGAAAAGACGGATTATTCTCCAATGAGGATTATAGTCAAGGACGAAATAAGAAATGATGAAGAGGAATGAGGCTGGGAAAATGGAAGAGGAAAAAAAAACAGATAACAGACCGAGACATGCACCCCCCAAGGGCCATGATACAAGAAACCAGGAACTTCTCTATGATCCTGATGTGAATACTTCAACGCACGCAGAACAAGCGAGAACTTTGGCATCAAAAATGTCCACTGCTTCTCTTTGTACAATGTCTGTTGACCCTTCGGGTTTCCCGTATGGTTCCTTCGTAACCTACGTTATTCACGAAGGTAATCCTATATTCCTAATCAGTGCCTTGGCAGAGCATACAAAGAATCTAATCAAGAGTTCTAAGGCTTCTTTGTTAATCGCTGAAGCCGGTGAAGGCAACCCCCTTGCTCTTGGAAGAGTTACATTGGTTGGCGAATGTACAAAAATGCCTGAACATGAGCGTGAGGCTGCAAAGGAAGCTTTCCTTGCCAAACACGAAAGTGCTGCATTTTATGTTGATTTCAAGGACTTTTCATTCTTCCGTTTAGAGGTTGAAGCCATTCGGTATATTGGTGGATTTGGGAGGATGTCCTGGGTAGAAGAAGAAATGTGGTTTGATGCAGAGCCCGACCCCTTAGCACCATTTTCGATGGATATTATCACACACATGAATGAGGACCACAGTGATGCTTTGGTTCTCTATTGTAAGACCATGAGTAAAGCAACAGAGACAACCGAGGCAGTGATGACTGGGATCGATCGATATGGGTTTGAGATGTCTGCAACGACAGAACTGGGGCCGAGACCGATTCGATTAGCCTTTGAAAATGAAGTGACTGATTCTGACGAGGCTCGCAAAGAATTGGTCAAGATGGTAAAACAGGCAAGGGAATTGATGGGCAATCAAGAATGACTCAAATCCCAATCATAAGACGAAAATTGACATTTGTTCTCTGTGCGTCAATGTAAAAACAGCGAATGGAGTCGAAGCAGTTCAGGGGGGCCTGAAATGGCAGATTCAGGTTCACTTACATCATCATCTGATGAGCCCATTTTGTCTCTTGAGAATTTGACAATTGGTTATGGAGAACCACTAGTTGAAGATGTCAATTTAGTGGTAAAACCAGGCGACATAGTCTCAATAGTGGGTCCTTCTGGAATAGGAAAGACCACTCTGATTCGAACAATTGCTAATCTTATCCAACCGATTTCAGGTACTATTCGATGTAGTGTTCCTAGAAGGGGAGGACTAGGATACATACCACAAAAACTCGGATTAGTTCGTCATGCTAGTGTATACCACAATGTCGATTTAGGGGCTAGGGCAGGTACGCCCTTCCTGAGTGAACCAAAATCATGGCTAAAGCGTCGAAATGAGAGAGTATCAGATGCAATCGATAAAATGGGAATATTTGACAAGATTCGAGAACCAGTTCGGAGATTATCAGGGGGGCAGCAGAGGAGAGTGGCCACAGCCAGAACACTTGCGCAACGTCCAAAATTGATACTTGCCGATGAGTTCCTGAGTGAACTTGATGAAGAGAACATTAGCCTAGTCATAAATTCAGTCAAGAAATATATTGATGAGAATGATGCTGCAATTATTCTCATTGAGCATGATATCAAGAGAGCGAAGGAAATTTCAAACCGCATGTTAGTAATTGACGATGGTCGTCTGAATCCATTTGTCCAAGACAAGGTCGTACAGGAAGTGAAAATTTGAATCAAGGAATGAACCGTCTCATTCTTGCCATATTCATACTCTTGGGGCTATGCTATTTTGTATTGTTTGATTTGGTTGATGGTAATTGGGGGAACCTCTCAGGTGGCTGGAGTAATCTGTCGACGTTTTGGAATGAATCACTATGGCCTCCTGATTGGACGATGTTGCAAGCACAAACATATCCTGAATGCAAGTCAAGTGTAGGATTTTTTTGTTCTAAGGCCTATTTGGGTATGCTTGAGACCCTAAAGATGGCGTTTGTTGCTACTGTACTTGGCTTTACGGGATCAATACTCCTTTCCCCATTCGCGGCTCGAAACCTGTATCCTATGAGAGTATTTCTTCCAATTCGGATGTTGCTTGCCGCAACTCGAAGTTTGCCGAGTATAATTTGGGCAATTGTCCTCGTAGCGATTTTTGGGTTGGGTCCTCTTGCCGGGGTACTTGCAATGACATTCTACACCATTGGTTATCTTGGTAAATTGCAATATGAAGAAATGGAGGGGATTCGCAATGATCCTTTGGAAGCTGCTAGAGCAATGGGACTATCTCGTCTCGAGATAACAGTGAATGTAGTTATACCTGAATCAAGTAATGGACTCCTGAGTCAACTACTGTTCATGTTCGAATACAATGTGCGTCATGGCACAGTCCTAGGATTAGTTGGTGCAGGTGGTATTGGTTACTATCTTCAATTCTACATGGGTTTCTTGCTTTATGACAAAGTCATGGCATTCTTAGTGGTCATTTTCGTCGTCGTCGTCGTCATAGATTTGGTTTCCATGTCCATCCGTTCATTTGTCAATGAAGAAGGAGACGTCAAAAGGCCGTCATGGAGTACAATACTACTCCCGCCGAGTTCTGCAGTTTCCTACCATCACGGGCAGGAAGAGGATTAATCAGTTTGCAGCACTAATTCTAATTGCACCATCTTCGTAATGGACATAGATATTGTGAGGTATTTTGCTTGTTAGTGCAGCAAGCGCCTCGTTAATCTCACCTTCTGAGACTTTGAATGCCTTTGCAGCGCGGCTAGCCTTCCAAGCAACTTCTTCAAAGTCAGATTGCCGAATCCACTCAAACAAACGAGTCTCAAATTCAGTTAAATCCTCAAATCCCATGTACAGCCCAAGAAGTCAAACGACTTGAGTCTTTCACAAGAGAGATTCTGCCATCGAGCGTACACAGTCCTGCGCCGAAATTTTTCCATCAAGCAGCGCACAGAGAGAGTCGATGAACGGGACATCACATCCTAATGATGCCGCCTGCTCAGAAAACATACGTGCTGCACGTACACCTTCTGCCACCATATGCATCTCTTCCAATGCTTGTTCTAGAGGAATACCTGATCCTAATTTTTCACCCAGAGTTCGATTTCTTGATTTAGGGCTTGTACTTGTGACATACAAATCACCCAACCCTGCTGGGCCAAAAGCAGTATCTTCACTCGCTCCCATTTGAGGTAATAATCTCTGTCCTTCAGCGAAGCCTACAGTAACAAGAGCGGCTTTCAGATTATCCCCCCCAATATTGTCACGCAAACCATCAACTACACCGCATGATAGTGCAACAGTATTCTTGAATGCGCCCCATAGTTCACAACCTACAGAATCTTCACTAGGCACTAGAATGATTGAATCTGTAGCCAACCGGTCTGCAATTCTATTGGATATAGAAATATCATGACTTGCAACCATGGCAGTAGTAATGACTCCCTTGGCAACTTCTGGTGCAATGGTTGGCCCGGTAAGGACAACCACAGTATTCGATAAGTTTGCAGATTTCAGTTTAATTTCTATGGCATCAGAGATGAGCCCTGAGCCACCCGCTTCACTAGGGGCCAAACCTTTAGCAAGGTCCAGTAGAACATGTGATGGTCGAAGATGAGGAATGATTTGATCAACAATATTTAGAATGACATTACTGGGCAATGCCATAACAATCAGTTCACTTTCTTCAATGGCTAACCTTAGGTCCATAGTTACCTCAATGTCTAGTTCAACTCCTGGAAGATACTTTTCATTCACTCCATTTTCCATGATTGAGCCATAGACTTCATCCTCTACAGTCCATCCAATTACCCTGTGTGAATCAGATGACCAACTATGTGCGAGAGCCGTCCCCCAGTTCCCCATCCCAATAATTGCAATTCTGGACATGAATCGCGTTGGCCAAAGCGAGTGCATTTGACAGTTGCCATCCCATCCGGTTCCATCGCTACATTCTAAGCCGTGTGTATAGGAGCGGGGTACAAGCAGGGGTTGCCAAGCTTGGTCAACGGCGCTGGGTTTAGGTCCCAGTCCTCAGTGGTTCGCAGGTTCAAATCCTGCCCCCTGCAT
>PBMO01000018.1 GCA_002722595.1 Methanobacteriota archaeon | reverse complement strand
TCGAATCAGGCTTTTTGAGGATTCTTTGGGGATGCTTGATCCACTATTGGGTGAGGCCATGCGAATGGTTGCGAGAACTGAACTCAATCGACCATTGAATCAGGTAATTGTTCCTGCTACAGATGTGCCAGAACAAGATAATGAGGGCGTACAAACACTATTGGACAAACGAGAGATGTGGATGGAAGAAAGAGCCAATGATGAAAGAGAGTGGATTGGTCCGGACCCTGGCATTTCGGCTTTACGGAAATCTGTTGAGAGACATCATTTGGGGATTGATGGTTGCCAACTAAGAGAGTGGTTAATTCACCACCTTAGTGACAGAGCCCAGATTTTTCCAACCAATGAAGAAGGGATTTGGATGCTTAGGTTGGATGAAGAAATCGTTCAACATCTTGCTGAATACGTGCGAGATGATAGGAGAATTGATCAAGATACGGTGGGATGGAATGAGATAATTCAGGGGCTCTCAAATCAATCAGGACCGTATTGGTTGCATGTAATTTTTGATAGAGAAATTGCTAGATTAAATCCCCATCACATATTCATAACTCCATATCATCCTTTGACTCAATTTATTCTTGAAAGAGAAACAAGTAATGCTGCTCTATTCCTCACTGCAGATCGAGAAGAAGATGCTTCGGACGCGGAGTGGTGCATCTGTGTTGATTGGAATGTAGGAGGATTAACAAATACTACAATTCGCAGATGGCTCTACCTAAATCAGCATGGCGAACCCGTGGATGACAATAGATTAGAACCCCACACTTTGCTGTACTCAGGTGAAGTGACGCAGGATCAAGATTTAGATGGATTTCTGCAACCAATATCTGCTGCGCTACTAGAAAGTGAAAGACAAAGAATCCTCCCTCTTTTAGATGAGTTGAGAGAAAATGCCCAGAATGCATGGCATAGAAGGATAATGCGTGAAATGGGGCAATTATCAGAAGCGGATTGGCTCGCTAGATCGGAGGGAAGGGAACCAGATCCGCGTTGGGTACGAATGAAAAATAGTTTGATTACAAAATTGCAAGATCAACTTGCAAACCGCCTCTCCGAATTAGACTCAATCAGAGAGGGGTTAACTGGAGAGTTGTCTCTCAGAGTTGCGATTAGACTACTCTGACTAATCTTCGCTTCCATTCGGGTCGAATTCATCAACATAGACTGTGAGTTTATCGGAATGTGCTCCAAGCGACTCAACAGTCTTTCCTTCTGGTTTCATAGCACGAATTAATTCCATTCGGATTTGTTCATCAATTCTCATTCCAAAGGATTTCATTCTATCTCCTAATGTTCTCTGTAAACGACCACCGGTTCTATCCCAGTCCATTAACAAAATAACAGAAGGGCCTTGGTCCACTTTATTGATCAGTCCATATTTTTCGTAAATATAAGTGACAAACTTTGATTGATCCCATCCTCGATTAACCTGTTCAATAGGTCCAGTGAATGACAATGAGTGCAAAGCGATTCGATCTTTTCGCCCTTCAACTATAATCGGACATCCACATCCACCATTAGATGTAGGCCGATTTCGATATCGGGCCTGAGCCAATGCACGGCCAGCGGAAATATAGCGTTCATGACGATTACTTGGAATAATGACTACCCCCTCACATCATGACTCCAATAATTTGCTTCTTGGTTTAATCGCACGAACATGGTGTAGATGCGAGTTTTCCTGACCCCCCTACGGGGGGCCAGACAACGCTCATATAGCGTACTCACTCCGGGGGCATGAGGCTTGACTATGGAAGCAGGGGGAGAGATTTTTCATGACCTGTTTGATTTGTGGAATTTTTGGGCTGTAATCGTCATGATTATTGTGTGCGTTTGGCTGTTCCACCACTCTCTCAGATACCGCTCATCTGACGGTAAAACAATTGAAAATGATTCTGATCATTTTACACCAGGGGTCTTTCCAAAGGAGAATGATGACCTCAGAATGGAGTTAGCATGGACTATTGTTCCATTCATTTTGATTGTCTATCTGACCTTTGTTGCATGGGGACCTCTCGATGAAGTCTGGTCTGCAGACGAGAATGCGCATGAAATTGGTGTAACAGCTAGCCAATGGAATTGGAACTTTGATTGCGGAGATTTGGATGCAGACATATGCGAGGTTTCCAATATTGATGTTGAAGGTCAAACCCGTCCCCTTTTGCGTTTGAAAGCCGGAGAATCATATATGTTCAATATGACTTCAGTTGATGTAACACATGCGCCATTTTTCCTTGATTGGGGGATTAAAGAAGACACAGTTCCCGGGCTTATTACCCGACTTCACTACACTCCAAGTGTTGATGAAATAGGTTCATCGTTACTCATGTGTACCGAATACTGTGGAAAAGATCACGGGTACATGACAGCGGTTGTTGAAGTTCACGCCTGAGGTTTTCGATATGTTTTCCACTCTGAAAAAACCGCAAAATATTGGTATTATCGCCATCCTATTGTTGGCTGTTGTGATGGCACCTAGTGTGACATCTTACCCACATGGTGCATCCGGAGTTCAAGATAGTGGGTGTGCCTGTCATGGTTCACAAGCAGATGGTGTTACTCCAGTGTTGGATGGTTTGCCTAATGAATTGACACCTAGTATGACATACACACTGAATATTTCTTTCACTGGCGGACCATCGGGAGAAGATCCAAATGCAGCTGCACTTGGAGGTTTTCACCTATGGGTAAGTGAAGGTTCCCTATCGCCAATTGATGGTGATGATAAAGTAAAGATTAACCCAGATGGAAGTGCAACCCATAATGGAATAGATGGGGAAGACGTAGGGACAGGCAATGACCAGACTTCATGGCAAGTTGAATGGACTGCTCCTGCAGAGGGGGGTGCTAAATTCACACTCCATGTCAACTCAGTTAATGGGGATGGCATAGCATCAGATTTGGATGATTGGAACCGATTGAATGCAGAAGTAGGACCTCAACCAGTAGAACAGGCCAGTGGACTGACAGTTTTCGCGAGTTCGATCCTGTTGATGATAACAATTGTTGGCGGTTGTGTAGTATGGGTTTTCTATCGGGAGAACCCTGATTCATTTTCTTGGGATTACTTTGTGCCTTGGCTTAGTGATTGGTTAACAACAACTGACCACAAGAAGGTGGGAACATTGTATTTCCTTAGTGGCTTTTTCTTCCTTGGAGTAGGAGGATTATTTGCCCTTATATTTAGGATTCAATTGGCAACACCTGGAAATGATTTCCTAACACAAGATGAGTATAACCAATTCTTCACAATGCACGGGACTACAATGATCTTCCTTGCTGCAATGCCAATGATTGCAGGTTTTGCAAATTGGATTGTACCTCTACAAATTGGGGCACATGATCTAGCTCTTCCACGCATGAATGCTCTTGCATTCTGGCTTAACCCAGCGGCAGCACTACTAATCTTCACAGGCATATTCAGCGGACAAGGTGCTGATGTTGGATGGACAGGTTATGCACCGTACATTGTTTCACACACAGCTCATTCGGGGGCAACCCTTTGGGTTGCAGGTCAGATTCTTCTTGTCGCATCATCAACGATTGCAGGAATTAACTTCATGACTACATTCTGCACAATGAGGGCACCTGGAATGGGATGGATGCAAATGCCACTGTTCTCCTGGTCGATTTTGGTGGCTACTTTGATGCTATTCATATCCATACCAGCCTTCGGCATAGGCCTCATTCAAGTTCTTCTTGATAGGACAATTGGTACTGTTTTCTATGAGGTAGCCGCAGGTGGAGATCCGTTACTATGGAGTCACCTGTTCTGGTACTTCGGCCATCCTGAAGTGTATGTTGTGGTATTGCCTGCATTCGGAGTTATTTCGGAGGTATTATCCACCAGCGCTCGGAGAACTGTATTTGGTTACAAATCAATGGTATTCGCCCTCGCTGGTATTGGCGTTCTAGGATTCATTGTATATGGCCATCACATGTTCACATCAGGTATGAGCCCAGTATTGCGATTTGTGACAATGCTAACTACGATGCTTGTCGCGGTTCCAACTGGGATTAAGATATTCAACTGGTTACAGACCATGCATGGTGGAAGTTTGGTGTACAGAACTCACACACTCTGGGCTCTCGGCTTCTTAGTTACATTCACACTTGGAGGTATATCTGGTATGTACTTCCCAGCAGTTGCAATGGATTTACACCTTCATGAAACCTACTTTGTAGTTGCACATTTCCATTACGTGTTTGTAGGGGGGATAATATTCGGTTTGTATTCAGGTATCTATTATTGGTACCCCAAGGCGACAGGTCGTATGTTGAATGAGAAGCTTGGTGTAATGCATTTCATGGTTGGATTCATTTCTTACAATCTAGTATTTTGGCCAATGCACCGGCTAGGTATCCAAGGAATGCCAAGAAGGCAGCACACATATTTCATTACCACTGACCAATACTTTGCTCTTCCAGCCGAAGCGGCTGATTGGAACATGATGATTACGATAGCAGCATTTTTCTTTGCAGCCAGCAACCTAATTTTGGTATACAATATCGTTGTTAGTGCACTACGTGGACAAAAGGCACCTAATGACCCATGGGGCGGTTGGTCAATGGAATGGTTGACAACGAGTCCCCCACCCACCCCGTCCCACGACCCGCACAACCTCCCAGTTCTCCAATTTGAAGAAGAACACGATGATGGTGATCCGGGATTATTCGGGCGGTGGATTCAATGGATGATGATTGCAGAAGATGGAGGTGAAGAAGAATGAGTTATGACAGCCACCACGGAGATCATCATGATCATCCCAGCCCGTTTGGACCTCATGACTGGAGCCATGGTGCTCCTCACAATTCATGGGCTCCCATTATGATGGCATTTGGCTCAAGCATTTTCCTCCTTGGTTTTACTAAAGTATTCACGCAAACATGGGAAGGTGACGCTTGGTCTTATGCAATTAATTCAGCCCAATTTGGGCTATTAATTGCAGGTCTTGCAATATTTACCGCAGGACTCTATGTATTTTGGAGGCAGGATTGGTCATTCGACGGAATTGAATTCGAACCCAAATCAGTTGGGACTCCATTTAGGGGAATTGATATTCGCAAGGTCGCAATATGGATGTTCCTAATGTCTGAAATGATGGTCTTTAGTAGTCTATTTAGCACATATCTGCGATATAGAACTGGCATCGATAATTGTGAAGCATTACATGCTGCTGGTACATTGACAGACGGAACAGTTTGTTGGTTGCCTGCGTCTTACTTTATTGCGGAAGGTGGTTGGCATCAAGAGACTGCTCACGCAGCATTGAAGTTCATGCCAGATACTCTAATCCCAGGTGCAATTAACACATTTGCGTTGATTGTGTCTTCATACACCATCGTGCTAGCACTAAAGACAGCAAAAGATAGGAGTTTGAGTGATTCAGAGAGAAACAGGAAGGTTGGAAAATATCTATTGACAACTCTCCTGTTGGCAACACTTTTCTTGATATTCAAATTGGTGGAATGGTTTGTTGGATTCGAACTTGGTGACCATGATCACCCACTCTTCTATTCTCCAAGTCTTCTCGCTGACGGATTTACTATACATGCCAGTGATTATACATACCAAGTTTGTAATGAATGGCATGATCATCACTGTGCAGAAGGGCAATTGGAGACATATACAATTGACATACGTATGGCTGCATCTACATTCTATGTAACAACGGGAACTCACGGTGTACACGTATTTGGTGGAATGGTAGCTCTGGTGTATATGGTCATCAAGGCATATCGTGGAGGATATACTCCAGATAATGCAGTGAGCATCGAATACTTCGGTCTTTATTGGCACTTTGTTGACTTGGTTTGGGTATTGGTATTCCCAGCATTCTATTTGTATTGATGGAGGAATTGAAATGGGCGAACACGGACATCACACAATTCTCGGATTTGATCGCTATGCATTCAATTTCTGGGTTCTAATGATATTTACAGCAATTGAAGTAGTTGCTGTTGCATTGACATTCTCAATGGAAGGCACAGTGAGTATGAACACAGTAGTCTTCATCCTCGTTGCAGTTGGAGTGGTAAAGGGTGTAGGAATTGCTGCCATTTTCATGCACTTACAAGGTGATCCCGACAGTCGAGTCCTAACAGCAACAGCTCTTTTCCCAGTCTTTTTCATAGTCATAATGGTGCTCTTTATTGGATTAACACATCCAGATGCTGCAGATACTTTGCCAGATTGGTGTCGACCGGGCTTCTACAATCTAGAGTAGGGAGAAACACTTAGCCAAGGTGCCCCTCGGCCCCATTGCAGCGGACGTCGCATAGCCTGGTATCGCGCCGGATTTGAAATCCGGTGGTATTTCGCCGCGGGAGTTCGAATCTCTCCGTCCGCGCCAAAAAAACAGCCATTTAGTCGAGTAATTTCAAGTATCAATCCCTAGCGGTATGAAACATGCAACCTAGAATAGTCTTGGTCAGTGTTTTACTAATCACTACTGCATTGTCTGGATGTATCGGTGATGAGCACAACTCACACAATTTCAATGGATTAGAATACGAACCCGCATCAACAGCCCCTGATTTCACGCTCACTGATCAGAATGGAGAAACAGTCTCGTTGAGCGATTTTCACGGAAAGGTCGTGGTTCTAGCTTTCCCCTATACAGCATGTCCTGATGTTTGCTTGACGATAGAAGCGAATCTGCATTACATCAATGAGCAAATGTCTGATGAAGAGGATTTGGTCATTTTATCGATTACAATTGACCCTGCCCGTGATACCTCCGCGCACCTTTGGGGGTGGACCAATGTTCGTGGTTATGATTGGCCACACTTGACTAGTAGCAATCATTCCGAACTAGCTGAAGTTTGGGATAAATATCACTTGCGTGTTGATTCAGAACACATAAATTCTGATCATTCCGACCACGATGAACATGGTGATCATGACGACCACTCAGATCACTCTGACATGTCTCATCAAGTAGCCGTATTGTATCCAGACAATACGACTGAATTGTATGATGGGGACCACGACATGCTTCCTACTGAAAATGCAACAGGCTGGAATTTGACTGAGTCAACCATGTCGATGAACAATATCTCGTTAAATTATTCAGTGCACGAACAATATGGCCATAGTGTGACCGGAATAAATGGTATTGATTCGCCCAGTGATTGGTCATGGTGGTGGTCACTGTACATTTGGAATGATTCCAACTCTACATGGGAAACGAGTGACGTTGGTATTGATGAAGTGATGGTCATGCATGATACTGACCATATCGCATGGGCGGCATCGAATGCAAACATCTCTTTGCTTCCGACTCCTGATAATCACATAGGTGGCCATGAAGAACATGATGATCACTCGGACATGGATGGTGACAATCATGAAATGTATGAGGTTGGGCATAACACTGTCACATTCGTTATCGACAAAGATGGCAACAAGCGATTGGTCTACACTGGATTGAGTTGGTCGAATGATGAATTAATGGAAGATTTAGAATATTTGTTAAACAGCGATTCAGGTGCTGAGCATACCAGCGATGGACACGATGATCACGATCATTGACCTCGAAACGCAACTTCTAGGTGCGAACAGTATTCAATGTAAGGCTACATCAGCGAATCGTGCGGCGTATTGTCTACCTCCTCGTTCTCTTGCTTGTGATGCCAGCCCTTTCAGGTTGTATCGGGGGACCAAGCGTGAGTTGGGGAGATGGTGATGGTGAATATTCAGCAACAATGAGTACTGTTGGTGATGATAGTACAGGAATTACTAGTCCCGCGGTTTCTGTGACCAATAATTTGGCTCAAAGCACTTCTAATCGTGTAAATGACGAGAATTTATTGTTGGATGGCTGTTCAAATTCTACATTTTCAATTTCAGGGTGGCTGGTCCAAACGAAGGTCTTTGATGAACCAGAAACTAAGAACCATGCAATAACTTCTTGGATGATTAAGGAAATGTCATATGGTGAAGCCCAAGAAATCGATCCTGGTTCAATAATGGTTACAATTGTGAATAGTGAGAAAGATTGGGCTGCACCAAACCATGCAGAAGCGAGTCCAACAAATGCGAACGGCCAACCAATTGGAGAACCGGAAGAATTTCCACATAGGAATTGGGCACTGGTTGCAATCATTCCTGCTAATGAAAATATCTTTGATGCAATTTTATTGATGGATTCAAACCAAGCTGTCGAGTTAAATGGATACCTAGTTCAGGGTAAAGAAACAGTAAATCAAGAAGAACAACTCAATGGATGTGATATAACTGCTTCACAACAAGGGTGGAGAGGACATTTGGTTGTAACTTCAATCACATATGGAAATGATCGAGTAGTGAATGGAAATGAGGAATACATTTCTGGAGATATTCCCTTCTTTGGTCGAGGCCTGTATACTACAGTTCTTCTTGCATCCTTCGTTGCAGGTGGTGCTATGTTCATATTTTCACGAAATCAAATTCGCATGAGTGCAGATACTCAAGCACAAACTATGCTTTCTGAGCAACAAATGCGTGCTGGTAAATCAGCTCGACATGAAGCAGCCCGTCATGATGCAAGAATGAAGGCAACTAAAAGTTCGAGTGCAGATGAATATACAGGTAAACCAAAGAAGAAATCAACTGCAGTAACATTTGACATTAATGCAGCACTTTCTCAAGATAGTCCTGGAGAAAGTACAGGCCATTATGTGGCTGGAAGTTCAGTTACTGTAACTGAAGAAGCCGAATCCATGCAGGAAATGATTACTGAAATGCAAGAAGAGCAAGCATTTGAACAGGAATTGAAGGATAAAGGGTTACGTAATTTGATAGGGACAGGAGGTGCAGGGAACATTGGCCAAAATTTGAGTAGGCCCAAGCGAGCACGTGTGACACCCTCTGCACCTGTTGAAGAAATTCAACCTAATTTGGATACGGAACCCGAAGAAAAACCCAAAACACGTAGAACAAGGAAAACGAAATCTCCTGAACCAGAAGAAGAAATCATTGAGGAAAAGCCTGTAAGAAGAGCAAATCCAGATGTAAATGATGATGGAGATTTCAGTGACTTCTCATTCTGATTACTATTGATTTGGGATAGTATTAGCACCACGCACCGTCAATTGATCAGGTACGTATTGAATGATTGCTGGCGTCATAAGACAGGGCTCCCCATCGACTTGTACCCACATTGGGGGGTTGTGTGGAACATTTGTCGGCCGATCATTTTCATCAATATTTCTTAACTCTAATCGGGTGCCAGGGTTCAAACTAATTCCCCACTTCCCCACATGTGTTCCTTTCTTTAGAGGCCCCATGATTCTAAGCATCTGCGATTTGGAAAGATTAGTCGCAAGAATGATTGACATTGAATCATTTGTTACACACATTCCTGGTGCAATACGATATCCGCCTGCAAAGGTCTCTGTCATGATTGTTGTATACAGACCACTCATGTCAGTTCTTCCCAAAGTATTCTCCCCAACTTTGAGCCATCCATCTTGCTTTTTCCATCCAAAAATACTCTTTATACCAAGATATGTATATTTCATAATACCTCGAATGTGCTTGCCTTGGCCCAATGTTTTTCTTCGAGAAACATCACTTGTTGTCCCTCCATCAGATTCAAGGAAAGCCCATCTTCGAACCATGCAATCTTCTTCAGATTCTCCATCCCATTCTGTGGGCTCTGGCGAGGGATAATGTGGTAGAGCAGGTGCCGGGGCGCCATCAATACGCATTGCCCCAACACGTCTATCTACTCCTGATTTTAGTATGGCCACTGCATCACGAGTATTCTTCAAGGGAATGCCATGTGCACGGGCGTAATCGTTTCCACTGCCCATTGGAATAATTCCCAATTTCATCGGCGAGCCTCTAATGCCACTTGCTACTTCATTCATTGTACCATCTCCTCCAACAGCGACGATGAGATCTAAATCTTCTCGCTCTCTTAGACCAAATGCAATTTCAGCAGCATGTCCCGTATGTTCTGTCCAATGAACTTCACAATCTAATCCTTCTTCATTGATTTGTTCTTGAATCTTAGGCCATCTCTTCAAAACAGTCCCATCTCGACCTGCAGGATTGACGATACACGCGATTCTAACCATGTATGGGGCAGGACATGTCTAGACAATAGCCTTACCCGAGAAGATTCTATCTTAAATCGAATCTAGAGGACCGAAAATAACGGGTATCTACACCCTCTCCCAGAGACATGGACCGTAAGTGGTCGGACTTTGATGTGGCATGTATGCAACGTGCTATGGAGTTGGCTGAAATCGGAAGAGGGCAGGTTTCACCCAACCCTCCTGTTGGTTGTGTTTTGGCTCAGGGTGAAGAGATCATAGCCGAAGGTTGGCACGATCACCTCGGGGATTTGCATGCTGAACAAGCGGCAATTGCTGATGCCGAACAAAGAGGAGTAAATACTGAAGGTTGTGTGGCATATGTTACATTAGAACCATGCAATCATTTCGGCCTCACACCACCTTGCACACAAGCACTGCTTTGGGCAGGTGTCTCAGAAGTTGTAGTCGCTGCTAAAGATCCAAACCCCACAGTTCGTGGACGGGGGATTGAGGTTTTACTTGAGGCCGGGATAAGGGTAAGAGAAGGTCTCTTTGAGAGAGAAGCTGCTACACAGATGCAATCATTCATGCATTGGTGTGAATACAAACGCCCTCTTGTAACTCTCAAGGCTGCAATTGACAAAAATGGAGTTGTTGATGGAGAAATTGCTGGAAGATTCACTTCTGAAATTAGCCTTGATGCTTCGCATCGTCTAAGGCGACAAAACGATGCAATCCTAGTAGGTGTCAATACCATTATTCGTGATGATCCAGCCTTGACAATTCGACGCGTAGATGTTGGAAAGGGTAAGCAACCATTGAGAATCGTTCTCGACCGAAACCTCAGAATTCCTGAAAAATCAGTTGTATTAAATGATGATTTTGAAACGGTTATTGTCCACATACAGCAGGATGACCGCGGTGTAGCGTTACCAGCTGGGGACGGTGGCGCAGATTTATCAGCGCTACTCGATCACCTTGGCGATCGAGGTATTCAGGAATTACTCATTGAAGGAGGCCCTATTGTTTGGAAACATTTTTTGGAAGAAAAACTCGTTGACAGAGCAATCATAATTCAAGCACCAGTTGATCTTGGTGATGGCCCACTTAGTCAAATTGACGAGAAGGTATTACGTAATTCGGGTTTGACACTCATAGAGAATAAGAAATGGGGGGCGGACTCAGTTTCTTTTTGGTCACGATCTGATTTAACTTGGCCCCATGCAAACTGGCCTTGAGTTGTAAATCACTTCTCTGCAGATTATCCGTCGATTTGAAGGGGGGGTTATGTCCCCACTAGTAACGGGCGGTTAGGGTAGTCTGGATATCCTGACGGGCTTCGGACCCGTCGACGCGGGTTCGAATCCTGCACCGCTCACTTCTTCTCAGAGAATATCAAACGTCTCGCTAAACTCCGATGAACCCGGATTGCAGACGTGTTAACAATAGACCAGCCTGCGTTTGAGAACGCCTCAGCAATATCCCCCCAGCTCTTTCCAAATGAAATACCCTGTTCGATTGGAGCATCAATCAATTCGGGTGGCCAAGGGATTAGTGTTACCAATTTAGCACCATTTGCTGCAATATTATGACATGATTTCAATGTGCCAGATAGTAAATCAAAACCATCTTCTGACTTCCAAGCGTTGCGCCCATACGGGGGATCAAACGCAAATCCATCAAACAAATTATCCCATGTTTCTGAAAGGTTCAATGCCGAACCATTCCTCACATCATAATGACCAACTCCACCTCTTTCGACAGCCCATTGGGCATTTTCTCTCGATCCTACAACCATAGGCCATGCTAAGTCACTCCCGCAGGAATCCATACCACAAAGAACACCTTCGACTAATAGGCCACCGGTTCCACAGAATGGATCCAATAACCGACCCCCATTTGGACAAGCAAAATTTACCATGGCTCTAGCTAATTTTGGATCGAGACTTATGGGTTTGAAGAATGGGCGCATTGGAGCTTTCCTCTGAGCCCAATCGTCTCCATCATGAATTGTAATTCCCCATGCAATAACAGGTTCTGAAGAGAAATCATCTGGATGTGTAAATCCCTTTGTAGTTGCCAATAGATGAACCCGGAGTATGATTTCTGGATTGGTTAAATCAATCTCATAACCGGCTTCAACCAATTTTCCACCAATTTCTCCCGCGATAAAACGACTAGACCAACCCTTTACTCGTTCCCCCGAACGTGTGGCCCTAACAGCGACCCGACCATCTATGCCAAGTTTGAGAAATGATGTACTGATACTCTCGATGGGATTTTCCAGATTGACTACACCACCTGGTTGCAGAACTTCGGAGATTAGACTTGATCTTTGAATTAATATTGAAGCCTTTTCTGAATCACAAATTAATGCATGTGGATGTATAATTTCGTATTCCCCAATCAATTGAGCAGCTTCTTTCCGAAAGAGGTCGGGATGCCATCCGGCTCCAATGACTACTGACTTTGACATTGAAACCAACTCCTCCGTGCGGTCGCGCTCTCGCGATGCTCTAACAACACACGCTTCGCCTTAATCCTATAACGGTATTACCTCTCGCCCTTTTCATGCGCACTCGTAGAAGAGCCGTTATGCTGTTGTTTACAGCATTGCTTCTTTCGAGCATGTGTGCAACAATTCCAACAACTGCTCAAGAACCTACTGTGGGAATCATGCAATCTGATGATGCAAAAAACCTCACATTTGAACAAAATCGAATGTATATGTATGGTAACAACAACGACGGTGGCTCTCCAGATATGTGGCCTATGTGGACACATTCGTCAGCAACTGATACAGAATCAGATGACAGCATTGGCGAAACCAATGCTGTAGGTGACCCAAATAATGGCGGTGGCCCACGTTCGTTTACATTCGAGGGAACGCACCCCGTCGCACAAGCAACCGGCATTGACAACTCCATTGCTATCAGTGGGAAAATAAAATTAGCAATATTTTGTGATATAGAACAGGGACAGTGTTCCAAACAGATTGATGTTGTACTTCGATTAGGAAATCGGGATTTAGCTGTACAAACAATAGCAGAACCTGATGCAGATAATTTCTATGAGTTTGAATTTTTTGTTAACGATGATGAAATACCTGCTGGAGAGGCATTTGGTTTGAGAGTCACTTTCCAGAAACCTTCGACCCTGCTAGCAGGATATACAATTTATCTGGGGAATCAAAATTCATTCATGGACATCCCAGTCCTACCTCCGTATGAGGAATCAGTTCCAGGTTTGGATAATCCTGATGGATATACGTCTCCTTATGCAGATGCAAGCGGTTACAAATCTGTAGAAGCAAACTCAACTTCAATTATCGGTTTGGTTATATGGGGCTTAATTGGTATTGGAATATTTGTATCAGGTTTTATGTTCATACCGCCCATACCTTTGAGAGAATTGTCGATATTACTTACTGGGATGGGTGTATTAGTTTCAATGTTAGTTGCACCAATCATTGCAGGTCCTATGTCGACCTCGTTTGCAGCAAACCCAGATGACCCTGATGTTTGGACTGCTGAAGAGATTGCTCAGTTGGAAGAGCGAGATGGTACCTTCCTAGGTGATGAATTGGTTGAAGGCTATTCTTTCAAATTCTATGCTGAATATGACATGGTTTACACCACTAAGGATGGTAGTCAAACTATCTCAGGCCTCGGTTACGAAGAACATGAGGAGATTTTAGGAGATCAGGCAATTAGTCGAAGAGGGCGCGAATATGTTCAGTTGTTTTTCTCGCTTTTTCACACTGATTTAACACCAGGACAGGCTATTCTAGCAGATATTACAATCATCAATATCACAGATCCAACAACCGGTCAAATTAGATTCTTGCCATCCCATTGGGATCATCCGGATTCTGAACAAACTGTAACAGTAGATGGACAAACGAGTACTCGTTATGCTATCCCAAACGACCAATGCACGATTTTTGGGGAAAATTCTACATGGGGTAATTACGCGCATATTGCTACTGCATTAGGAATTTTACTTGGTGGAATTGGTTTCTGGATGGCTTTCCGTGGTCGAGGTGTTGTAGATGAGGGGGAAATAAACTATG
The DNA here is from genome assembly GCA_002722595.1 of Methanobacteriota archaeon. Taxonomy (GTDB): domain Archaea; phylum Thermoplasmatota; class Poseidoniia; order Poseidoniales; family Thalassarchaeaceae; genus MGIIb-P. Next base: position 15,122 of record PBMO01000018.1, on the reverse strand, counting down.
ACAACGATGATGAATGGGAAGACGAAGAACTTGAAGAGTTCGAAGATATTTGAGGCGCTTGGATGGGTTGTAATCTCAAGGACCTCGCAACTCCCGTTCAGATACAGTTGTCTGATTTATCTGGCCAGAGAATCGCAGTAGATGCTTTCTTGACCGCATATCAATTTATCACTAGCTTACGTGCACGTGGCGATGGTAAAGATGGTACCTATTTGCGTGATAGCAAGGGAAGACCAGTATCTCATTTGATGGGCTTCTTAGACCGTGCAACAATCCTAGTTGAGGCAGGAATTGACCCTGTTTTTGTTTTCGATGGAAGGCCCCATGCACTGAAATCTGAAACTCTTGATGGGAGAAAAGAGAGGAGGGCAAAGGCTGTTGAAAAATGGGAGCATGCTGTTGAGAACGAAGATTGGAAAGCAGCCGACAAATTAGGCGCTCAAGTAGTATCTTACAGTCCTGACATGGTCGATGAAACAAAACTTATGCTAGACTTACTAGGAATTGCTTGGATTGAGGCGCCTATGGAAGCAGAAGGCGCTGCAAGTGTTTGGTGTCGAGATGGTTCAGTATCTGGTGTTGCTAGCCAGGATTGGGATGTACTACTTTATGGAAGCCCTGTAATGATTCGCAATTTGACAAGTCATGGAACTAGGAAGTTTGGGCGAGTGGTATCAGCAGAGAGAATATTGTTGAACGATTTGCTCTCTGAACATGAGATAACACATGAACAATTAGTTGATCTTGGAATAATGGTTGGCACTGATTTTCATCCAGGCATTCATGGCATCGGTCCAAAAACAGGGTTGAAATTGATTAAGAAATTTGGCACAATTGAGGCAATATGTGCTGAGAAGGACAAGGAAATACCTGACAACCTTGCAGATATCAGAGAATTGTTTCTTAATCATCCTGCTCAAGGTATCTTGCCAGATTCAGGCATGGTGAATGAAAACGAGTTGAGGAAATTTCTTGTTGAAGAACGAGAATTTAGTGAACGTAGAATGTCCCGCGCTCTTGATAGAATGAAATCTGCTGGAAGAATGAGAGACATGGGACAATCGAGTTTGTTTGACTTCTAATCGGTGCTGTATTCATAGTCATCCTATTCATACAGACAACCATGCAAGGCTCAGTGGTTGGAGGAGGAATCCGTCAATCACTTTCTTTTCATTGGAAATTATTGCTTTCTCTCGCAATAATTCTCAATACTGTGGCAATAATGACTAGTGAACTTGGTTTAGATGCCCACGTTAGAGGGGCTTTGGTTGAATCAGATCAGGGATGGGTTCTGGATTGGGGTGATGTGAGGACTTCAGATCCAATGGGTTCTGATCCAAATGATTCAACAGTATTCGATAGTGTGAGCAATAGTTCAGCAAAACAACTTGCCATAATTGGGATGATTCTAGCCATCATTGTTTGTTGGAAACTAAATCTTAGAATTTCCACGATTGTAATATTGCTGATTAATCCCGCATTGATATTCTCAGTTGGGAGGGGTTACTATGAGTACACATATCTGGCAATGCTAGGTATTTCATGGGCGATTTGGTGTAAATCAAGGAACTATTCCACTGAAAAAGGAGTTCTTCCGCGACTTGTTGCAATTTCAATTTCTGCCTCGATATTACTAGCAATATTAATGATTAAACTAAGGATAAATTTCACCTCGCTGATTTTACCGCTAATTGTATTGATCTTAATTGGATATCTGGTAGATCAGATACCTCATGAACGGATTAACCCAAAAAAATCACTCACATTCGGCTTTTTCGGAGGCATTTTGGGCGTTATATTGCTTGGGATGCTAGGCTATGGAACATTCACCATAATCATAGATGAACCAATTCGGTTTATTCAGGCGCTACCAATATCGGTTTTTGGGGTAGTAATTGTTTATGGGCTATTTGGGATGGTAATTTGGCCCTTCATCACAGACATTTGGAAAGCGATATCTGATGATACTGACAGAACTACTAACGAACTTTGTTTGTTGATAGGAATATTAGCAGGCTCGATTGTAACCTATGTGGCATGTTTGTGGGCTTATGAATCGATTTTATGGGGTTCGGAATGGCCTTGGCATATGTGGACAATGGGTAACAATGGGAGGTACATCACTATCCTTGCAATCCCTTCCTATGTACTAATCAAGCGAGTGAACGGAGATATAAATTGGGATCAACCAAAAGCAATCATAGGAGTGATTCTTATCCTTCCGCTTTCATTTACTGCAGGAATACATGGACAAACGTATTGGACTGATGCAGCAGCTTCTGAATTGTCCAGTGAAATGGAAAACGACTCACAATTCTTACTTATTCATGATTCTACACTTGCAATGCATTATCTCTACACTTTCCACACATATATCGAAGATGTAGAAAATAGGAACATCACAGGTCATTGGAGGGCTCCGGAATCTAATTGGAATGAAGAAATCAAGGACAGTCAAGAATTTTCTCTGCTTGGAGATATCACCGATGTCGAATGGATTGTATTTGCTCCAGGTACCTCGTGGGGAGGATCGGGAGCAATAGAAGGGTGGTATCTTCATGGAACTGGAAAAGCGGACTTCATGAATGGGGGAGGTGATTGGTCTATTTGGACCAATCAACCTGCTTCCATTAGTTGATTCTTCACTTCTGAAACGTGAAAAGGCCCCCGCCTTGGCCGGAGCCAAAGACGGAGGCACAAATATTCAATGATGAACGATTTCAAGCGTTCTTGTCGGCTTGGACCTTTACGCGCACATCTTGTGCACTGCCCTTGATAGCCTGCATTGCCTTGCGCACACGTGTGCCGGCAGCGCTGTTGCCTTTGTCGTGCTTTGCAGCATCAACTAGAGCTTCGTTCATCATGTCAATCATTCCTTGTACCATTGCCTCAACAGACATGCCTCCCGCCCTCAGAAGACCGCTCTTAATCATTCACCATGGCCGATTGGCGAATTGTTCTCTTAAACAGCGATTCTAGCCTAAAATCGCGGTTTTGTCCAAAAGGTGGTTTTTGTCACCCCGTTCGCCGTTTTCGCTTCAAGATGTGCGAATGAACGAACTGTCGGCCTGCATAGTCCAAGCTGTACCATCAGGAGATAGGTAAACGGTCTCTCCCGAATGGCCAGTAACATACTGTCCACCAGGTGTCAATTGCATGTAACTAGGTACTGATTGTGCGACTGCAGGTGTAGGTGCCACTACAGGCGGAGCAGCTGCGGGAGCCACTGCGGCTGGGGTGTTGAAAGCCAACTCGGTTCCCCAGTTGATACTAGGAGCCTGTTCTTCTCGACCACCACGTAATAGAACTGCACCAAGAGCGCCAGCGATGACCATTAGGAAAACAAGACCAATAACTCCTCCAATAAGCATCATACTCATGCCTCCGGATTCTGCATTTACAGATCCTCCATCACCAGATTGTTCTTGGTTCTCGCCATTTTCACCGGGGTTTGGTTGTTCCGTGCCAGGTTCTGACATTGCATCATATTGTACCGATGTGGATTCATAATCGAACCCATCAGTACCCACACCATTGACCCTGACCTTGATGTAATCGAATGTATCCAAACCAACTCCCATTGGGTTGCCATCATCACCAATCTTGATTACTTCGAAGGATTGACCTGAACTGGAAAGAATAGATGGATCTAATTCAATTACTCCTTGATACAAACAGAGCCCCAAATCTGAATTGCACAACTCCCACGTTGCAGTGATTTCACTGAATCCTATATCGCTGAGTTGTACGAGGTAAACAGTTGCGTTCTTTCCAATGTACATATCAGTAACCACAATATCCAAGTCGCCATTTGTGCCATCATTACTCCATACCAAATTGACACTATCAACTACATTGACAATCATATTCCACTGATTTGTTGCACCGCTAGAATCGGATGCAGACAACTGGAACATATATTCTCCAGCATCTTGGTATGTTGCAGTCAACATTCCCGAAATCGGATTGTATTGAACTAAACCATCGTTTGAGATGATAGTTGCCCATATCTCAGCATCATCATCATCAATATCGGTCAAACGGCCATTCATATCGAGTTCTAATGTGTTGCCAGCTTGTACCATAAGGTTGTCAAACCCTGTAGAATCGAATCGTGGTGCATCATTAACATTTTGAACATGGATATGAACATCTGTATCACTAGTCTGACCATCCGTGTCTGTAGCACGGACCGTAACTATTGCACTACCGTAAGCATCGTCATCTAGTGCAGTTGCCATTAATGTGGTGCCATACATTTCTGCGTTGAGAATGTTTCCTGGTTCAACAGAGACTACTGATATCGACAAATCAATGATGCTTACAGGATTCCCATTAGAATCACTGTCTGTGACAAACTGAGCAAGTGACAGTTGTTTGCTACCACCTTCGTCGTAAGACTGTGCTGGAATACTAGACCAACGTGGTTGCCCATTTTCGATAACATTGAACATTAACGTGCCGGTGTTTGTGTCTTCACCATCAAAAATTGAAATTCCCACGCCTTGTGGTAATGGATTGCCCATTGCGTCCCATTGCATGGAATCGAAGTACACTTCTACTTGATTCGTGGAGGAATGCCATGCGATGAATGATGGATCACTACTCGTGATTTGAAGGTTAGACAAATCGGTTTCTGCATCGCAAACAAGACCTGATAAGTCAACCAATTCATTTTGTTCCACCTTTACAGTTGGCATACCTGGGAATGCTGGACAGGTACTTGGAACACTGTTTGGTTGATTTGGGTCTACTACAATAGGCAATCCATTCATCAAACTGAATGCATCTTGAGCAACAGCCCAGTCGCTTGTTTGTCCTCGTGAATCAACAAGTCTCGCACGAACATCGTAATCGCCACTGGCTGCGGATTGAACCGGGTCAACGGTGAAAACAAATCGTGCAGATGGTGTCCCTGGTGCTGTAATTGACCCAGGTGCAATAACCCAGTCAGAGGTCCAAACATTGGTTCCTGATTGTGATACTTCAAGTTCAGGGGTCATGGTTGCAAGGGTGTCGACTGCGTCGCGAGCATTGCCCGTGACATCGAAGTCTAGAGTACTTCCACGAGCGATATTCGTTAGCCCATCTGCAACAGGTGTGTCTGCAGATGGTGAATAATCGTGACTCATCCAAACATCCATTCGGTTGTTTCCGATAGGATCGTTTTCTCCAGTAGTCCCGGTCATTTTGACTCTGAAGGAATCAATGCCATTCGGACTCATGGTAATGGATGATGTGTCGAATTGAGAACTGATAGATTGTGATTGTCCAACATTCAGATTGTTCAGTGACACTGATTGGCCAATTGGGTTTTCTGTTGCTCCATCAACATGGAAGAATTGTAGAGAACCTCCAGCCGAGTAATCCTCTGTTCCTGTGTTCCGTACTGTAGCATCTAGGCTGAGCATATCTCCAGATAGGAATCCATCATACGATGCATCATTATTGGTAACGGTCATACTTGTTACTGACAAATCCATAGGGTTCATGTTTGAATCAGCCGCGGCGAAAACATTGTTCCATGTAGAGTGTGAACCATCCATCAATGCAGCAACGGTTAGGAAATTATCCTGTGCTGTGTTACCTCCACCGGCACGTACAGTGTTAATTGGTACAGACCATGACTTGGTCACAGAGTTCCCAGAAGAAATAGTGAATGTTTCAAAGCCACTACCCCCGGAATTGAGAAGCCACTTTTTCCAAACGTGATGCGGGTGCTTGTTGGCATCTGCACTGTATGATTCGGGAGATACTTCTTCAGTGACTGCAGCATACAGGTACACAGTCTGAGATGCTGAACTCGTGGTTGATGCCGTGATGGTGATATCCATGTTACCGCCATTAGGGCTCTGAGCTACCGATAGTTCGTAATCAGAGGCACTGGAATCCATCCCACCTCCATTGGTGAAATAATTGTCATAGTTTTGCCCACCAGATGTGTAGTAGGTTCCATCAAAGGCATCACCAAAGGTGACAACTGGAATACCACCGCCATAACCATCTGCCGATTGTATGTGATTTCGTCGATTGATAGGACTGTCACTAGGCCAACCTGAACTCGAAGATTCCCAAAAAGAGACATAAGTAAATTCATCACCATTCGAACCACTCAATGAGTGCAAATTTGTTGATGCAGTAATACAGGGTCCACACCAATATGCTCCCATGTATTCAGCGAACACTGAATGTCCTGGACTTGTGGCATATTGTGGTTCAACGAGTGTAAGTTCTGTAGCAGAATCACTCTGATTCTCTTGGTTGTCTACCAGACCACTTAATGACATTAAAATCATGATTATGGTCAAAAACATAGCATTGGCATAGCGAGTGCTCATGACTCCTCCTATAAGGAGGAGCATATTAAGTGAATGGTAGCATTGCTGACACCACATTGTTGGCAATCTTCCCATTTTCCTCTATTCTGCATTTCTCTCAAATAGAATATGCGATTGATTCAAGTCACCAGCATCCACCCCAGATTCGGGGCGAATGGAAATGGGTCATGAGGGTCACCGCAGTTCACTTCCAGACTCTGATGAAGGTGAGACTGAAGAGTGGCGGGAATCAATTCTCTCTGTTGAGGAAAATCATGGCGCAATCCGTGCACGCCACCTCTTGCAAGAAACTGTGAGGGCTGCCAACTCAGTTGGCGTTCCCGTTGGAGAATTGACACAAACAGCTTACACCAATACAATCCACCCAGCAGATCAGCACGAATATCTAGGTGATCTTGGATTAGAAAAGAGCATACACGATGTAATTCGTTGGAATGCGATGATGATGGTGACTCGTGGGAACAAAAATTTTGATGGCATAGGGGGGCATATCTCCACTTATGCAAGCACATCTCATCTATGGGAGGTAGGGATGAATCATTTCTTCAGAGGAAAAGACGGAGAGGGGAATGGAGATCACATTTATTGGCAGGGTCATGCAAGTCCTGGACTGTATGCACGTGCATGGATGGAAGGCCGAATGGATGAAAATAGGATGGAGAGATTTCGTCAAGAAGCATTCTCAGAGGGGCTCTCATCATATCCACATCCACGCTTGATGCCTGATTATTGGGAATATCCAAGTGTTAGTATGGGCCTAGGTGCAATGACAGCAATCCGTCAGGCAAGATTCAATCGGTATTTACAGGACCGAGGTCTTGTTGACACCTCCAAATGTACAACATGGTACTTCATGGGGGATGGAGAATCTGATGAGCCAGAATCCCTCTCTGAATTAACTCTAGCATCTAGGGAAAATTTGGACAACATAGTTATGGTAATCAATTGCAACCTTCAACGATTAGATGGACCAGTTAGGGGTAATAGCAAGATTGTTCAAGAACTAGCATCACGATTTGTAGGTGCAGGATGGAATGTCATAAAGTGTCTTTGGGGTTCATCATGGGACGACTTGTTTGAGAAAGACAAAGAAGGGTTGATTGCTTCTCGTCTTGAGTCTCTAGCAGATGGTGATGAACAGAGAATAATGACTGCTGATGGGGCAACCATCCGAAACGATTTGTTCAATACGCCAGAACTATCTGCAATGGTTTCGCATTTATCTGATACTGATTTGGAACGTTTGACTAATGATGTCGGTGGGCATGATCCTGTGAAGATATTTTCAGCATATTCTGCTGCTAAAGAGCACAGAGGCAGGCCAACCGTAATTCTTGCTCGAACGATTAAGGGATGGGGCTTGGGACCAACGTTTGCCGGACGTAATTCAACTCATGGAAAGAAGAAAGCTGATCAAGATGTTCTCAAATTCATGCGGGATGAGATTGGCTTACATTTTTCTGATGATCAATTGACAAAAATGCCTTATTTACAACCCGAAAATTATCCTGAAGAGATCGAATATTTGCTTGCTCGGCGAAATCAACTTGGCGGATTTGTACCAGAACGCCGTAATCACGCCGTCGAACTAACAACACCACCTCCTGGCGCCTATGCTGAATTCGATGAGGGTACAAAAGGAAATTTATCAGTCAGTACTACCATGGTTTTCGTCCGATTGATGCGGAGTCTTATGAAAACGGATGGATTTGGCCAGCATGTTGTACCAATAGTTCCAGATGAGGCACGAACCTTTGGTATGGATCCATTATTCAGTGAATTCGGAATTTACGCTCCACAGGGGCAGTTGTACAAACCCGTCGATCATGCAGTTTTGATGAAATACAAGGAAAGTAAAGGCGGACAGATTCTAGAAGAGGGAATCAATGAAGCCGGAGCAATGTCAACATTTATCGCAAGTGGAACCTCCTATTCCACGCAAAAGTGTGCTACAATTCCCTTCTACATATACTACTCAATGTTTGGGTTCCAAAGAGTTGCAGATCTTATCTGGTCCGCAGCTGACAGTCGTGCTAGAGGTTTCTTGATTGGAGCTACTGCTGGGCGAACAACACTCAATGGCGAAGGTCTACAGCATCAAGATGGCCATTCACACTTGATGGCTATGACAAATCCAGCGGTTCGCGCATGGGACCCTGCATATGCATACGAATTAGCAACAATTATTCAGCATGGAATAGAGGAATTGTGCAACGAAGAGAAAGATGTTATTCACTATATCACAGTCTACAATGAGAATCATCCAATGCCACCCAAGCCACAAAATGTGGATGAAGGTATTATTCGTGGGTTGTATAGAATAAGTGGACATGATGATTCAGATATTCGATTAATAGGATCTGGGCCAATCATGTTACAGGTGGAGAAAGCTGCTCAAATATTGGCAGAGATGAATATTAATTGTCAAATCTGGTCTGCTACATCATACTGCGAGTTGCGTAGAGAGGCACTTGAATCTGAAAGATGGAATCTTCTGCATCCTAATGATGAGAAGAAGACTAGTTGGGTAATGGAACATTTAGACGATAGTGTTCCAACAACCATTGCAGTTAGTGACAACATGAAAGCAGTTCCAGATTTAATCCGCCAATGGGTATCTGGCGATTATATTGTACTTGGAACAGATGGTTTTGGAAGATCAGACACCCGTGAAGCGTTGCGTCGGTTCTTTGAAATTGATGCGGAGCATATTGTTTTAGCAGCGTTATCTTCAATGGTACAAAGCGGGAAATTGGATTATTCTCTTTTCGAAGAAACTGTTGAAAAATTCTCTATTTCAATGAAAAGAAATGATATTACTGAGATTTAGAAATTGGAGGATTCCAATTGCCTTCTTTCCTATTGTGATCTAGTAAGTGCCAGTACAGTGCTACACACTTCTCATTTTCTGGATTAGATGTAATTCTCAAAGAATGTTTTCGCCAGGCTCTTTTTGCAAAAATTGCGAAAGGGAATAAACTCAGAGCAGGACCGCATGCTGGCCCAATTACTGAAGTTAACCAAGGTACTTCGATAATCCCTATGCCTTCTATTGATTGTTTAACAGACATCCAATCCCCCTCCATCTTTCGATTAACCCAACGTGATGGATTTATTGAAGAATCTAGATTGAAACCTGCTGCAGCTAATGGGGCAGCCATCCATTTTGCAATGTAACCAGCAGGTGCGCGGAACCTTGGCCGCCAAGAATTACCGGCAAAATCAGAAATACGGTCCCGCGATGTAGAGAGCATGGCACTGAATGATTCGATATCCTCTGGCCAAGCAGACCAACATCTATGCCCCCACCCATGGCACCCAAAAACTATGTTTGGCATCTGTAACAATTTTTCCATCCGAATACGAAAATCAGGACAATCCAACTGCTCAGCGATTAAGAATACAGTAATTTCAGGCCCATCCTGTACCCATTGAATGAATCGATCTGTAGCCTGAAGTAGTTTCTCCGAGGCTCTATATCCAGAAGTCTTCCACTCATCCATATATTGTGATGAGCGATTTGGGTGACCCCGATTCGAGGGAAAATGCACTATATCATCAGTATCTACACTGAGCCAAGCAGTCATCGATTTCCCTCCAAGGGTAGGCGAGGTATTAACCAACAATCATGCATGACTATTGAACCTGCTAACTCAACTTCTTTTTGTGTATGTAGAACATATCCATTCCATCTAGAAACCGCGCCTTCTGCCGTTCTTACTCCTGCTATATTTTCAGGGTTTACACTTATTTCTACTGAAGTTAAACCACCCCGTCCAATCCATCCAAGTACTGCATCTATGGCTTTACTTGCAATACCTTTTTTCTGAGCATTAACGCGTACCCAATATCCCAGATTCCAATGCCCAAGAGTCAGTTGCGGGGTGTGATCTAAAGCGATTAAGCCTACAAATTCATCATCAATATTGATTGACCAGTGATAGGATAAACCTGCAGCACCATATCTTTGTACATCAGTAAGATAATCCTCAATTTGTTCAAGGATGGGTTTTTGAATTTCCAGCCAAGGCATTGCATTGAATATCGCATTTCCACTTTCATCCATAGCAGATACAATATCATCTTTGAACGATTTATTGGCTGGTAATAGTTTCATGCCATCATTGCATTCAATTGCAGCGATTGGTCTCACAATACATCCACTAATTGGTTCGGTTTATGCCTTCAGGTCAGAAGGTTTTCTGCCGCTTTGGCTACGTCTACCGAATCTGGGTATTTTGATTGAGCGTTTTGAATCATCCGTTTCATCACATCTTCTTGGCCGAATCGTTTGAGTAACACACTAATGTGGAATATCAAATCAACTCTTTCTCCCAAATGAGGGCCAAGTGATGTAACTGTCTGTTTAGATGCTTCAATATCACCACTCTTTGCTAATTCCATAGCTCCACGCAGAGATTTTCTGACTGTGACATCGTCCCATTGTTCAGATTGAGGCCATGGCCAAATTGAGTCTGTCGAAGGCAAAGGGGCGGAGGAGGTTGCAATTGTTTGTGGAGCAATGGAACTCTCTGCTTTTGATGGCAATTGTGGAATTTGAGGAATATTTTGTGTTTGAGTTGAAATATTGGACGTAGTTTCCGGAGTAGGAATTTCTGGAACTGCTGGGATTTTCTTGGGTGATTCAGCCGGTACAGTTTCAATTTCAGACACCTCACTGTCTTCGGTAATTGCAGAAGTTGAACTCACAGGTTCGATATCTTCACTTTCAGTCATTTCAACGAGATTAACAACTGGTGTACTGTACTCTTCTTCTTTAAAACTTAAATCAGGTCCATCTCCAGTATCAAATTTAGCAACGTTTTTTGGTGCATCCGCAGCAGTTAGTGTATATTCTTCCTCAGGTTCGATTTTTTCACCTTTAACTCTCGCTGTTTGCTGTGGGGCATCAAATTGGTGCTCCATGGAAACACTCTGATCCACCTCTACTACACCGTCTTCGTCATACGGGGATACTTCGACAGTCATGTCGTCCATTGTGAACTTGTGATTTGTCCAATCAACCAATGGATTCTCTTCATCAAACTCCTCCTCATCTTCCATAAGGGCCCCAAATAGACCATCGCTTTCTTCATCAGTGATTTCAGAAACAGTTTGGCGGTGGGCTGCTACAGTGAATTCATAGTAACATCGGGTGCAAGATGGAGCATCCTCAGGATTAACCAATTGACACAATGGGCAGGTTTGGCCAACGGGTTCCTTCTTCTTTCTACGGCCGAACATACCCCGCACCCATACACCGGCGCTTTCCATCCCGGTATAATATTCGCTGCTTTTCGCTTGTGAAATATTTCATCCTTTGGGATATACTCAATCCTCCATGCAAAGGGGGAGGGTCCAAAGTATGGGAGTGTTTGGCTACACATCATGGAGGAGCGCAAAGGGAGTGTTAAGCGAATAGGTCGTGGACCACCAGCAGGCTCCGAATCAAACCAACAAGGTGAAGAGGATTCTGATGGCATCACTTTCACTCGATCGCAGGATCATTTTGAAAAATATTCACAACTCATTGATTGGGAACTTGAAGATGAAATGAAAGCAGTTGAAGAACGTCTGAAAAGATGGAGTAGGGAAAGATTAGTTGAAAATGGAGTAACGCTCTTTGACTTATTTGGTCGAAATGATGGTTGGTTATTTGGTGAAAGGGTTGTGAAGATGTATACAAATGGCGAATCGTTACCGCACCACAGATTTCGGCATGGCGACATTGTTACTCTTTCAAGGAAAACCCCCCTCAAAGAGAAACCAATAGAGGGAACAGTGTTGTCTAGGAGCCGTAAATTCATACGGATTGTTGTTAACGAGCAACCTCCAAAGATTCGAGATGGGACTTGGAGACTTGATCGGGGTGCAAATAGGGTTGCACATGATCGAATGGCAATGGCCCTTGAATCACTATTCATGGATGAAAATTCAACAGTTCTCAAAGAACTGCTATATGGTCAAGTACGTGATATGGAGGAAAGTGCTTCTCGACCAGCCAATCTTGGGGGAATACAAAAACGCCTGATGGCACAATCTGAACAAATTAGTGGATTGAATAAGAGTCAAAGTGAAGCATTCGCTAAGGCCATGAGATGTAGGTTATCACTAATCCAAGGGCCTCCGGGGACAGGGAAAACTCACACATCAGTACGAATTCTGGCTGCCTGGTCAAAGAATGGAGCAGGCCCAATTCTGGCAGTTGCGGACTCAAATGTTGCAGTTGACAATTTGCTTGAAGGGCTCCTTGAAGTTGGAGTTAGAGCGATTAGATTAGGACAACCTGTTAAAGTTAGAGAATCACTTCGAGATGCCACAATGGCAGCTCGTATGGAAGAACATCATTTACGTGAAGATGTAGATACTTTAATTCAACTAAATGAAGATGCCATGAGACGTTTACCTTCCTTAAAAGGGAAGGAGAAAGGTCTTGCCCACCGTGATATCAATAGGGGTTGGAAAGAAGTACGTAGAATCGAAAATCAAATGCGTGATGACATACTTCAAACTGCTCAAGTTGTGTGTGCAACTTGTGTTGGTTCGGGAGATTTACTTCTTGAATCCCGCAGGTTTCCACTTGTGTTGCTAGATGAATCGACTCAAGCGACTGAGCCAGCATCTCTGATTCCATTGACAAAGGGTGCTCGACATGTTGTACTTGTAGGAGATCATCAGCAATTACCTCCGACCGTTATTTCGCGTAGGGCAGAAGATGAAGGTTTGCGACAATCTTTGTTTGAACGCCTCACACATCTTGGAGCACCGTCGACTATGCTTAGAACTCAATATCGTATGCACCCTGTAATCCGAGAATGGCCTAGTGAAAGGTTCTATGGTGGAGAATTAGAGGATGGCTTGGATTTGAAAGAAAGGCCCGCTCCAGCTGGCTTTTTATGGCCGGATTGGGATGCCCCTGTTGCTTTTGTTCCAGTTGACGGTGTAGAGGGCACAAGTCCCGATGGTGCTTCGAAGCAAAATATGGATGAAGCCGGCTTAGCAGTTAGAATAGTCGACATGCTATTATCGGCAGGCGATATCAAACCACATGACATCGGAATGGTGACTCCATACAGTGGCCAAGTCCGATTATTGAATGACATGTTTGACTCAGCAGGAGGACTAGAGGAAAATGATAGATATCATGGATTAGAAATCAAAACCATCGATGGTTATCAGGGCCGAGAAAAAGAGGTTATTGTATTATCAACAGTTCGAGCCAATGACGCCGGTGAAATAGGTTTCTTGAGGGATCAAAGACGATTGAATGTGGCAATCACTCGTGCCAAAAGGGGCTTAATTGTAATTGGAAATGCCCGTACATTGAGGAATGATAGTAATTGGGAATCTTGGTGTGATTGGGCCTCAGAAAGGGGTTTGGAAGCGTATCACGTCCTCCATATGTAACATTAAGGGCAAGCAAGACCGCAGGGTTAGGGGAGTACAATGTCTCAAGGTCCAATCTCCATTGAATCGGGTGGATTGAATCTAGCGAAAATGGCTGTTCAACAATCTGAGGGAGGTCATTGGCCATCTCTTCCGGAAGGAGTTGAATTGGCACCCCTTTGGAAGAGAATCTTTGCCTTTTTACTTGACACAACAGCGTTCATGGGCGTCTTGATGATTGCCACTGGAGGAAACATACTGAGCGCTTTCAGGTTTGGGTTATTGAATACTACACAATGGTGGGTGGTGCTTGTAAACTGGGCTCTAATTATTGCTGCTGCTTTTCTTTATCACAAGTATACAATCCACGGCATGGGGCGTTCTCTTGGTCAGAGATGGTTTGGTCTGGCTGTTGTTCGAGAGGATGGTGAACGATTGAATAGGGAGCAGTGTGACAAAAGGTCCTTGATGAAATTACGCTATATGATTCCCTTAGTCAATTTTGTTTTCTTCTATATTGATGCCAAATACATTCGAACTCGGCACACCCATCAATCAAGCATTGATTTGTCGTGTGCAAGTATAGTTGTAATTGCAAATTCACTTCCTCCTGCCAAGCGTTATGGCCTACGCTAGACAGAGCGGGATTCAAGTATCCGTTGCATTTCGACGAAACATGGCGCAAACCAAGTCATCGGTAAATGGCGTCACTGCAAGTCTATACGCAATTATAGAAGAGATTGATGATGATGATGATGATGTCATAGAAGTGACCATTGAGATTCTAAATGAATCTTCGGAAGATTTGTGGGATATTCGTGGCGACATCCGTGCGATGGATGGAGCCCACGCACATCCTTTATCCGCACCGACTCGTATTGAGTCAGGTGATTTTGGAGACCTTACTTTTTGGGTTCCTTCAGATACAGGAGCTTGGCTATTCAAAATTGACTATAACACCGATGCGGGTCATGGTGTAGTTGAGTTGGGACCATTTACTAATGATCTCAGAATTACACCCGTTGCTAGAGCCCCTCAACAAAAAAAGGGCAAGAAAAAGTTGCAGCAAACACACGGCTCAGAGGGGGATTTGCTTGCCTCAGCCTTTGGTTCTGCCCTCGAGGGCTTTGGTGTTGAAGTCGAAGCAAGCACGTCAGAACTTCAAATTGACGCAGGATCCAGTGATCCAATACAGGCCGCCTTTGCAGGAGGCTTACTTCAATCACAACAAACCAATCCTACTGAGGTTATTGGAACTCCAGAACCAAATCCACCTTCAATTATTTCACAACAACCTCCAATATCGCCCCCTCCTACTAATCTATTCACATCACCATCACCATCTAGTCCACCAGGTCCACCATCCAGCCCACCAGGCCCACCATCTAGTCCACCTGG
>PBMO01000017.1 GCA_002722595.1 Methanobacteriota archaeon | reverse complement strand
TTTCTAATTTTCTTGATGAAGCAATAGAAAGACGTATTTTCTCAGAAAAACAGGTTAATGAAATTAAATCAAGAATTGTCGGGGTTGTTGGAGTTGAAAATGTTGCAGAAGATACGGATCTAGTCATCGAAGCGGTGTTCGAAGATTTCAATGTGAAAGCCGAAGTTTTCAATGCTCTAGATGCGGCTTGTGGAAAGGATACTATTCTTGCATCAAACACGTCATCTCTCAGTGTTAATGATCTAGCAGAAGCAACTGGGCGCCCAGATCGTTTTGTGGGTTTGCACTTCTTCTATCACCCTGCAAAGAACCGCTTAGTAGAGGTAATTCCTTCAGAATTATCGAATCCAGAAACTGTAACTCGTGTTGAGCAATACTGTAAGATGCTGGGGAAAGTCGTTATTGTTTGCAAGGATCGTCCTGGCTTTGTCGTAAATCGTTTCTTTGTTCCGTGGCTCAACGAAGCGTGCTTGTTGCTTCAAGAAGGAGTTGCAACTACTGCACAGATAGATGCTGTTGCATGTAAAGCGTTCAATATCGGAATGGGACCATTTGCTCTGATGAACTTAACAGGACCTCCAATTGCGTTACACTCAACTGATTATCTAGCAGAGCAACTTGAAACACCGCGATATACTGGCGCAGAAAACCTCAGGAAACTTGTCGATGAAGGAGTTATGTGGGATATTGGCGAAGATACTGATTGTGATGACAATACATCGAATATAATTGCAGAAAGGTTGCTTGGACAGGTGTTTGCAGTATCAAGTCAGATTGTAGAAGAGGAGATTTGCTCCATGGAGGATGTGGATCGGGGAGCAAAGGTAGGACTCCGATGGATGAATGGACCGTTTGAATTGATGAACGCCCATGGTATAGATGATGCACATAGAATGGCAAAGGCATATGCTAATCTTGCTGAATTTAGTCTACCTGATTTCTTTGGAGTGAAAGCCGGTACTGGACATGGCTGGGAATTCAACTTCGTGGATGTTGTCCAAAATGGTAAGGTTGCTACAATCCGATTGAACCGACCTGAAGCAATGAATGCTCTAAACGAAACTATTGTGGCCCAACTTGGGGCTGTTTTAGACGATTTAAATTCGGATTCAAGCATTGACACTATCGTTCTAGAAGGCGCAGGGAAAGCATTTGTTGCAGGAGCAGATGTCAAATTCTTCGTGGATAAAATCAGAGATGATTCATTTCCAGAAATATATAATTTCACTGCGGATGGGCATAAAGTCCTCTCCAAATTAGAGAATAGTACGAAGACTACTATTGCGCTAACTACTGGCCTCGCGCTTGGTGGTGGACTTGAATTAGCACTTGCCTGTGATTATAGAATTGGAACTCGCAGAAGTCAATTCAGATTCCCCGAAACAAGTATTGGAATATATCCAGGGCTAGGAGGTACGCAAAGGACTGTGCGAATTTGTGGGATTGAAGCTGCAAGGTGGGCAGTATTGGCAGGTAATTTCGTAGACTCAACAACTGCACATGCACTTGGAATTCTAACTCACCTTGTCGACCCTGCAGAAGTAGATACAACAGTAGTTCAAATTGCATCTAAAGGGAAACCTGCGAACAAGTATCCAGGTGCACCATTCAATTCTAAACATCCAATAGTAGAATTTGCTCAATCGTTCTACAATGATGACAATATGGATGACCTATTATCGGGCTCCTGTCCAACTGGTTTCGATGCAGGGGAGCGAAACGTTGAGCGCCAACTGAAATCACTAAGTCGTACAGCGCCAATAGCTCTACATATGGCAAACGATCTTCTAAACCGAGCAATTGAAACTGGGTCCGATCTTGATGCAGGACTTGCATCAGAACTCGCTGATCTTGAAACCATATTCGGCACTTCTGATGCTCTAGAAGGGCTATCTGCTCTAATTGAGGGAAGAAGACCTAATTATTCGAATTCGTGATTAGAAATTTCTAGGTGACATGTCCCATGGAGGGGCACGAAATTCTGCCACTGCACGGAGATATCCCTTCACGATTGATCGAAGACTCAAGATTTCACCTCATTTTTTGGAAAAAGAAAAGCCCAAATTCTTTTTCTCTTTGGGCTCTGCTCTCGTTCCTCAATCATTTGCTCATATCCACTATCCCATTCATCTATCCAATTTTTTAGCCATGTATCCACGATATCACCTCCATTCGGTGTTATTAGTAAACTATTGTACGGCACTATATTTAGAATAAAAAGTATTAATGTTTAAACCAAGGTGCTTTTTCCACACCACGTTGTAAAAAGTAAACCGGTGATGATTATGTCAGAAAATGCTATGATTTTGTCCAATGAAGATATGAAAGAAATTCAATCCTCTGTCATCACTACTGAAGGTATGGGTGCGAGAATACGTCAGATTTTGGGGGGATATCATGGAGGCGATTATGACATGAATTGGGAGGTCAAAGCTGCTGTTGAAGCACTTGAGATGTTTACTAGTCGTTGGACAATTGAGATTCTCGCCACCCTGTATATAGCGGGAGATCGTCGATTCAACGAATTGAGAAATTTGTTAACTGGGATTTCTAGTCGAACTCTTTCTGATAAATTGAGACGGTGTACTGAGAATGGGTTGATCAATCGTATTGTCATTGACGGGCCGCCAGTTCGTGTCACTTATCGATTAACTGAGCATGGTCAACGAGCGGGACGCTTGTTGGGTCCGCTTGTGGCTTACATGAAATTGCAGAAAGGTTCAGTTCAGGAAAAATAGTTGAGTGCAGTCAGATTAAGGATGCACTTTGTACGAACACTGGACCAATTGCTTCAATAAGCACTGAGTGACAAAGAGGTTCGATGGCACTACTACAGCAATGGCATCGGCAGCGGCCTTGGTTGATGGCCGGTGTTGCAGCAGTTGGTGCTAGTATTGGTGCAGTTATGCCTTGGAATTGGGCAACAACGGGAGTCATTAGTACTCGCGAGATGAACCCATGGGAGCACCCGTTACGACAAAGAATCCTGCAAGTATTAGAAGAGCAACCTGGCTTGGCATACAGAGAATTGCAGAGAGAATTGGGCGCTGCAAATGGAACACTTCGCCACCACCTCGATGTGCTAATCTCTAATCGTACAATCACAGTTATTCCAGTCAATGGAAGATCATGCCATTACGCAGGAGCACCGCAACAAATTGAAATTCTTCGTGAAATCAACGTAGGAGATTCAGAAATGGCTGCTCGCATGATGCCTGTCGGTTTATCTGGTGCACAAAGACTTGTAGTTGCGAGATTAATGAAAAATCCAATGCCAAAGAGTCAGGCTGAACTGAGTAGAGAGTTAGGTCGCTCACGAGCAACTGTTCATTCTGCAATCAAGGTACTGAGGCGGAGAGGAATTATTCATTCCCACGATCTCAAACTTGCACCACATCTGGAAGGTTTACAGGCATCTGGTGTTGAATATGAGTGGTTTGATGAGCGGCCATTGCCGGAGTAATCGGGGCGACATCTGATACGAATTAGTTAGGTCTGAACCACTTTTTCTGTCGGAGAGGTTTTGAGCCTCCCTTTCCCAGAGAAGTGCATGCTGAGTATGCGACTTGCTGAACAGTCAGCCCCTGCAGGCAGTCGGGATGTAGATCAGTTAGTTGTCTGGATACTCGACACCCTCGAGTTTGTTAGACGCAATGGCGATGAATGGACAGGGGATGGTATACACTCACCCATACACCGCATCCTCTGCGAATTTATGCTATCCAATCCAGGAGATGGTTGGGATGCTCAGACACTAGGTGATGAACTGGGTCTTTCTCCAACTGCAATACAATATCAGTTAGGTAAGCTAAACGAATGTGGACTGACATCTTCTGTGAATCGTGATGGGTGGCGTGTGCATCATCTGCGAAATGGTTCACTCTCGAATGCTGTGGAATTAATGGCAGTCGAAGCACGTCTTGTACTCGGTCAGCGATTGAAATTGTTGGAACAATACATGAAAGAAAGTCAAAAAAGAATGTCAATTCCATCTGAAAAGCGGGACTCGCACCCATTTCACATCCAAATCAAGGGCAGAGCACCGCTTACAGAAGAACAAGATGAATTAGATGCATTTCTAACTGATCTTGGCCTCTTAGGCGATAAAGTACGACGGCCAAAAGATGGCTCTTCCCCATTAGGGAGGCTGATTTTTGAGCATTTATTATCTGCAGATTCGCCACTTTCATTGGATGAAGCATTAGAAAATTGGGGGACTACAAGGCCTCGGCTAACTAGAATATTAGATCGCTTCTGTGCAGCAGGATTGGTGGAACGTGTTCCCAGATTAGATCGCCTTCCAGTGACTCTTTGGTCTGCAATTGGGGCACAATATGGGCGCCGAGGGACTGATTGGTTGATGCAGAAAGGGGGGCTATCTAGAATTGACCAAAAAGTATCATCTCGAATTATCAAATCATTGGAAAAGGACTCATTCAATGTTGCGGAGTGTGAAAAAATATTCGCTACTGTAGAACCCAAAGAACAAATGGTCTTACTGAATTTACTCGGCGGGAAATTGCCTATTGGATGGCGCCTCTGTGGAGCGAGTTCCCCACAAGTATGCGAGAAAGTATTGGCAAAAGTAGATCGCGTCTTTCGGAGAATCAAACGTGTCGCTGAAACCTTGGAAAAAGCGATGCAAGCCGATTAGGTCATCTAACTTGGTGAGATGACGTACAACGTACCATCATCAAGAAAATTTGTGTAAAATAGAAATTCTCCATCGGGATGGAATGCAATCGGTAATGGTGCACTCAAATCCGAAGCAAATACTGAAATTTCGGAAGACCAGCCTTGTGGTGAACTCGTGTTCTCTGTAAAGTCGATGCGAACGATTTCATGGCCCACAGGTGCGATTGTATTCCAAGAACCAAACACGGTAGCGTAGACGGTGTGGTTTCCTCCTGGGAAGGACGAGTTTGGAGGCCGGTATGCAAGATTGTTGAGGCTTGAATGGGGCGTCCACGAAGCAATTGGTCCAATCGTCCCCTCCGGTACAGGTTTATCTGGATCATCATCTGGCCAGCCATAATCCTCACCAGGAATGAGTAGATTGATTTCTTCAGGGGGATGATCTCCTTCCCAATCACGGCCGTTATCGCTGAAGATGTAGCCCATACCGGGCACCCATATTCCATGGAAAGAATTGCGCACGCCACTTGCCAGAACCCCGTGTGCACCGGTACTTGAATTCACCCACAACAACGCAGCATTGCGTTGATCTGCCTCATCACAGATGTTGCAGGTTGAACCAACGTGCCAAATGACTGTTCCATTCGGCATCACATCGAGGTTGTTGGTCTGATGGTTTCCAGTAGGCACGTCATCGATGAGAGTCCAACGATTTGCGTCATCCAACGTTGAGTCGAGAAGTGTTTGATTGATACGCGTTAACTTACCACGTTCGGAAATGAGGATATGATCATCGAGGATGAGGATATCGTGAGGTTCACGTACATTCGTGAGCAGTGTGAAACTATGTTGTGTCGGTTCCCATTCATCTGTCGAAGGATCGAAATTCAACAATCGAATGGAATCTCCATCTCTATCGCAAACAAGCAAATCGTTGTCTGAAACCCATTCAAGGCAGGATGGACCTCCGAGACCATCAGTCACCTCTTCAATCGTGAATGCCCCCTCTACCTTCGGATCGTTCCAGCCTAGATAGGGTGAAACCATCTGAAGAATAATTAGTGCAACAAAAATCAGCGATAAGATTCCAATACCGAACAATCCTCGTCGAGTAGTACTCATCGACGCCAGCCCCCAGCTTCTGAGGCCGTGGCTGCGGCCTCAATCGCTTCCTGAACCATCAGTGTGTTGTGGCGCCGCTGAGAGAAGGCCTCTAAGGCTATGTTGAGAGGTTCACCAATCAAACGAAAATCCTTGATAGCGTGTAGGTGAGGGCGTAATTCGCGGCCACCAGGTAGCCCTTTGGTGAAAGAAATCGCATGTTGCTTCATGTTTCGAGCCGCATAAGGGCCACCGATTTCGTCGACCAATTCGACGTAACGGTTCCAAGCCCAATGCTTCTGACCCGCTTGGTTAGAATCCCCCCATGGGGCTTCGAAATCCTCCCAGCCAAGCTCACTTTTGATCCGGCCAAAAATGCAAGGGTCACCGATAGCCCCACGCCCAATCATCAATCCTTGAGCACCGGTCACCTCGAGACACTTTGCAGCACTATCAGCATCAACAATATCTCCATTAGCAATGACAGGTGTATTGTGCGGTTCACAAACTTCGACAACTTTAGCAATCATGTCCCAATCTGCGATGCCGCGATACTTCTGGGAAAGTGTGCGGCCATGGACGCAAACGCGCAACACACCGAGTTCAGCACAACGCTCAGCAATCTCTAGAACTGTCAAAGTCTCTTGATTGATACCAAGCCGCATTTTGACAGACACAGGAACCTCACTGTTCTCAAGACAACGCTCGACCATTCGGACGAGATTTTCTGGCTCACCCATCATTGCGGCGCCTGCACAGGTTTTGGTGACCTTGGGTGCGGGGCACCCAAAATTTAGGTCTATCACATCGGCATCCTTGGAGAGGAGTTGAGCAGTCTCGACCATTTCATCCTCAATCCCACCGAAGATTTGGGGGATGAAAGGTGATTCTCTTGGGTGAGTTTCGACCTTGGCCCAAGATTTGGCGTCCTTTCGACTCAATCCACTCGCAGCAGTGAATTCAGTGGAGGTGAAATCTGCCCCGGATTCACGGGCAAGAAGTCTGTAGGCAACGTCCGTAACTCCAGCCATCGGTGCTAGAAACAGAGGAACCTGTTCACTCATATTTCCACCACTGAGATTTCTCAGAACGTGGATTCCCATTCGGTGACGTCCTGCATTGTTTCCCAGGTGTCGTCATCCATAGTGCCGCGGGCCTTCAAGACCTCGCGAGCGAGTAGCCAATAAACCAGTGATAGACTCATTCGACCCTTGTTGTTTGCAGGAAGGCATAAATCGACATTTCGAAGGGTATTGTTGGCATCACATATTGCAACAACAGGTAATCCACTGCTAACAGCTTCTGAAAGTGATTGCTGATCCGCTTGGGGATCGGTTACGAAAATAATTTCAGGTTCGATGTAAGTCCTTAGACGTGGGTTGGTGAGAGTGCCAGGAATGAATCTTCCAACGATGTGCATGGCACCAATAGATTGTGCGAATTTGCGTGCTGGTCTCTGGCCATACTGTCGTGCACTGACTACTAATATTCGACTTGGATCATAGCGATTCAGGAACTCTGCAACAACACGCATTCTAGAATCTGTCTTATCTAAATCAATGTAGTGTAGACCTGAACTGTCACCCTCAGTACTGAGGAATGGTTTCATGTCTGCACTCTTCTGATGTGCACCGACGTGAACGTTATGCGACTCGTAGGCCTCTATTGAAATCAAGAGTGATTCGCTCATCATCAGTCCTCGTGCGGCATCGCCACCCACCTCCCGTTCATAACCGCTTCGCTTCGTAAAAAGGCAATTTCAAACGCAGTGATGCGCTTTTGTTCTGCCTTCAAGTGTTGCTGGGGATGGTCGAGGCTAACTTCAACAACCCTTAACTTGGGCATCATACACTTGTCTACTATGGGCCTTGAGGATACCTCGGTTGAATCTGCCCTAAATCTAACTCGATCCATCAGCGATGGTACAATGCGTGATGATGGATTCTGGATTGATTCAGAAGGGATCGCTTTACCTGTCTCCGCTTCTGACCTAGAGCGTCATACCTATTGCCCAGTATCGTGGCAATTATCGAAAGCAGGTGTGAGTGGAGAAGGTTTGGCAATCGAAAGAGGTGCTAGGGTCCACAATGAAATACATCAAAGGATGTTGGATTACAAAAAAACGGAGAAACAAGCATCAAAGGAATTGGTAATTTGGAGTTGGTGGTTCACTGTGGTGTGTGCTCTTTCTGCTGATTCTGCAGCATTCTTTTTCGTGAAAGAAGGAGCTATTTCAGAAGATTTCATACAAGATATCGGAAAATATCTAGTGATACTTGCAGTTGTTTGGTTATTCTTAGCAATAACGCTGATTACTTTGCCATGGAGAAAATGGCTGGGCCGACCTTTTGGTTTAGCTCAACCTCCAAAGTTTTCTGGGAGTGGTTTAGGAATCGATGAATATGAAAAGCCACTAATCAAAGAAGATGAAGGGGTTGGAAAGGGTGGCGCCATAGAAGTTTGGCTCCTAATAGGTTCAATTGCTGTTGCATTACATGGTTTGGCAATTTATTGGGCAGAGAATCGAACTGTCATAACATTCTCACTAATTGTAATTACACTCGCTTGGTTACTCATATCAGCGTGGCAACTGCACAGAGTGCTGACTCGTGAAAAAGACGCTGAAAAGGCACGTGAGAAAACAGGATTAAGCAAAAATGGAGTCCTAGCATATAGTGATGATTCCGGGCAACAAGCCTCGCTTTTAATCGACCAAGAAACTGGTATCAGAGGCAGGCCTGATCAAATAGTAAAAATTGACAACCAATTCATTCCAGTTGAACAGAAAACTGGGAAGGTGCCAAATAATCCCCATGAGAGCCATAGGATGCAATTACTTGCATACTTGTACTTGGTAGAGAAAACCACGAGCATAAAACCTGATTACGGCATATTACAATATGCTGAAAATTCGCTGTATACTATTGCTTGGAACAACGAAGCGGAAACAGATTTAGTGAAATCTGTGAAAGAGGTTCAACGATTAATGGTGGAAGGAGGAGCAACAAGAAATCATCAACGAGTTGGAAAATGTCGAAACTGTTCCCGACGAAAGAGTTGTCCCCAGAGCTTGGTCTGATTAATCAAACTCTATCGTTGGTGTGCACACTTCTGGGCTCTCAGGGAAAGAAAGACAAGGTCGAATTATCGTTACAATGAGTGACCAGGAATCTTTGAAATCAATGAGACTGATTCCAGTATCTGTACCAACTCCACGACCTTCTACAGTGAGATTCCATTGGCCTCTTTGGTAAATATCAGAATTTAGATCAATCTCATATCTTTCTGCAGGATACGAACCGTTCTCTGCTCTGCGCTCATAAATCGGAGTTGATTCACAATTGTTACCGGTTTCATCGCAGACTAACAATATGACATGCACATATCTTTCATCTTGCTCACCAAGTACCCAATCATGATTCATAGTGGTTTGAAAATTGATAACTATTTTCTGAACTGTGTAATCAATAGGAAGGTCTTGCGACACTGTTTTTTGCACCTGTTCAGGTACGAAATCTGTTCCATCTACTACGAAGGTATGTGAAAGATCAAATTGTTCAGCAACATTGAGAACCTCTGGTTTACCTCTTGCACCTTCCATCATCTCTCGACCAACAACAAGTGATAGACAGCCGGGCATAGCCAAGGTAAGAAACATGACCACTAGGGCTATGCTTAGAACTCGATGCCTTGGACTAGACAATGTATGACCCAACCCTCCGTTGAACACCGTACATTTCTGTGTGACGGAGAAAAATTGCGCTATTCATCCTTCTTTCTACGTCTAACACTTCGCCGTTTAGGACTCGAGGTCTCATCTTTTCCTTCTTCAGGTGTTGGTTTTTCGGGTGGTGTAGATTCTTCACCAATGGTGAAATCAGAATTTGCAGATCGCACTTCATTTCCGACTACTGTATTGTCGACCATGGCTTCGACGTTGACCTGTTGCCCTGGCAACACACCGTCCTCCCCAGTAATCTCAAAGATTTGTTCTCTAAAATCTGCATCAGAAGCCGTGAGTTCAACTTCTTCATCAGAAAGATGCTTTCTCGACTCAACATCACCCAAGAAGGCATCAAGGTCGTGCTCTGGTGCATCCTCCATTGCTTCACTTAATTCCGTACTAACTACTTCATCGCCATCGGTGTCTGCTTCTGTTTCGGCAACATTTTCGGCAGCGATTCTTTCTTCTTCTTGTGCATCGAAGTAGGCTTCTGCCTCTGACAAATTATCGTCCCATTCACCTTCCCATTGTTCCTCTGTGAAGCCCATTTCACCCGTATGTGAGTCAAATGATTCATGGCCACGAACAATCATGTCTTCATCCTCTTCCTCTACTACTTCTTCCTCAACAGTTTCTGGCAAAGCCTGATACTTGCGCTTTCGGCGTGAATAATGTATTGACAAATCTTGCTCAGTACCACAATATGGACAATGCTCAAGCATTGAAGGAATTGTAGATTTGCATTCCTCACAATCATGGAACTTTGATCTTCCTACTCGTAAGTCAAAGTCACAATAGGGACATATGTCTTCATTTCCTTCAATCTCTCCATCACATGCAGGGCATAATTCATATGTTTCTCGGTCTGCATCTGCAAGTCCCCTTCTTGTCAAGTAAATCGCGCCTACAAGAGTAACTAATGCAATGATTCCTGCAATTAAAAACAAGGCTATTGACGAGGATTCTGAATCATCTGAGGCATCTTTACCATTTTCTAATTCTATTGTCCATGCTTTGGCATGTGGACTTACTGAGGTCCCTCTGGGTGTAATTGCTAATTCAATTTCACCAGGGAGTTCTGCATTTATCTCACAACGCACTGTTTGTTTCTTGTTTTCCGGTTCATTTGCTGAAAAGGACAGGGTGTTGGTGCTATCCAACACATCACCTGTAGAGCGGTCTATACAATCAAAAATCTCGCTACCAGCTCCACTTGTGGCCTCTACATCTATGACATAGGCATACTCGTTCCCAGCATAAAGTGGTGGACCGGCCGGTAACCAGCCTTCCGTATTTTGTAGGAAACGGAGTCGTAAATCAGAAATCAAACTGACATTGGCAAAGCCAATGTTATCCGTTTCTAATCGATCATAAGACGCCTCATTTTTTGACCAAGTAACTGTGAAGGGTATATCCCTAGTTTCTCCCTCCACAATCGAAGTAAATGTCGCACTTATTTGGCCCTGATTTGCTGTATTCGAAGGTGGAAGTGAAAGAGATTTAGTTTCTAAGAATTGGCCATCGAATGTTGCAGTTAACTCTCCGATAGCTGTAACCATTCCAACGTTCTGCAATGAAACCGTGAAAGTGACCATATTTCCAGGGGTTGTCTCATCCGGGTCAACAGACACGCCCCGAACAACAACATTTGGTTCTTGATAAATCGTCAAAGAGGTTGTTTGAAGATTGTTGAACGGATTGGATTGTTCAAGATTTTCAGATGAATCTATTTCCATTTCAAGCTCAACATCACCAGGGGATGTGTCTGTTAGTTGGGATGAAGTTATTGAAACAGAGTATTCTGCAAATGTGTCAACTTCTGTAAATGACAATGATACTATTTCTAGAGTAATTCCATCTTTTATCCTAACTTCAAGAGGAGCTGTTGTACTTCCTGAACCAGAATCACGGGCAATTGTCCCAGTAATGGTCCAAGGGCCTGCTAAACCAGGATTTGCTGTGACATGCGGACCGTCCGCATGCCAATAATCCGGCAATGATTCAACATCAAGTACACGCAAAGCGGAATTATCAGCAGATGTGGACTCAAGTATGTCATCACTGATATTTGCATTGACAACTCCTGTTACATCATAATTACCTGCTGAAGGTGCACTGGCTGTTTGATTCACCCATGCAGTCTCACCAACTTGTAGGGAGGGTACAGAGAGCATTGTGGCGGTTCCAGCAAAGGTGAGTTCGAGATGACTGGATGGTGCCTCAGCATGCCCAGCGTTTTCGATTCCAATCTGTATTTCTATCTGATCGCCTTCATGAGCACCAGTCGACGGGTCAATTTCAAAATGTGAAAAACGAAGATTGGGTAGGCCTTGGATATCAA
Organism: Methanobacteriota archaeon; assembly: GCA_002722595.1. Lineage (GTDB taxonomy): Archaea > Thermoplasmatota > Poseidoniia > Poseidoniales > Thalassarchaeaceae > MGIIb-P. Next base: position 33,812 of record PBMO01000017.1, on the reverse strand, counting down.
AATCATGCGAAATTATCTTTGATTCTCCATTATGTGTTACCCTAATCACAAGAGTTTGTTCTGCGTTTCCCCAAGCCAGATTAATCCAGTCAAAATCAATGTCCGTAAAATCACTTGCAGGGATGTCAACATTGTATTGTGATGATGGATTTCCTGACTGATAACTATTTTTGTGGAACTCAACCACAACATCTTCTGCAACAACATTTGCCACGTTCTGTAACGACAGAGTGAATGTTACATCACCGCCCTCTACTGCTGTTGATGGACTCATTGAGAGGCCTTCTGTACTGAATGCAACGTTGCCAGCAAGCTCTGCATTTACGGGCATTGCTACTGCAAAAATTGGTGCAAGGAAAAGGAAAGCGCACAGCACATTTGTGAATCGAAGCCTCTCCATGGGTTTGGGAGAACAGGCAAGGCACTTCAAACCTGCTTTCCGAAAGGTCTCAAGATGCCAAAGCAAGCACAATTGAATCAATCCCATTGGAAAGCCTTGAAGGGCGGGGCATCTTGTGGATATTCAGTGCCAGTGATTTCTCGTCGGTTAATCCTTGCTACCCTAGTAGCAATTATCTTGTGTGTCACACCACATGGATCTTGGATAAATGTCGAGGCTTCGTCTGGTAAATCTAGTGACTTTTCATTTAGTGGAGGACCTGATTCTGAGCAAGTAATCTCAGGGACTTACACTATACGACTCACTAGTGTTGAAAACCTAGATTACATAAACATCGAACTAATTGATGTTAATACACAAACCACACCAATTGCGAATGTAACATCTGCACCATGGTTGTCTGGATGGGATACCAGTTCACACTCAGATGGTGATTATACCCTACGAGCAAGAGGTACTTTGGACAATGGAAGTGATACAGGTTGGATAACTAGCCCTACTTTCACACTTGATAACACCGCACCTAGTTCTCTTTCGCTATCGGTTTCGAATTCGATTATTGGTGATGGTTCATCCACAATAAATCGTGCTTGGTTTACTTCACCAGAATCGGGAACTCTCGACTTTTCTTGGAGTGCAAGTGATGAGCATCTATCCTACGCGACTTTGACAAATATACCCGGTTCTGGTACACCACCTACTGATGGCCCTGGTACAATTACTGGATCATGGTCATGGTCACCAGGGGACCTTTCAGAAGGGACTTGGACACCTCTACTGACTGTTTTTGACGAAGCAGGAAATTCAGCACAGACCTCAATACACCTCGGCATCGATAGAACTGGGCCAACTGTTGGCCAACCATCTTTGTCTGTAACCCCAAATGTTTGGAATGATGCGACTACACTTATCTTCAGCGATCTATCCAGTAGCGCATCAGATAGTGGGGGTTCTGGAATTGATTCATATCAGGTACGCGATAGTGAGAATACTTGGTCCGATATTAGTTCCGCAGGTTTCGGAACCATGCCACTTGATGAAGGCAATCGAACAATTCAGTTTAGGGCAGTAGATAGAGTTGGAAATGTTGGTACACCCCATAATGTAACTATGCTGATAGATAGGACCGCACCAACAGCGGGTGGTTGGTTGTTGCCTGATTTAACCGATTCATTGTTTGGACAGGTGTCAATAAGTGTTGATGCAACTGATGCCAATTCTGGAATCGATGTTTCTGAATGCAGACTGGAATATGGGTTTGATGCAAATGGTGCAGGATCAATACCAGACATATCCTCTGATTGGTTGAGTGTGGGGTCGGGCACGTCAAACAGTTTGACATCGGCTATTGATTGGTCAACTACGGCGGGCCAATACCTCTCTCTTCGAGCTACTTTGGTTGACGAGGCAGGGAATTCTGTCACGATCCCAGCACAACATTTCCTAATTTTACCTGGCCTAGATTTCTCCGTTACAGATGCATCACTTGATCGCTTGATTGTACGTGCTGGTTCACAAGACCCTGTTCTTCTACAGGCTACAATCAATTCAAATGAGATTTATGATGGAAGTGTAGTTATTGGAATCCAGAGTGCACCTGCAAGTCGTGATTCTACAACTGAATGGACAACATTGGATTCAATTGTGATTTCAAATGGGAATTTGATTGATCAAAGTGAGGAAATCTCATTGAACATCTCACTACTAACTGCCGGAGAATTCGATCTCCGAATCATTGTTGACCCTGACAACTCTATCTCTGAAAGAGATGAGGGAAACAATGAGGCTTTCCTACTCATTGGTGCAGCGGATCCAGATGTTGTTGGTTCTGTTAGTGGATTTGTTCCAAGTGCCATTTTGATACTACTTGCTGGATTTATTGTCACCCATCTAATCAATCGAAGACAATCGGCGTCTTGAAAGAGGTGGCCACAGTCGCCGGCATGATGGAGAGTCTGTCTCGAATCCCTCAAGACCGAATTGCAGTGCTTATTGGTCGCAAAGGAGTAACCAAGAAGGCTCTTGAGGATGCAACAAGGTGTGTCTTGTATATTGATTCCACTAGTGGCGATGTTTCAGTTGTGTGGAGTGATGATTTTGATCCCATAATACGTATGAAACTACCTGATGTCATCAAAGCAATCGGAAGAGGTATGAATCCAGATCGAGCATTACAATTACTCCAAGATGATCATCACCTAACCCTTTTCGATATGCGAGAATATGTTGGAAAAAATGCTAACCAGCAACGTCGAGTCAGGAGTCGCCTGATTGGAAGAAATGGAAGGATACGCGAATTAATCGAAGAGCATTCTGGCGCTGAGATTGTGATATATGGTTCAACGGTTATCATCATTGGAGATGAAGATGCATTACCATTGGCAAGTCAATCCATTGAACGCTTGCTGCATGGGGCTGAGCACTCATCTGTACTCAAGCATCTTGAAACTGAGAGAAGGAAAAGGCGGATGTCTGCACGAAGTTTGGAATCTATTGAAACCCGAGGCGATGGAGGTAAGTTTGAGGCTCTTGTACCTGGTTTAGATGCTGCCAGAAGAAAAAGAGAGCGCCGATATCGTGGTGCACAAGTTGATCCAGATGATCCAAAAGAAATTGAAGAAATGATGGAACTCTCTGATGATGAATCAGTTGGGTTTGAAGAGGAATAATCAATACAGCACATGAGCCATTGCTTCAGGGACTTCTACATCGACCCCATGACGTCGCGCCCATTCAACCAACCTTGTAACATCACGAACTAGGAATTCCTCTGCATGCGGGTGCCCTTTTGCAACTGCTTGACCTACGTCAATAACGCGGGGACCGTCGTCGTGCCACAAAATGTTGTATTCACTGAAATCAGCATGCACCAATTCTGCATCCTTCCAACAAACACGTATCCACTCAAGCAATTCATCAAAGATTGGTTCCGGATCATCCACATCGACATCACGTAAACGAGGGCTAGGTCCTTCTTCATCACCAAAATAATCCATCACCAAGACATTTCGAAACAAAGCATGAGGCTCTGGAACCTTGAGGCCCTGCTTGGCCATTCTCATCATATTCCGATGCTCCTTCCTAACCCAAATATTGACTAATTCATGGTGACGACGCCTTAGCCCACCAAAACGAGGGTCGCCCTCAATATATTGCATCAATCCCTTGAATACAGCATTACTTGTGTGAAATATTTTGACGGCAGCCACGCCATTGGGAGTCGTTGCATGGAATACGTGTGCTTCCTTGCCTCTTGCAATTGGCCAATCCAAGGTATCGATATGCCCCTGTTGCATTAGTTTGTAAACTGCAAGAAGAGTTCTTTGATCAAAAACTTGATCGAACACCCGTCTATCTACCCATTCAAATCGACCTGTGCCTAGGACGCCCTCCAATCGGTGTTCAATTTCCTTGAACATGTTGGAAAATCGCTTTTCTTTCATCCATGACCAAGAATCTTCTTTTTTATCCATCTCTTTGTGGTGGGCTATTTCTTCGTCTTCTTTCCACTTTTCTTCAGCAAGAGCAATGTTTTCCGCTTCAATATCCACTTCGGTTGAAGATGGTGGGGCATCCAAATCAATCTCAGTGGATTCATCGAAAGCTGTCCAATCTCTGTCATCCGCATCTCGACGAGCCTTGCGGCGACGACCTATGTGACCACATCCTCAAGCGGGGCCAAATAGACTGTCGATATCTTCGTCTGTGACATCGTCGTCGATTGGCTCGGGTTCAGGTGCTGGTTCCAATTGTGGTTCAGATGTCTCCTCTTCTGCAACTTCCTCGGCCACTTCTTCAACCGTTTCTACCTCATCAGGAGGTGCTTCTTGTGGTGTAGATTCTTCATTTGAATCACCAAAGATTCCAGCATCATCGAGATCGTCCCAAGATTCGGTGCCTGTTCCAAAGACATCGACTATTTCGGGTAGAACTCCTTTTCGTGAGAGATAAAGTGACTGGGTTTTGGAATATCGTTTCTTAACATCAGCCTTGGAATCTTGAAAATCCCATGGCTGAACAACAATTAGGTCGCCTTCACGAACCCATTGCCTCCTACGCATCTTACCAGGTATTCGTGCCAACCGAGTTTCCCCATCGGCACAAACCACTCGAACACGACGTCCTCCAAGAATCTGATCTGCAATTGCAAACATTTCATTGATACGCTCATTTGGTAGAGCAACTCGAATCTTGTCACCGCTACCGCCCTCTAGTTGAGCCAGTAGTTCTTCGTCGACTGTTTCTTCTCGTCGTCCCATGGTAACAAGTCGCCGAATCAGGCACCCTACATAAACACGAAGGGGACTAAATTGGGTTGGAGATGATGAATCAATCAACTGAATAGTGCTGCGGCGGCATCAGATGCAGCAATAGCAAGCACGTCTGCTAGAACACCAAATCCAAGAACCACAGCACCCATTGTACAGAGCATAATGGCAATACGAATCATTGGTGCACGAGACATTCTTGGACTTCGATCTGTTTCTTCAAAGAACATAACCACACAAATTCGAAGATAATAGAAGATTGATATCGCGCTATTTATGAAAATCAGAATCGCTAGCCAGAACACCCAAGAAAGTGACCCAAATGCATCCGAAAGTGTTGCACCTGATACGTCACCCACTGTACTGGAAATAATGCCACTAACCATCATCAATTTTGACAGGAAGCCCGACAATGGTGGTACTCCTGCTAAGGCTAACATGAATATCATCATTGGAATTGCAATCATTGGATCCCTTCGAGCAAGACCGTGGAAATGACTAATTTCATGGCCTCTACCTTCGCATTCGAGAAGAGATACCACAAGGAAAGCACCAATCTTGAAGGTTACCAAAACTGCAAGATGGAATATAATTGCAGTTGCAATTAATTCACTACCTGCACCTGGGCCCAATGCACCTATTGCTGCGATTCCTGCAAGTATGTATCCTGCATGTGCGATACTTGAATATGCCAACATCCTTTTTGGATTCTTACTGCCCAAAGCTGCAATATTGCCCCAAGTCATTGTGATAGCGGCAACTGCACCAATCAGAATTGTCCACTCATTCCCTCCATCTCCAAGAGTGACACCGAAGAGTACACGCATTAGAGCAACAAAGCCCATGGCTTTGCTAGCAGTTGATAGCACACCTGCAACTGGCCCACTAGCCCCTGCATATGCATCAGGTGCAGCAAAGTGGAATGGTACGGCACTTACCTTGAATCCAAATGCAACTAGCATCATTGCGAGGCCAATAATTGCCATCCCATTCGGACCTTCACTTGCCCATTTTTCAGCGAGTCCCCCTGTTCCATATATCGATAAATCACCATTCCAAATGTAAAGCATTGAGATGCCATACAATCCAACTGCACCTGCAACGCTTCCGACGATGAAATACTTCACACCCGCTTCGGGTCCAATCTTGGTTTCCTTGTGGAATGAAACCAATACATAAGATGCCATACTCGCTAATTCAAGTCCAACGAATAGCGAAAAGAGGTTGGTAGAAAGGGCAACTGTCGACATCCCCAGAGCAACCATCAACACAAGAAGTGAAAAGTCTACTTGACGACGGTTATTGAGAAGTTTTGCTAAACGACGATTCTCTGCTACAGGATCTTCCTGTACCTCAAGTTGAAGGCGCTTGTGTGAAGTTGCAGGTAGACGGTCCATGTTTGCGATAACTGCAATCAAAAGTGCGGCTGTAAAAATCATCTCCATCATTCGGCTAAATGGATCTACGCGCAAAATGTAGTTGTCACTTATTGCGCATTCATTCACAGCACCAGTCATGGAAATACAGGCCTCAGCAACTCCTACACCTGAGTCAATCATTTGACTCAATAAAGCAGTAATGAATGAGGCGAATAGAGTAAATGCAGCAATGGCTGATGGCAACCGTGGGTCACCTGTGAATGAAAATCGCTTGCCTCCTAGTAAATATGGAATCCTGATACTTGTATTTGGAATTGGTAAGCGGAATGTTGCATTTCCTAAATTAGGCACAATAATCATGGCTGTTATACCCAAAATTAGAATCCATTCTGGCATCAATATTGAAGCCATATCTGGTCCACTGAATAGAGTTCCTAGGTTCATGGTCGCACCTCCAGCAAAACATTCTCAACCAATAATGATGCCCAATTAGACATCATCTCAAACATGCCAAAGAAGTCTGGATAAATACCATACACTACTGCGAGAACACCAAGTATGAGCATACCTGTATTTTCATGCCAAGTGATATCACGTGGTTTGTCACCATGCATAGTAGGTGGTAACTGTGCAACACCTTCGCCCTCGAATATCGTCCGTTGCATACTCCAAAGGTAATATGTTGCAGTAACAATCAGTGTTACAGCGGGCAGTAAAACCCACCATCCAAATGCCATGTAGAAGGCGATCAATACTGCAACCTCTGCAACGAATCCTGCCATTAATGGAAGACCCAAACTACCCATCCAACCCACCATCATATGAGCTGACATCCACGGTGAATGGTGAGCTAAACCTCGCATAGATCCTATCTCAAGTGTGTGATAATGGTGCTTGAATGCGCCGCAAACTGCGAACAGTAGTGGGCTGATGATACCATGGGCAAACATCATGAATATTGCACCTGCGATACCAAGAGGTTCTAATGTTGCAATACCTAAGAAAATTAATCCCATGTGACTGACTGAAGAATATGCCACCATGCGCTTTAGATTCATCTGTCCGAGACAAACAATTGCTCCGTATACCAGGCTAACCATTCCAAGTACAATCAATAGTATTTGGAATTCAACGAGTTGTTCTGGGAATAAAGTCACACCAAGCCTAAGGAATCCATAGGCACCCATTTTCAGCATTACACCTGCCAGCAACATTGAGCCTGCTGTAGGTGCCTGGACGTGAGCGTCGGGGAGCCAAGTGTGCACAGGCACGCTTGGTAACTTAGTTGCAAAACCAATTAGCATTAGGAGGAATACGACACTACGCAGTCCTTCTGCTGCAATAAATCCTGTACTATTTTCCATCAATACGAAATCAAATGATTTGTTAGTGATATTTCCACTCCAATCAGCAGGGTTATTGAAGTACATAATCAATATACCAGCTAGCATGAAAACACTTGCTGCAAAAGTGTAGATGAAGAACTTCTGGGCAGCATATCGACGGTCTTCACCGCCCCACATAAGAATAAGGAAAAACATTGGAATCAGTGTGAGTTCCCAGAATACATAGAATACGAAGAGATCAAGGCTAACAAACACTCCAATGAGGGCTCCTTCCATCAACAATAGAAGGCTGTGGAAGTAAGCACCCTTCTTTGCATTCCACTCAACAATCATTGTGATTGGAATTAGTAGCGTGGTTAGCCAAACCATTGGGAATGACAAAGCGTCGATTCCTACATGCCACGATACCCCAATACTTCCAATTAATGCGCAAGAACCCTCAATGATTTCACCTGTCTGGCAGTTTTGGTAGAGGTATTCCCCCCATGCAAGGCCAAATGTTTCCTGCAGACCTATGGATGTTGCCATGATAAACATCAAAATGGCGAGGCTGAAATTGACAAAGCGAATCGGACTTGCTAGCATTTCACGCCGTTGATCATTGCTTAACCAATGTAATAGCATCAAAAGGATGGCACCAAATATTGGTAAAAGTGTGAGGGCAGTGAGGGGGTTTCCAAACATCTGAATTACATTAGAAAGATCCATTAAATCACCCCCCACAAAATTGCAATTACTACCAATGTACCAAGCGCAGCCATTAGCAAGTAATCGCTAGCCTTACCAGTAGTCAGTTGCCGGATTTGAGTACTGGCCCATTGACTACCACATTCAATGCGCTTGATTACTCCATCAACCAAATTCTTGTCTATCCATGCAGATATTGCTGACAAAGGAATGAGTGTTTTAGAAATAATCCATTCATATGCGTCATCGATGTACAAACGGTTGTGCAAGGCTGTAGCTAATCCGCCCTCGGCAAGTTCTCCTACATCTGTGTGACCGACACTTCCAGAATATCGAATCAACCAGGATGTAAGAGGTACAGCCCGCTCGCCTTCGGAAAGATGGCCACCATGCATTCTGGCGGCGATGAATGGGCCCAATCCGGCAGACAGGAGAATTGCTGTCCAACCGACTATCTTCAGTGTATTGTCTTCAGGTAGGAAGGCATGCTCAAGTTCGTAGAGAATTGCTTCGAATGGATGTTTGAAGAAATCTGTCATGAAATGTGACCCTTTCTCACTTGCAGGATCTGACAACCAATACACAAAGTGTCCACAGGCGAGAAGGAAGCCACTAAAGGCAGTCACGATTGATAGCGTGACCAATGGTGTTTTGATCCACTGAGTTTCTTCATGCACGTATTCCACAACATCACTCTTGGGCTTTCCAGCGAATGTCATGAACCACATGCGTGACATGTAGAAGCCGGTCATGCCTGCAGTTGCCAATACCAAAATAGCAGGGAAGAGAATCATCTCGCCTCCCTTTAGGTAAACGTTCCATGCTTGACCCACGATACCCTCTTTAGACCAGAATCCGCCAATCAATGGGATGCCTATGATTGACATGGAGCCAAGCATCATAGCAGTACTAGTCACCGGCATCTTACTCGCAAGGCCACCCATGTTTCGCATGTCTTGTGGGTCGAAATGGTGGTGATCACCCTCATCACCATCACCATGGGCATGATCGTGGGCATGGTGCATTTCATGGATGACAGAACCTGAAGACATGAACAGCATGGCCTTGGCCATTGCGTGATTGAAAAGGTGGAACATTGCGGCTCCGAATGCAAACAATGCGTACTTCTGATATCCTTCATTGGCCAACCAGCAGGCAGCACCTAATCCAGTGAATATGTACGCCAATTGGCTCATGGTCGAATAGGCCAAAACACGCTTGATGTCGTTGGCTACAAATGCAATTAATGCAGCCATAAATGCAGTGATACCACCAATCCAAGCAATCAACATCGCCACATCTGACAACGCTCCTTCGAAGCTGGCTTCACTGAAAATGGGAAACATTCGGGCTACGAGATATAGGCCAGCGTTTACCATGGTAGCAGCGTGAATCAACGCTGAAACCGGGGTTGGGCCTTCCATTGCATCAGGTAACCAAACGTGCAGAGGGAATTGTGCAGACTTGCCAACACAACCGATGAACATCATAATTATCGGCCATTGAAGATCTTCTCCATGAATTGTACCTCCTAATGTAGGGTCTCCAAATATGACTGCGAAATCTAGGCTGTGATACAGATCGTATAACATAAACAATCCAACCATTAGGAATACATCTCCAACACGTGTTGTTAGGAATGCTTTCTTGGCTGCGGCTGCAGCACTGGGTTTCTCCCAGTAAAAGCCGATTAGGAGGTAGGAACAAAGACCCATAATCTCCCAGAATATGAATAACCAAAGGAAACTGTCAGCAAGGACCATTCCGAACATTCCCATGCTAAATAAGACAAATTCGGCGAAGAAACGATGGTTACGATCCTCATTGATAGGATCTGTAGTCATGTAACCAATAGCGAACCAGCAAATGAGGAAGCAAAGGAATGCTGCAACGAATAGGACGGTTAGTGATATGCTATCTACCCAGATTCCAAAACTCAAAACTGATTCTGTTAGAGTGTTGTCAGATGCGATGTTGTCGAAAGTAATCCAATCAAAAACCGCTCCCTGGTCCCCAAAATGAGCATGATGAACTAAAAATTCAATAATTAGCCAAATGGTGAGAGATAGTGTAATTGCTAAACCTGCCAAAGCAACAATGCCACCTTCTTTCAATTGATGTTTCCACCAATCTTCGCCCTTATACTGTTGACCAATAATCAGTATTACTGGGAATATCGCCAAAGGAACTGCTACAATGAGGAAGGCACTATCAATTGGATTGTATCCAAGCAAGTGCCGAATAAACGGGAAACTGACCATTGCCAATACTGGCACAAGGAGGTTCCACTCTGGTTTGCTATGTTCTCCCATACATGTCCCTCCTTAGTGCTTGAGCAGCGATACCTCATCAAGTGAAATTGTCTGCCTTTGGCTGTATAGTGACAGTAATATGGCCAGACCAACTGCTACTTCAGCAGCAGCGATTGCAATTGCAAAGGCAGCAAATACCCATCCGTCGATGTTTTCATAATGATATGCTCCTGCTACGAAATTCAAATTTACAGCGTTAAGCATGATTTCAACACACATTAGAACAATGATTGCGTTCTTCCTAGTAAAAACGCCTATCAAACCAATGCAGAATAAAAATACACCTAAGCCTGAAATCCAACTTGGATCAATCATTCTTCTTCACCCCCTACCTCGACTCTACGAGTCCGTTCGGCCTTTCTTGTTGGAGATGCAATATAGGATTCAGCATCATCTGAAATTTCCCATAGTAAGTTGATTAGGCGTTCGTCTCTAATCAAATAAGCAGCACCCGCCATTGCCATGGTCAATAAAGCGCCAAGGATAACAAGTGTAAATGCCCAATCATTGAGAATTGCATTTGAGAACTCGAGAGTTGTCATGCCATCAGGTCCTTCTATTGGATTCCAGTTAGCTGGATCCATCATCACGGTGAGCAGAAGACCCAGTAGGCCAGCAACCCCAATCCGAGCAACTGTACTGAACATCCTCACTCGAAATCCTCCTCCATGATTTGTCGTCGAGATAGCATCACTCCAAATGCATAAACAAGCATAACACTACCAAGATAAACAAGAATCTGTACCGCAGCTAACATTTCCGCTCCTGCAATGAGAAATATTCCAGCAACAGCGAAAAAGCACATGATTAGCGCAAGCATTGAATGAGCAACTCGATTGGAATAAACAGTACCAAGTGCCCCAAATATTGCTACTATCGCAAGAATTCCAAAGGATATACTCTCTACAGAGGCGAATAAACTCCCAAAGGGGTCCATTATGATGCTCGGTAGTTCCACAATCAAGCCTCCGCCTTTTCTGCTTGAGCTGCAGCTTCACGCTCTGCAGCCTTCTCTGCTTTCTTCCGAGCCTGTGTGGCTCTCTTTGCTAATTCACGATCTACTGCTTCTGCATGTTGCACGGGCAGGACTCGAGTTCGATCTGCTTCAAACCACAAATCGTCTCTGGTGAATCCAGACATACCATCGTATTCATTGGTCATGAAGAATGAATTAAATGGACAAGATTCCATACAGAGACCACAAAACATGCAACGACCAATGTCTATTCGTCCAGACACGATATCTGTTTCAGCCCCAACAAGTTCGTTTGCTGCAACCTCTTCAACAACTCCTGAATGATTCCAAGCGACACTAACTGTATCTCCTGATATGGTGATTACTTCACCAAATTCATACTCTTCCGGAGGTGCTTCGTGAGTCACAGATAGTTGGAAATTACTTGCCGCTTCCTTACTTCCTTCTAAGCGGCGAGCTGCAAGCCCACCAACTTCAACTTTGACTCCGTATCCAAAGTTCTCTTCCCCTTCTTCAGGAATATCGAGTACGTTTACTCGAGTTTCTGTTTCCATGTGCAAACAATTGTTCGGACAAATTCTGACACATGCTTTACAGGCAGTACATGTTTCCCATATCACTCCAATTCTTCCATTGTAGTTTCCTGGTACGAAAAGCCATGGTTCCAACTCCTCGAGTCTTTCATATGGGTACATTACCGTAAGTGGGCGATTGAAATGCGGAAACAATTCAGAGGTTTCTCTATCGGCTGAAAATGTCTGATTGACACTTGGATGGTCTACAGAAGAGTACTGCTCAACCTCAACATCAGATAGCATGTTTGTCTTCTTGCCATGATAAGCGCCGCTGGTTCCATGGGATCGAAGGAACTTCGAATTCCCAATGATTGGGAATGTGCGTAATGCAGTTTTCAGAGTCATCCAAAGCGGTCTTACGATTAGATTTCGAAAGTTAGGTGTTGCATGCTTATGATATGCCATTTTAATCACTCCTTCTTTGCCCCGGGCTTGCTACGTCTGTTGTTTGAACACTGAATGGCCTTGTTTGAGCAGCTAACGCTTCAGGGTCCTCATCGATAGAGAGTAGGACGAACAAAACAAGTCCTATACTTGTAATTAGAATCGGAACAAGAATTGGCCATTCGCCATTGATGCCGTCGTAAACCCACAACCTCAGAATTGTTGCCATAACTAAATTCACCAAACTTAGTGGTAGCAACCATCGCCACCCAAATTCCAGAATTTGATCGGTTCTGACACGATGTAATGCGGCCCTGAGCCAGACGAATATGAAGAAAATCAGCCATGCTTTAGGGAGAAGCCACATTATGTGTGGTAAATTCTCGATGAATGGTATGGAATCTTCAAATGGTGCTTCCCATCCTCCTAGGAAAAAGTGTGCGAATAATATGCAAGCAGCATATGTACGCAAGTACTCCGAGGCAAACATCAAACCCCAACGCATTCCACCGTATTCAGTCCACCATCCTTCAACCAATTCGGCTTCAGCCTCTGGCATATCGAATGGTATCCTTTCCACTTCAGCAACCATTACCACAAGGAATAGTATTCCACCTAATGGTAGTAAAAAGATATTCCAAACTCCACTATCTGCTTGGAATTCAATCACTTCAATCATATTGAATGAACCTGAAATTACAACGACGCTTAGCACTGTGATGAGGAGAGGAATCTCATATGCAGTCAATTGTGCTGCGGACCGAATCCCACCAAGTAGTGTGTATTTGTTATTCGATGACCACCCTGCAAAGAAAACACCGAGAGGTGCAACGCTGAAAACAGCCATTAAGAAAAGAATTGACATTTCAGAATTATTAGCATAGTAATTCGGACTCAGTGGGATGAAAACAAAACACATCACCGTTGTGGCGATAATCAAAAATGGGGCGACTTCGTAAACGTAGTGATCTGCTTTCTCAGGAACCATATGCTCTTTTGTCAGGAACTTCATCCCGTCAGCTAGATTCTGGAAAAATCCAGGCAAGAGCCACCAAACTCCATGGTAACCGCGATTCTGAACTCTTGAAACTGACTCAAGTTCGTGATCATTTCCTGCGAAATCATTCAACGCCCTGTTTACCATACCAATTGGTACACCTGTACCGAATGGTAGTTGGTTCCACCATTCCCCTGCAGTAACTCCATTTTCACCAATCCAAAGACTGCGTAAGGAAGTTCTCGCTCCACGACGATCCATCATGCGGCCCAGAACCTTACGTTCCATCCAAAGTAGAACGAGAAGAGTTCCCATAATACCTGCAAACATCAATGCACACATGAGGAACTCTGTAAGGAACCATGCAACGGAGTCAGTGTACTCCCAGTGTCTCGACATTCCGATTGTGTTTTCGGAGAGGAAATCCATCCCAGACCGGACCCAACCGCGGATGTCAAGGATATCTTCAGTCATGGTATCACCTATCTGTTTCTCCAATACATGGGTCGAATGAACCCATAATTGCAGGTATATCTGCAATTTTATAACCAATCATGCACTTACTAGCATAAGGAATTGTAATGAACATCGGACTACGAATTGACACTCTGTACGGGTGTTTTCCTCTTTCTTCTCCTCCTCCCACAATGTAGAACATTGATTCGCCACGGCTATCCTCAAAGTGGTGGAATCCAGTCTGGCCTTCTGCCGCACGAGCTGGTGCTTTAGCCAGAATGGCGGGATCGCCTGGTTCATGATAGGTTTCTGAACCTCCAGGAATCTTGTCGAGAGCCTGAAGAATCATCAAAGCACTCTGTTGCATTTCCTCAACACGTACACGGTATCGGTCGTAGCAATCACTTCCTTTGATAGATGGTCGCTCAACTGAGGGCTCCCAATCGAGTTCGTCGTAAACTGAATATGGGTGGGCCCAGCGAACGTCATAGTCGTGTCCAGCGGCTCGAACATTTGGTCCAGTAACACCATGATTGATCATATCTTCAGCCTTCGCATAACCAACACCTTGTGTCCGGATTAGGAAAATTGTACTTTCATCCAGAATCGCTTCGTACTCTTGGATACGATCGAGGAACAATTTCAACTTCGCTCGGCATCTAAGTGCAAATCCAATCGGGAGGTCACGCTTTACACCTCCTACTCGAGGGAAATTGTAGTGCATCCGAGAACCGCCCAGTTCTTGCATCAAATCCATCATCATCTCTCTTTCACGGAGACACCAAACCATGCCGGTGAGGCTGCCAATATCTGGACAATATGCGCCTAGCCACATCAAATGGCTAGCTATGCGTTGTAATTCAACAGCAATTAACCGAATGTATTCTGCGCGCTCTGGCACTTCTACCTCGAGTAAATCTTCGGCTGCATATATCCAAGAATGCGACCATGTGTTTGCACTAGCATAGCATAATCGATCGCAATATGTTGTGATTTGTGTGAAATCACGAGCTTCGCATATCTTCTCGACACCTCGATGGATATATCCCAAATCAGGTTCGGTATCAACAACAGTTTCACCGTCAATCTTGACCTTTAATGTCCAAAGGCCGTGAGTCATAGGGTGTTGTGGCCCCATTGAAATCCACATTTCTGCCATTACTTGACCCTCCCAATATCGTCAGGTTTGCGAGTGAAGCCCTGTGGATCGTCATACATCTCATTGAAATCATGATAGCGTAATTTGTGCTGCTTTTGTAACGGATGATATCCTGTTGGTGAATCATGTGGAAGGAGGACACGTCTCATACCAACATGTCCTTCGAAATCGATCCCGACTAAATCCCAAGTTTCTTTTTCATTCCAATCGGCACCTATCCAAATGTCTGCAACGCTCGGAACTTTTGGCTCTCTTGTGCTGGGAAGTTTCATCGAAATCTCGAGTTCGATTGGTATTCGATTACCAGATAATGACCCGACATCGACCTTTGTTTCACTAACATGCTGATTCTTTATTCGCGGATTTTTAGATCCTAAATCATCATTTTCGACTTTTACTGCAAATCCTGGATCAAATACTCCTGTGCGCATTAGGTGAACTACCACTTGCCATTCTGCTTCTGGTTTGTCTGGCCAATGGATACCAGTAATCATCGAGCAGTGATCTACTCCCTTGGAATCACAGAGCCACTCAGCAACAGGTCGCCATTTTGTTGGCTCAAGTTCAATGAAAACGTATGCATTTTTGCGACGGCCGCCTGTATGGAATCGGACCTCTGCTGAAACTGAATCACCGAAGTCGCCTATGTCTGCAACAATATCCTCTGCTGCTGTCAACGCTTGCTTTGAACTGACTTCCTTACCCAAAAAATCACCTCAATCATCAGAAACGATAATCGGCGCCCCTCGCGCCTCAGATTCACCACTCGGAACTGCTCCGATGCGGATAATTTTCTCACGTAACTTACCAAATCCATCCACAAGGGCTTCCGGCCTAGGTGGGCATCCAGGAATGTAAACATCAACTGGAATTACTGTATCTACGCCTTCGAGGATGTTGTAAGACTGATAGTACGGGCCTCCAGAAATTGCGCATTCCCCCATTGCAATACACCATTTGGGTTCAGGCATTTGTTCCCAAAGTCGAACTATCGGGTCGGCAAATTTTTTGGAAATTGGGCCGTTTACTAGGAGTACGTCACATTGCCGCGGGCTGCTGCGGAAAACAACACCGAAACTTTCAGCATCGAATCTGCCGCCACCTGCAGCTGCCATCTCCAAAGCACAACACTTGATTCCAAGGTGCAATGGGAATAGTGATTTCCTCTGTGCCCAATTTAGGAATCGACCTCCAAGAACACTGATGAAGTCCTTCATCCGTGTAGCTTCGAGGGCTTTATCGTTCAAATCTCCAATCATGTCGAGTAGTCCACGACTACTGAACGCTGTGTAATTTTGTCCGTCGCCCATGTTATCACCTCAGATGTAAATTCGACCTCTCTTGCGGAAAACATGCCACACTCCAAGCCCCATTAGGAAAAAGAAGACAAGTAGCGATACTAGTGAACCAATCGCAGCATCAATTCCACCATCTGCGCCAGGTGCAGCAGTGTGATCTGCACTCATCGCAACAATTCCTCCAAATGCAAGGAACATGAATGCGATGTCAAAAACTAGGAAAATAATTGCATACCAATAATATTGGAAGTGGAAGTCAATCATGGCATCGCCAACAGGATCTGCGCCACACTCGTAGGTGCTGAGGCGGCGAACGTACAGCGATTGATCGGTTTCATATCCTTCAAGGAGAAAACTACGTAGTTTGGTGGGATCGTTTGGGTCAGGCATTGGTCGGAGGAAGCGAGAAAGCAAGAACCCGCCCAATGGAAAAAGGATGCCGACAATAGTCATCAAACCAAGTGAAAGGTAGGCTGATGATACAGTGGTCATTTCGAAGCCTCAAGGGAACCCGTAGGGTTCCTTGAGACTCTCGACTGATAGAGGCATCATAAGCATATCTGGAAGTGCTTTGCCTTCGACCGATTTGATTAGACTCGAATGCTTCTTTTCCTGTTACCTAAAACAGTCAAAATAATCAGTAAACAAATCACTCCCATGATGGCCCAAGAAACCGTTTCGAATGTTTTTGCTGACAACCCAAACACGCTATCATCAATTGTTGCTTTCACCGTTAAGTCAACGGGTTGAGCAGCTACAGGAGCACTTTCAGGAGTTACAATTAATGTGAATTCAAACTCATCATCAACTGCCATCTGAACTGGTGGTTTGACACGGACACGAATGGTTTCGGTTTCCCCAGGTTGTAGCAATAAGTCAGTCTGTTCGATATCAATGGTCCAACCTCGTAGGCCTTCTGTAGATGAAACCTCAATTTGTTCCTCTATGTTGCCTTCGTTTGTGATATTTACTTCAAAGTCAGCAAAATCTGGATGAGTTATGTTCCTTTCTGGACCATCAACTATTGACACACCTAGATCGTGTACAGTTGCCACATTAACGACTATGTTGACACATGATGGTGTAGCTGTATTCCTCATTGAGGCAGCACAAATATTCACAACTCCTGCCTCCCCATTCAAATCTTGAGTGTCGCCCATTACAGAAAGTGTGAAGTTAGCATAGTAAACACTTGTGTCGTCGGCAATTTCGTAAGGAGTTGTGCCAATATCTACCGTAAATCCATTTACTTTCAATGTGGACGAAATTACAGAGTCCATTCCTTGTTTTGTGAATAGCGCTGATTCAATGTAAGGTGATGTGCCCACATCTGTCACGAGCATAGGTATGACAATTTGTCCACCCGGAGGTAGTGTTACACTAGTCGAATCAGGTGCACCTTGTGGCTCAGCTAGAATAAGTTGCATCAAATAGTCATAATTCGATACCCGTGCTGTAACCGTTTTTGTGAATTCATTAGATGGAGCAGATACGATACTAATCTTCATCTGGATTTGAAGATAGGTTCCTTCATCTTCACCTTGAATGTCAACTCGAAGGAATACCTGTTCTGAGGCTCCTGCTTCAAGTGAAATCTGAGAAATATCGTTGCCAGATGCATCCACATAACGGGTTTGCCAAGGAGGGGGAGCACACGAACTCTGTTGTGAAGGGTCACAGGCCCTAAGACGGAATGAATCCTGAACGTTGCCCTTATTTTCCACAGTGACTGGGAAATCAATCGTTTGACCAGTTCTACCGGTTTGGTCTATTGATGAAACACCAACTGCAACCTCATGCCTTTCAGCAACAGATACCTCTACTGAATCTGTAATTTCAATTGATGAGTCTCCAGAACTAGTGACTGTGAAAACAATATCCACCGTCTCATCTGCTAAAGCGTCTATTGGTACGAAAACTTCGATTTCAACTGTGGCCTTGTTATCAGGGTCACTGTGCTTACCCATTAGTGAAATCGGTGAGGCTGAAATCGATACTGACCAACCTGCTGGGACTGGACTGTGTCCAATCGAAAATGAATCATCACCATTGCCTTGGTTTGTAATCAAAAGGTCTGTGCTTTGAGATGTGCCGGGTTCAACGTTGCTCAGATAGTTGTTGTTCAATGCAGCATTTGCACCATAAGACTGGCCTACATTAATCGTTAGAGTTGCATAACAGCGTTCACTATTGCCATCCAAACCTCTAATTCGAATCTCTGTAGAACTATCCGCTGGTAAACTATCATCAGGAGTTACATCAAAAGCGATTGAAGTCTGACCATTTCCACCGTCATATGGCAATGTTCGCTGATTTACATCTGGTGAGACCCAGTTTGCCTTAGCACCAGTTTTTCCAAAGCCTACTGTCCAATCACTGTTACCTGTATTTGTTAATGTAAAGGTTCCAGATGAAGTTGCACCTGGTGCTATAGTCATTGATGTAGGCGATAAGGATGCATCACACTCGTGTAATTCGGGAATATTGAGGGTCACAGATAGATTGTCCTGAGCAGCATCAGTCCCTGGAGGAGGAGCTGGAGCAGTAACAGTTGCACGGGTGATGAAACAATGTGAACCTGCCTCTGTTTGATCGCCATCTGGAACTTCTACAGTTACAGTCACAGTTTCCTCATCATCGGAGTTCAAAGTGACCTGAGCAGGATCAACTGTTGCAGTCAAACCATCAGACCTGCAACTCGAAGAATCATCCAACTCAAGAGAAATTGTTTCCTGTGTTTGACCTGTATTCTTAACAGTTACAGACCATTCAACTTCTGCCTGTCCACCGTAATTTTTGGTAGCTTGGCTAGTAGATAATTCGACGCCCTGCGCGGCATTCCCGGAGCCCTCGCCTTTTGTTGTCGTAACTGTGAGGTCATCCTGTGCTGGCTGACTTGGTGCCCCTGGTGCTGCCGATGTTGCTGTTGCTGTAACAGTAGTGTCACAATCATCAGCAACTTGTTCAGCAGTATCATCGGTGACGTTGACTGTCAAAGTAACCTGTTCATATGATCCTGCTGATATTGTCCCTGGAACTTGTTCAATAGCACTCGAATAACCCTGACAACCGCCTGGCTCTTGACTTGTCCCTAACTGTACGGTGATATCCTCATCACCTGTATTCCTGACAGTGATTGTATATTCGGCGGGACTGCCCGGTGATGCTTCCTTTGAAGAGGAGTCAGATAGTAACTGAACGCTGGCCTCAGCGGCTACAAGAGGGCTCGCAATGACAAGCAAGAGCATCGCGACCATTCGCAAACAGTGGCCTCGCGCGGGCGTGCGCATGGTTGGTCGACGGGACGACCCCCTCAAAAGGGCGCCTATCACTCGATTCAGGATGCTGCCTCCTCGATGAAAGTACTAACGTCTGCCTGACAATTTCTGCATTTAGTGATGTTCGAGGCTTGGCATGGTTGTGTTGAATCATGGTATCTTGCACCACATCCTGGACAACCTCTTCGCGAGCCCAAGATGGGAGTATTGCAACCCCAACATACTACTTGTTGTGAGGTGCTTTGGGATTCAGCGAAGGCATTAGTTGGAGGTGCATTAAGATTTGATTGCGGAGTATTTTGTTCCCTAAGACGCATTATCATTACCGCTGAAATGACAAGACCTAATGTGATGAAAACCAACAATCCAATAATTGCTATATTTGTGCCTAATTTGCTTCCTGTTGATCGTGTCGGGTCTTCTTCCACATCTAACGATATATCATAGGATGCACCTTCAATCGATGAGCCTTCTAGCGATACTTCGACTGTTTCTTTTCCAGAATCATCTGGTGTAACAAGTATTCGCACTCTTTGAGTTTCACCAATGCTTAAACTCAATAAATCTGAGCCTTCTATATCTGCATTCCAACCCTTTGGTACATCCACGATAATTCTCTCTTGAATTGCTGTATTTCCATGATTAACAGCTTCCAAATACAATGTAGATGTTTGCCCTTCGATGATTTCATCGATAGAAACCGTTGACCAACTAATCTCTGCATCTGGTGCAATTGTCAGAGTCGAACCAGAGGTGCGTTCAACACCTTCTGCAACTATCTTCAGTTGGATTTCGGGTTGCCATCCGGCTGGAGTCAAATCGGGTGCTGTAATTATACATGTTAATTCTGAAGAAGTTGATGGTTCAACTTGGCCAATCGCATCACAAATGCCTGTCCAATCACTGTCAGGAAGGATCAATTCTATTGTAGGTGTCCAAGCAGCTGCACCGTCATTGAAAATCAACCATTTACCTTTGATTCCAGGTAATCCAGGATAGATTGCAGCAACTTCTAGATCATTTTCATCTATGAAACCAACAAATGTCAATACTGGTTCTGGTTGTTCAACAACTTCAATGTCACCATCCCAAGAAATTCTGTATCCATCTGCAGTTGTGAGGTGCAAAGTGATTGGGCCGCCAACTGCGTAGCCATTGCCTTGAAGGCTTAGGAGATAATTTGCTGATCCACCAACTGGCACAGTAAGTGGTGCTTCACCTGCGACAACTGACCATCCTCCTGGGCGGTTGTCAATATTTGGAATGAAAGTTAGTTCAGTGTTACCTCTATTGACAATTGTGTATTGGAAATAAACTGTCGAATCTGGTCTCGCTTGACTAGGCAAAGATTCAACATCGATTGTTGCATAATCATATTCTGTTACTTCCATAATGACTGGGTACAACCATTGCAATGTAGGATCAACCTGAGATATTACCCGGAAGTTCGCCTGTAAAGTCTGGCCTGGCGCAGGAGGTACTCCTAACTGTGGTGTAACTGTCATATCTACAGTTCGTGCGCCGCCGAGGGGGATTGCTCCCGTTGAACCCGACGATGCGCCTATGTTGGAACCTAGACTATCCAAACCAACTGACCACCCTGACGGAGATTCAACGAAGAGATTGTATCCCTGAATCCCGTTTCCTTTGTTCAATACATCAATATTGAATGTGGTCGGTTCAGCAGGGTGCACGTATAGTGTTGAGAATGCAGCCTGAAATTCTACATCAGATAGTACTGGCACATCAAGTGTCAATGTCAAAGGGAATTGGATGTTGTTGTCATCATCTGTTGCAGTGATTGTGAGTTGATATATTCCAGGTGCGGGTGACTTGTCATGAACTAAGGTGAAGCCTAAATCAGATTGTTGTGAACCTGAAAGTTGGAAATTGTTCTGTGTGAAGGAGGTGAACCAACCAGTCATCATTTGTCCATTATTTATTCGCATAGGTGTGGACGCGCTAATAGATGCATTTGTCGAAAGCAAAGCGGTATTACGTATTTGTAAGTCCCATGAAGTACTGGTTTGGCTGGGGCTTTGTACATCCAATATTGTTTGATTTGTTGTTACTCTCACCCCAGGTGCACTAACTGCAATTGGTGTCTCAAAGAGATTGTTATCTTCATCGATTTCTTCTTCTGAATTACTCGGGTCTATCCGGATAGTTATTGCCTGTTGACCTTCATTTACAGGAGTCCAATCCCACGTAGCCCAGCGAATCATGCCTGGGCCTAAATCCAACTCTACTGTGCCGAGATTCTGGGTCCCTGCAATGGCTTCAATCAGTAATCCATCCGCAGATCCCCCGCCCTGATTTTCGATTTGGATTGAAAATTGACACTCTTCATTCACCTGTGGAATGGCTGTTGATAATTGGAAGGAGGATGCGATAGGCACAGGGTCACTACGTAAATCATTGACACCTGCTCCGCGAACTGCCAATGCGAATGGTTGATCACTACGTTGCCCACCATGGGCGACGTCTGTGATTCGGACTGTCCAAACACCAGCCGCTGCTTGGTCAATTAGCACGACTTCTACGTTGTTGATATCATCAGCGTCACCACCAGTAGTTGAACGTCCATTAGAGAAATCGTTCCCTTTGTAGGTGGTACCATCTGGGGAAATCACTACCATATCTAGATCATTTTGTAATTGAATATTGGAAAATGTGCTTCCTGGGTAATCAGACCAAGTTAATACTGCCTTGAATGGAGTGTTACCACGGCTTAGATTGAACTCATATTCACGAGTTTGACCACTACGGACGGTGTTTCTATCATCAACCCAAACCCCTGTATCTGTACCCGGAATCAGTGAGTTTGCCAGATTGACTCTGCCCCATCCTTCATTCATATTCGGTATATCTCTAGTTCCTTCATCTTCAGCACCTAGAATCAGCATACCCTTGATTAGTGCGCCTTGAGGTGATGGGCGACCTGCAACCTCCATCAGATATTCGCGGATTAACAAAGACGCTCCGGCTGCATTCGGTGCAGCCATAGATGTCCCACTATACTCAATGTACCATTGATTATCCCATGTAGAACCACCAGTATCTGAAGCGTCTTGACTTTTACATGAACGGACCCAAGAACCTGGTGCGGTGACATCTGGTTTGATTCGACCGTCGTCGGTTGGCCCCCTGCTACTGCTATCCGACAATAAATCTGGAGCACCGCCGCCGCGGTTATGGTGATTACCAACTGCGACTACATTCTTTGCTGTAGCTGGTGGAGTGATTGTATCTGAATTGGGACCATCATTACCTGCTGAAACAAGTACCAGCATACCATTGTACGACCAGAATTGATCATAGCGGCTCGTCCGACTATCGGCATCCTCACTACTGGTTGTGTATTCTCCAAAGGATGAACCTGCTCCCCAAGAATTTGTGTGAATGTATGAATTCCCTTCGTACGCTTTACGGACTAATGTGTCCATACTGACGCCTCCAAACTCTCCAGAACTATCGTCTTCCATCGCTTGAAATCGCAAAGTTGCTTGTGGAGCAACGCCTGCATATCCACCTCTACTAGCATCGCCCAGTACAGTGCAAAGAACGTGTGTACCATGGCCTGAATGCATGTCCTCAGTTGAGCTATCACCCCATATTACTGATTCAACGTGATCAATGCGGCCATTAAAATCGCCATGATCTCGATCAATACCAGAATCTGCGACCGTGATTGAATGACCACTTCCATTCAATCCAATAACAAAATAGTTGGATACATCGTCAGCTCGCATATGCTCAACTGCTTTGTTATTATCAATACTGAGAATCGGTTCTAGACTTAACCAAGATAAGGCTGGGTTAGCGGCAACTGTTGCGATTTCACCTAAACCAATGATGCCTAGATGACGGCCTGAATCAATGGGTTTGTGGCTCTCGAGGTACTCTTCAGCTAGAGTATCCAAATCACCGGATAAACCTAACAATCGAACATGATCTTGTGGTGTGCCTAAATCTGCTAAGCGCCAACCTGACAATTCTACAGCGGTGGAGGGTTCGGATGTAAGGGACAATTGAGCAGTGTCTGCCACTAGGTTTTGCAATTTGTGATCGACAACGAATGCTAAAGGAAGATTGTGTAATGCTTCAACTTGAGGTAAATCCAGCACTGCCGAAATCATTTGAGGATGGCCCTGAATTAGGAATCCAGAGGGTGGTATATGTGCACGAATTTCAATCCCTGGCAATTCACTAATTGCCAACCTAGCTGACCAAAGACCAACTTCTCCATCAATCAGAACTAAGGCCAAATCTGGACGGATATCTGCCAATATTTCCGGAACTTGAATGTCTGACTGCAAACCGTTTACATCAAAGCGGCCAAGATGAGTATCGGCCACTGTTTCACGAACTCGTTCATCGCCGTCCCAACTCGCGGAGGGATGTGCTGAACCTATACTATCTGGATCTGGAGTGATGATTATTCTTTCAATGCCAACCGATTCATCTTCATCATATTGTTGCACGACGTGGTTTTGTTGAGCCAAAGGAGACGCGCTAGATAGCAGGAGAATAGCCAGAATGCAGGCTGCTAGTCGATACTGCATAAGGCTCCCCAATGTGTGGGGAACCTGTTCCGTTTTCTATCTTGCCTGTTTATGACGACACCTACGGTGTCGTTCAGAGCCACTGTCGGTCTGCTTCGAGCAAATGCATTTCAGAAGTATATTCGCCAACTTGCAGACTCCATGTTTGGGGTGATACAGCACCATCATAGTTGTCATAATCTAAAGTGATGTTTATCGTGTAAATATCCCATCTTGTTTCGCCAGTCACTATGATTTCTAAATCATCACCAGCAATGGATGTGTGGGCAAGAAGCGATGCCACTCTAAATTCAGTTGAATTGAGGACTTCTCCGTCCTCATTAATGAATGAGGCATCAACTTCAACATTCGCTATAGGTCGGCTTCCATAGTTGTGAACCTGCATTAGAACTACATGTCCTGGGCCAGCCTGTTTGTAGATGACTTCTACATCCACTGCATCACGAGGAACTACCCAGAACCCTACCGCAAACAAACTGAACATCAAGGCAGCCATGAATACCGAAGCAAATACTACTCTGAGTGGAGTGACTTTTTGGATTACATCTAACGCTCGTTCGTAGGCTTCGTCAGCGATTTCTTTTTGCTCCTCTGTAGGGGTAAATTCACTCGAACGCATTTTTGAACGCAATTTCCGTATCCTATCCGTCAAGCTAACTGATTTTTCATCAGCCTCTTGTAAATCAGGGTTTTCAGGATCCCCAACAAGGGTGTACATGCCTTCTATCTCTTCATCATCAGACAAACTCTCACCCCGTAACTGTTGCAAATATGGTCAATAATCCCGATGTAAGAGGCTCGGGTATCAGATAATGGGTCGTTGATGCTTCAACACCCATCATGTTCAGTATAGAAAGATCAGATGCCAATCCGTTGACACCAATTGTAGTACCAGACGGTATTCCACCAGTCACTTGTGCGTCAATTAATACTGCTCTACCATCTAATGTCAGATTGCCTGCATCTATGGGCGTGCCATAGTATTCGGATACCGTGGAAACATCGACGTAGGCCCTAGCGTTTGCAATAATTCGGCCACCTCGAACGTCCTCCACCTTAACAACTGGATATGTGTAGTAAGAATAACCAACAAATGTCATGTGAATTGTAGCGCTCTTGAGGTTCTCACCCGCTGCTTCTAACTGATCAATCCAAATCCCTGGTTCAGCAGGAACGTCGCTTTGACGGAGATACAGACGACCTATGCCTTCTCCACTACTTGTGATTCTCAATCCGAAATCCTCTGTCGGTTCAATACTCATGTGACTGGCTAAATTATCTGCCAACAACAGTGAATCACCACGGACGTCCACTGAACGACCTGTAGTAGATATGAACAAATCCATTCCAGGAGATGATGATGAAAATATTAGAGTAGCCATGCCTTGGAAACTAATAGGTTGAGTAATGTCAAATATTTCTGAAGGCGCTGTTGTGAGATTCATTTGTGCGGGTAACTCGTGAAGGAAAACCGTTGCCGGCCACCATTTACCATCATTGAATCGTTTCATTTCCAGCATTAGAGAATCTAAAGATAGACCTGTGTTTTCTGAATCATCTGCTTCCATTCCAACAGTTATCACTGAGCCAAGTGAAGCAGTCATGTCCAATTCCTTTGGGATGCCCTGCAAAAGTAACTCATATCTTGCCCACTCATTTCGATCCAATACCACTGCATGAATTGCATCTAATGCTACGCTCATTTGATAGTTACTAAACATAGTCAACTGAGGAACAACTGGCCGGTAATCTGTTGTGATTTCTGCTTCGACCTTGATGTCTGTAGCTTGACCTGGTTGGAAACCAAGCATCAAGAAATTCAAATCCCTACCATTGTAATTGTTTACTTCAATCATGAATTCTGGATTGGCAGGTACCCATCCATTCAATTCAATCCCGATTTCCCATCGATCAGTTACAGACAAATTCTGATAGTCCACTGAAAGATCTATGTGAGGGGCCAAATCTGGTAACCAAATACGGGCATGGAATGCTGTGTGATTATCTGCAGACAAATCTGCTTCCATCGATATACCATGCAGCCACTCTGGTTCTTCCAAGGGCATTCGACCTTGACGGGCATCAACCACCAAATCGAAGTTCTCTGTCGCCTGTAGTTCTACTCCAAAAGAAAAATCTGTTCTTTGATCTTCAATCGCTCCACCAGTAACACTGGTTACCATCTCACCAAGCATAGCATTTACACTCTCTCCAAAATCAGTAAAGCCTGCTAAGAAAAATGCAATTCCTGCAAGTCCCTCATCTTTAGTGAACTCAGGGACATTCAATGAATCATCATCGCCCACTCCTCCTTGGGGCACCTCAAGTGATAAATTTGCAGGCAATGGATCGATTAGAACATGGGCCGTTATTCCATCTGCAGGGGACTCGTGTTCGGTCTCATCAACAATGACTGCCCGGAAGGGTGAATCACCAGGACCTACGAGGAATCCTGTACCGCGACCCGCCTCGCCGGGTGCACCAGGCTCTTCTGCTCCCAAGAAGCCAACTTCAGTTATTCCATGTACTCTAGTAGAGAGTGTCGCCTCACCTGCATCTAGGTCTTGCATGAAAAGGAAGTGGTCTCCATCCATCGTTTTGGGATCTGTTGCATTTGATATCATCAATGAAATTGACCCGATAGGAGATTGGGAAAGCCACGATACGTCATCACCGATTTCCATTGTGAAATTTCCTGGCATAGTATCGATATCCAATACTTGGCGTTGCTGACCCTCGCGACCAGCATAAACAACCTCAGGTATATCTCGATCTGAATTGAATACCAGTTCCTGTGCAGATACATCGACGACTAAAGATGCTGGATGATCTGAAATGAATACATATTGGAAATCACTCGTTGGAATATCAATTGCTCCATTCTCATCATCTGTGTGTTCCAAGAATAATATTCTCAATGGTCCACCGCCATTTGCTCCGAACTCTAATCTCTGTGTTCCGGCTTGAGCGTCGTCGACAATATGTAGCGAATGTAATCCTTCATGATGTAGACTCAATGCAATTGGTACCAATTTCGAATTTGAACCATTTCTACCCTGAACTTCTGTTGTCGATTTGTCATCAGCCAACAGCATGTGTGGCCCTAAACCAACCGGAACATCACTGGAGCCCATTACTAAACTTAGCGAGCCAACTGGCATGGGTTGACGTCCAACTTCAAAGTGATTGAACATCTCCAGATGAATTGCAGTGCCTTGTGAAGCACTTCCAGTGCTGCCACTGATGACATCAACCAATGCATTTGGGATACTATTGATTACATTTGAAATCTCAATGAAAATATCAACTACTGTCAGAATTGTAGTATCCAATAATCTTGAAAAAATGTCCAGACTATTGTCGGCATTACCAATCTCTTGCTCTTCACTGCCACCAAGCCAGAAGTCACCATACAGCACCAAACCTGTGGGTAAAGCTGCAGCGTCAATTCGAGTCATTCTGTGATCTGTTTCTACGCCTTCTCTGAGGAACCAAGATACGTATTCTAATGAAGAAACAGATTGGGTTGAACGTAAGAGAACCAATGTATTTGGAGGGTTTTGAGGGTTAATTGGTAGCGTTGGATCGTCTACATTAGGTGTAGAATCACGTGTGAAATTCTTGATTCCAAGTATCAAGGAAAGTCGGGTTGGTAACTGACCTGGTAATTCAGGTTGTGAGGCACTACCCAACATTTGGAAACATCGTTCAATTTCCAGCGGAGAAAGTGTTCCAGATGGCATGCCACGAAGCCATACCAATGTCTCTGAAACATTTCCATAAGGTTCGGAAGCACTCTCTCTGTAGTTGCTCTTGTTCTCATAGAAATGCAGCCATAAATCGGCTCTTTCATCAGCATAATATTCAATTGTCGTTAAACCATCCTCACCAATATTGCCTGAACCTGTAGGTAGAACATTATCTGTACGTATTGTCAAATCTACGATTGAGGGTAAACTGTATTCTGTTGATTCTGGATGAACGCCTACCTCCAAATACTCTAACTCCCATAGTTCACGGACATTGTTCTCCTCTGGAGCAAAATGGGCATAACCAAATCCAATGCCTACCCGACAATCATGCTGCCATGATTGGTTGAAATGGTGTGCATTCGGCTCATAATGAGATGGACAATCTGTTTGACCGCCATTATCAATCTGAATTGAGATTGGGGCAGAGAGTGCAGCGATGGTTACTCCAGTGTCATCAGCATTTACTCCTCCACCAGATGTAATACCTGAAGCAAGTAAAACCAATGCTGAAATCAACTCAGTGCCTGCATTTGAGATATCAAACCAGAACCTCTCAAACCCAACCTGAAGTGCCCAATCAGTGGGAGGTATTGTGAAATGAGAATCAATTAGCCAGAGATAAGATTCTCCACCTTCATCCAATATCCCTCCGAGATTAATTCCATATGCGAAGGCTTTGATTAGAGATACTTCCAATGATTCCATTTGATTCCAAAGTGGATTGTTGATATCGATGACTTCTACGCGGTATTCAATCGTTGGTTCAATCCATAATTGAGTTGGTGGTGAACCACTAAGTCCCCATCCATTACCTGGTGTGGGCTGAAATGAGATGGTGATGCCAACTCGAATATCATCGACCCCATTCCCATCAATGTCAATGTCGTGCATCAAAGGATCTTGACTAAACAAACTCAGGAGATTGGATGAAAAATCAACTTTCTGATGGTTCTGATAAGTTGGGCCATCATTAATTGCACGATAATCGGTCCAAATCACATATTCTGTGAGTTCTAAAATTGTGCTGAATACTGAAGTTACGAAAACATCCTGCGTAACATCATTTTGACTGGTTAAAATGTCAACTGGTTTGGGATGATTTGGTTCTTCGGGGGCTGTTGATTCTATTTGCAACCCATCCAGTGCTACATCAATTTGAGTAAGTGCATCCTCTGAACCCAATGATCTCACTCCGTTTCGGACTGGGGAAAGTGCATTTTCTGCTTGGAGTGTGATTTGATTGCTGTCAAGCATTTCATCACGGGCATCCAATACTTCATTCAATTCTGCAATTATTCCGAAATCCTCGGCCTTTATTTGTGCAGCTTCAACTGCAGCCAAGGGACTCAAGAGGGGCAATACTAGGATCAAAACCATCGCTAATCCTGTGCGATCCCGGGTCCGGGGCGCACCAAGAATTAGGCGCGGGCTGTCTCCCATGTAACCAAACTGCTCCGAACTCCTTCTAAAGGGTCTTCGACCCTTGTGCGCGTAAGAAAGGCTATTCTTCAAGTGAAATTAACGGCTAATTATGCCCGGTTCCCCACATTTAGGGCAATCTACCCTTGCTTGATTCACTCCAACTGGCATATCCACTGCATATTGTTGTCCACAGGATTTGCAGACCCCAGTTACCTCAGTGGTTTGGGGTTGAATCTGAGCAACTGGTTCTGGTTTGGTTTCACTAGGTGAACTTGTTCGTGTGATAACATCAGGTAACTGAATCCCACTGGCGATGACACTTCCTTGAGGGCCTGATGATTCCACAGGTTTGCTTGTAGGAGTTGGTTCTGGTTTGGATATCTCTTCAGGTTGTGGTTCGTCCTCTTCAACAAATGCTGCTAATAGTGCATCATCAGATACATTCTGTACAGGTGCGCTTGTAGCGGGTCTTTGGCCGCCATAGGACGAACCCACACCTGCAATTTCTGCCATTTCATCTCCACTTCCTGCCCGTTGAAAACCGGTATTTTCGTTACGACTTTGGTACATTGAAAGCTGCTCTTCGTGGGTGGGTTCTCTAGCCGCCTCTGCTTCTTCTAATGCCGCTCTTTCGGCTTCTATCCGCATCATACTTTGATGAGCGCGGCGCCTTCTCACTGATAGGATGGCTCCAACAATTCCAGCGACAATAACTAGGGCTCCCAAAACACCACCAATTGTGTAAATCATTTCCATAGATGAACTAGACGATTTAGGCTCAGATTCAACGTAAACATTTACTTCACGAGATGAAGAAATACCCTGTTCATTGGTAACTGTACATGTTATCGAATAGTCTCCTCCCTTGTTGAATGTCCATGAAACAAGATCACCTGCTGCTTGAATATCATTGGTCGAATCACCATCACCGTCCGAATCTGTTTCGAGATCAAAATCCCAGACCCAATACAGTGTTGGAGATTCATCGTCAGTGGCATTTAGTCTCCAAGAATTTTCTTCCCCTTGTTTGACCTCAATAGGGCCTGATATATCATCAAGAATTGGAGCCGTTCGATCTTGAATTAGTATTGATGCTGTGACCGTAGAATGACGATTTGCTAGGTCAAACGACTTCAGTTCTACTGAATGATTTCCATCTGATTCAAAACTGTAAGTGAAAGTATTGCCTGTTCCACTGTTGTTCTGGACAAGAATCCCATCTGCCCACCATTCTTCGCGGTCTATTCCGAAGTTGTCAGTAGATGAACTAGTGAGGGTAAACGATTCTCCAAAACCTCGCACAATAGTGCTGCCACCATTGATTATCGCAACCGGATCTGTTACATCATCAACATCAATTGTGATTGAAGATGTATCGGTGCGACCATCGACACCATTGACTCTCAAATGGATGGTGTTAGAACCCTCTGTTGGCCAATCAACTTCTGCCCAAGAACCTGTGAATTCAAATTGACCATCTCCATCAAGATCCCATTGAAACTGAGTTGTATCTATCTGGCTGGAAAGGTTGGGGGTCGAATTAGCAGAAAGGGTAATTGTTTCACCAACATCGATAAAATCGCCAATTGTATAAGATGGAGAGTCGGAAGAAATTGTTGCATTAAGAACTGGTAGCAAATTGATGATGACTGTGAATTTAGCATTGCTTTGGCCATCTCCTCCACCTGTTGGTCCTTGTTCATTATCCGCATAAATGTACAGAGGTTGATTTGCATGTTCTGAATCAACCGTCCAAGTTACACTACCCTCTGTAGTGATGTCCAGCAAATCCGCACCATTAACTCGGAATTCTGGTGCAGAACCATCAAGATACCCCGCCCGCTGACTTTCTGTCAAAATAAACAAATCTGGATTCCCATCCATAGGTATGGCGCTAATCTCAACTTGAGTCCCTTCATCGAGAATTAGTGAATTTTCATCGATAAGCTTGCTGTGATCGTTCACCGGCAATTGAACTAATCCATCATACAGATTCCAATAATTTGGAGTGGGGAAGGAAATATCTAGATTAATCTGAACTGATGTGCCACCTTGAGCACCTTCTCCATCATCACTTGGATGTGCGAGATTATCAAGAACAACCCACCAATTCTTTTCACTTTCATCGGTAGGAACTGTCCAATGCCAGCGAGCAGAGCCAACCATGTCCTCGAATACTGTGTCTTCAGCCCAATAAGTCGGTGACCGATAGGATTGATCATTTGCATATACCTGGAGTGCAGCATTACGGAATACTAAGAAATCAAAATTGACATCGCCAGTTACCTCGAATTCTACGATGGTGCCAGGTTGTAGTATACCTAGAGCAATTTGTTCACAACTCTGATCATTAATGATAATTGGATCAGGAATTGATGATAGATCTGTTGAACTACAAACAGTAGAACGGCCTTGGGATGCTGAACTAAATGGAATTGTAGATAATAACAACAAACTGACGACAAACAAGGTCGAACTCGTAAGGCGCATATCCACTCGCTCGATTCGCTTACCTTTGAAGGTCGCCCATGCCAGTGTATCAAAGAATCATCTGATTCCAGCCTTCTTCTATGCGTACATAGTGAGTGACTTTCCCATCTGAATCCACTCTGAACCAATCGCCATCACTGGTTGCGGCAACGGGGCCAGAGAAGTGCTCTCTTGCTTCACTAACCAATGGCGATAAACGCTCTATTCTGCTTGAGTAATGTGTGAGGGCAAGAACTCCTGCCTTACATTTACTGGCATGTTTTGCAGCATCTGTAGCGGTTGAGTGGAAATACTGAGTTGCTTTCTCCTGATTTTCAGATGTGAAAGTAGACTCGTGTAGGAGTAAATTGGGAGGGCTTGGAAGATGATTAATGTCGAATCCAGGTGGACCAAATGCAGTATCCCCACTCACTACAATACTGCAATTAGGTCGTGTTTCGGAACGGAAATCTTCTGCTCTCAAATCGTTGCCCCCATGGTCGATATTTTCTCCGGAAGCCAACCTAGAAATTTGGCTATCAGAAAGCTGCAATTGTTCCGCCTTTTCGCGGTTGAATCGAGGTTTTCGTTGTGTTTCAAAGTGATAAGCACAAGATGGGACTCCATGTGTAGTTGGTAGAATTGTAACATTGACTCCATCAAGTGGTTGTTCTGGACAGGTGAAAGGCAAATCGCGGTCTATGATTATGGGGACCCAATTGATTGTGTAGGACAACTCGTCTTTGGCACCTATTGCTTGCCACTGAGAGAATAGAATTGCCAAATCTGTTGGGGAAATATCGGATTCTATTGGCGGAGTTTCTCCTGGGTGATTTTTCGCCCACTCCATTGCCTCATGAGTTGTTGGGCCAATTATTGTCAAAGGGTTCTTACGACCATCTAAATTTAGGGTTTGCAATAGTGGAAGAACACCCCAAGAATGATCTAAATGTCCGTGCGTTAGGAAAATTGCACGTATACGTGAAAGTCTGGTCCGATTATCTCTTCCACTTTTTTTCAAATTCCGATTGTGCATTATGACTCTATTTTGCATACCTTCGCCACAATCAATTAGGGCCAATCCCCCAGGCGTATTAATCACTGAACCGGAAACAGAACGGCCGTGGGCAAACCTTGCACTGGATGTGCCCAGCACATGTAATTCAAACATGCATTTACCTCGCGATTCAATAGATCGGCACCCGCTTTCACAGGTAGCGGCCTGATTAACCGGGGTTACCCATCACATTTCAAGGGTTCACTGGTTCTTTAGGAATAGGTGTGGGTGGAAACCATCGGAGTAAAACAACGTCTTCCACGCCGCGAATCCATCTCCATGGAATGGCTACATGGATCCGACCTTCGACGATGTCTTCGGGTGGATTCGTAACAAAAATATGAGTGCATTTCCACTCATCGGAATCGACAACTGTGTCATGAACTGTCCCAAGATATCTGCCATCCGGTAAGATGACCGGCATACCTCGAAGTTCTGATGCGACTGCTTCGCCCATCAGAATT
The DNA here is from genome assembly GCA_002722595.1 of Methanobacteriota archaeon. Classification (GTDB taxonomy): domain Archaea; phylum Thermoplasmatota; class Poseidoniia; order Poseidoniales; family Thalassarchaeaceae; genus MGIIb-P. Next base: position 568 of record PBMO01000017.1, on the reverse strand, counting down.
GCCTGACACTGGGCTGCCCATCAACCTTGGGCCAAAACTGGATTACTTTCCACGGTTTAGGTTAGCACGGATGGATGGGCGGACCTTCTCAGCTCCCTTGCCCTTCTTGTGCATACCACGGCCACGCTTTCCAGCACTGGTCTTTCCACGATAGACACGACCTGTGTGGCGACTCTTTGCGACCCATCCAAGTTGCTTATCGTTCTGAATTGAAGGATGCTTAGGATCAAGCATGATTACTTCGAAGAACTTGTTCTTTCCGTCTTCACCAACCCAGTAGGAGTTGAGGACCTCTAGGTTAGGGAATTTGCGAGCGACTCTTTCTTCAGCAATTCGCTTAATGCTTTTGCCCATTGTAATCTTAAGCATACCAGACTTGCTTGGTTTACGCTTCATGTTAATCTTCGACTTGCGAAGGCCACCACGGCGAACTCGAGTGCGAACCATAACAACACCCTGCTTTGCTTTGTAGCCCAGACGGCGTGCTGCATCGAGACGAGTAGGTCTCTCTATTCGGTTGATGACAGGCTCTCTTCGCCACTCAGCCATACGTGTTCGAAGGTGTTCT